>DASXBV010000219.1:0-3705 GCA_036491515.1 Chthoniobacterales bacterium
TTTTCCCTTGACATGCATGTGTGAGTTGTGGCATACGTACGTCATGCCGGCCAAATCCCGACCCGACCCGAATCCGAATCCCTTGCCGACGTTCAACGCTGGTTGCAACAGCGGACCGACAACCTGTGGCCCGCCGCCCTCGGCTCGCTCAGCTTTCGCCGCAGTCCCTGCATCCGCCCGAATTGCCCTGCCTGTCTTTCCGGGGAGAAACATCCCAGCTATGTCCTCTATGGCCGCCAGCAAGGACGCCGCTTTTCCCTGTACGTGCCCGAGGAATTGGTTCCCCAAGTTCAGCGCTGGTTGGACAATGGGCGTGCTCTGCAGGAACTGCTGTATCAGGCCGCGTCGCGAAATCTCCAAGCATTGAAGCGGGAGAGGGACCAGGCTTCGAAAAAAGCGGAGGACTGAAGGTGTCCAGGGCTGCGAAGCCGCGGATCCGTTTCGCCGATTGGGAGTTGCTGCAGCAAGGCATCTCGCTGGAGCCGCTGCTGCAGAGCATCTCCGATTTTCTGGACGACCACGAAGAGATGATCGAGGCGGCACGGCGTGATCTGGAACGAGGTCTGAAAAATCCCGGGACCGGTCGCAGCGGATTGGCCCCACAACAGGTGCTGCGCTCCCTGATTTTAATGCGCATAAAAAACTGGAATTATCGCGAGCTGCGCGACCGGATCACCGACGGGTACACCCTGCGCCAGTTTACGGATTTCTACTGCCAGCCGGTGCCGAAGCATGACGCCTTCAACCGCGCTTTTAACCGGTTGACTCCGGAGACCCTGCAGGCCGTCAATGAGTTGGTGGTGCAAGCGGCGGTGGATCTGGGTCTGGAAGAGGGCGAGAAACTCCGCGTCGACACCACGGTCGATGTTGCGACATTGTGCTATACCTCGCTATCTCTCTGAAAACATTGATTGCTGCCCATCATCATCCTGGCTTTGCGGAACACGCACGCGGTTCTTGATATTGGTAGCCTGTTTACGGATCACTTCTGAATCCAGTGCTTCTACTGGAATCTGCCATGGCGCACAAACCACCACTTGGTGCGCTGGCAGAATCTTCTGTTCGATCATGCGCCGTATAATGGGTGGGCTTACATTCAGTCGCTGCGCTGCTTCCTTAATTGTTACTTCACTGGGTTTGTCGTTCTGAGCGTCAAATGCCGGCATGTGGTGGTAGCAACGCGCATTGTGAACACGGCTCACGTTCCACCCGTTGTCGACTCCTGTCCGCAGCCCGAGCCGGTTCAGAGTGCCTGCGATTTGCTCGTCTGTAAACTTTCCGGCCATCTGCTGAATGACCTCAATCGCCTCGGGGTCCGTGCACCGCCGGTTTCTGCCTGCCTCACTTTTTTTCACGCGAAGTTCTGAATGACGGCCGCCCGCCCAGTGAATCACCAAAACAATCTCTCTGCTTTTCTCCTCCACGTCGGCAACAATTTCGTGGATCAGGATGCGAACGATCCGTTGCTTCAGTCGCATGTCGGTAGAAGGTGAGATCCAGATTGCCGGCAGATCTTGCGCCAAACTCAGGAGGACTTGCTTATTCGGTGCCGGTGTAGATTGGCTCTCGTCGTCGAACTCATGCAATTTATTTTCGAGTTCTTTCGTTTTCTGCAAGACCGTATTCCATCGAGCCTCCAGTTCTGCGGCAACCAACCGCTGATCTGGATCGACGGATTCGTATCGGCGAGCTGCCAAACGTGCTTCGTAGCGAGCCTGCTCTAGCTCCAACTCGATGGCCTTGCGCAGATCTCGTCGCTTCTGTTGCATTTCCTCCGCGGCTTCCAAAGCGGCCTCAATCGCGTTTCCGCTGATCGCGCTTAACACTTCTTTCGACAGGGCCGCATCAATTCGAAAGCCACCAAAGGAAATGCACTGTTTATCACCATGCTGGCGGCGCGCAGCATCGCACACATAGCGGACTACCGTGCCCGGATATAAGACATGCATCATTCGTCCACAACGCCGGCAGCGCAGAAGGCCGGAAAGCAATGCTCCGCCGCCGCGGCCGGCCTTCGGCTCTGCGCCGGAATGTATATGGGCGTTGGCAGAAATCATTGATTGATTCCGTTCATACTCTTCCCAGGAAAGGTAACCGGGATGGTGTTCTTTGATCAAGACCTTCCATCTGCTTTGCGGCTTGCTATGGCCCGCGGATTTGCGTGCGCGGCCCTCCACAACATGGGTCCGTGTTTCTGTTCTGCCGTATACGTAGGCACCGGCATAGATCGGACTGGTGAGCATCGAGTGAAGAGCTGCGTATCCGGGCAATTTCCAAATCATCTTGCGTTCGCCAGGGTTGTCATGAGGAAATGCCGGCAGGCAAATGTTTTCTTTCCGAAACCATAGCATAATTTGGCGAACGCTACCTAACTCGGTCAGTTTACGAAAAACCAACTGGATAGCCTGCTGTACGCGCTGATCGGGATCCTTTTCCAGTTTACCGGTTGGTGCCCAACAGAAACCGACAGGAAGTAGAATTTGCAGTTCGCCACGGCGGGCTTTCTGAAGAATCGCTTCTGTCGACCGCTGCCGAAACAGATTCAACTCGAATTCACTTATGGTGCCCTTCATGCCCAGGAGTAACCGATCATTGGTTAGAGTCGGATCGTAAATACCGTCAGGATCCACGACGACCGCGCCGACCATTCCACATAGGTCAATCAGATGATGCCAGTCTCGACCGTTGCGAGCTAATCGCGATGCCTCAATACAAAATACAGCACCCACTTCGCCGCTGCATACTTCTGCAGCCAAGCGCTGGAATCCAGGACGGTCGACCAAGCCCGAGCCCGTGCGTCCTTGATCGTCGTCAATGACGACGACTCGTTGGAAACCCAACACGCGGGCTCGATCCGCGAGGCTAAATTGGAGGCGTGTGCTTTCCTGGTTGTGGATTAATTGACTAGGCTTGGACTGGCGAACGTAAACTAGGGCTTTCCGGAGAAGACGTTCAGGTGTGAGTTTCGAATTCATCTTTTCCTCCGTTTTTTTGTTGCTGCTCGTTTTTTTCTTCCGCTGCGTTGATGAGTAGTTCCATCAGAGCGATCGTGAGTTCCTCTTGCTGGTCGTCGGGAATTTCTGTTGCGGGCACATTGAGGAGTGGAAGATTCATTTGCGGGTAGAGCGGCTTCGCCGATCGTTTCATTTACTCCCTCCTTGGGAGATGGATTGGGAGAAGCTTTATCGCAATCCCCATGAATCGGCAAACTCGTGAGGAGATCGCGAAGTTCGGAGAGCGCTTCCACAGAAATCAGCGGAGGGCCGAACGAGAATTGCGAACACTCCGGACTCAACATCCAGCTCGGAATGGGATATATTTTGCCGTCCGGGGATTCGCAGAAGATGCGTCCGCCGTCGCGGTCTTTTCGTCGATTGCGAACAGGTAGAGATAAACCGAAGAGCGGATGCCAGCGGTAATAGATCGTTGCAGACTCGAAATCATACGCATTATGTAGCTGGATCGGTCGTGCAGACGGACATTCATCACCCGACCGACAACACCTTGTTATGGGATGTCGTACGCGTGGTCACTCGTTTGGTCGGCCGCCTCAAAAAAGCAGTTCAGAAGCGGGTTCGGGGGTTCCACAATCGCAAGCGGGTGGCACGACGTCGCATGCAAGAAATCCAGCGAATGAAATCCACGGAACGGCACGAACGACAAACCAAAAAATATCGTGAACTCATCGGAGTGACCGAGGAGGTC
>DASXBV010000220.1:0-12478 GCA_036491515.1 Chthoniobacterales bacterium
GAGATTAACGGCACCAAATTCCAGTAAATAAGGGCAAAATGTCGAAATCCGGCCACTAAGGGCCTTTTTGGGCTTGATTTGCTTTCACACGATCAAAGTCGATATTTTCGCTGTTTTGAATTGCACGTGTTTATGAGCAAGCGAGGCGATAGCGGGAAACGATCGGGGGAAGGGGATCTGGGCTTTGAGGCATTTTCCTTTGGGTCGATCCGCATAAATGGAACGACCTACGAGTACGACGTCGTGATCGATCGCGGCCACGTCAGCAAGCGGAATAAGAAGCCATCCAAAAAGTTCCGCTCCGCCTTTGGACACACACCTCTCTCAATCGAGGAGGACATACCCTGGAAGTGCCAGCGGCTGGTTGTCGGTACGGGTACCGGAGCCTTGCCGATCATGGAGGAGGTGAAACACGAAGCCCATCGCCGAGAAATTGAATTGGTCATACTGCCGACGGCAGAAGCGATCAAGACGCTCCAGGAGAATCCTGTTAAGACCAACGGGATCCTGCACGTTACATGCTAGAATTTGAGATTCCGCAGCGCTAACAAATTTTCAGATGGATCCGTCAAAGGGCGAAAATATTGACTAATCGAACTAACGTGACTCCCGCTCCGGTAAGCATCGTTGACCGTGAGACGTTTTGTTTAATGGACCTCTCGCGGGTGGGTTATGTTATTAGTATTTGCGAATACGACGAGCGGGGCAAGGTGGTGTTACGACCGGACTTCCGCGGACAACGGTTGAATTTGTATTTTCGGGATTTAACTGATGGCGCGGGTATCGCTACCGAGGCGGATATCGAAAAGACTTGTGAGTTTAGCGTGAAGTGGGCGCTCGCAGCGCGTAAAGACCCGGAGAAGGCCCCATTGGTCGTCCACTGCGCCGCCGGGATATCCCGCTCGACGGCGATAGCGATGATCCCGCTTATCGCCTACTACGAGAGCGCACACCTCGCCGCGCGGCGACTATACCAGATTCGCGAGTCTGCCTAGCCGAATACGCACGTCCTTTACTTAATCCATCAAAAGCTTTCTCGTGAAGAGAATATCCACGAGATTCTCTTTCAGGCGCAAAATCCTGGGCTGTTCGATTAGAGAAGAATAGTCGCGGGGTAATTATTAGGTAAATTGCCGAAGTCCAAGCTGCGCAGACCTTTCTCGATGTCGGCGCATCCCCAATTGCCCATCCCTCCCGGAAAACGAGGGGGTACACTGCGGTCTGGCGAGATCCGACGACCTCCTGCGATCTCCCGCATTTGCGTGGCAGGTAATTCCCAATGAGGGCGATCTTTTACAAACCTTGGCTGATCATAAGAGGCTGTCCGGCGGATGCGATTTCAACTCGCCGAACAACTCTTCCAGGGGCACGGTCGCGAAGCTCGTGCACTGGTCGCTCATCGCGTAAGGCAGAATGAGCCGGCCGGCGTGAACCAGCGCTCCGCAGCTATATACGACGTTCGGCACGTAACCATCACGCTCCTCCGAAATTGGCTCGAGCAATGGCTCCGGTAGCCTCCCCATGACACGGCCGGGATCATTGAGGTCCAACAGGACTGCACCGATTGCGTAACGCCGTATCGACCCAACGCCGTGCGTGAGTACGAGCCAGCCAGCATCGGTCTCGATCGGCGAGCCGCAATTGCCTAGCTGCACAAACTCCCAAGGAAAAGTCGGCCGCAGCAGCAGTTGCTTATCATACCAGAAGTGCAGCATGTCCGAATACATCAGGTAAAGGTTCTCGTTGTCCTGCCGCGAGAGCATCGCATAGTGGCCGCGCACCTTTCGCGGGAAGAGCGCCATCCCCTTGTTCTGCACTTCCGGCCCATTGAGCGTACTAATTTTGAAGCGCACGAAATCCTCTGTTTCGAGCAACTGAGGCAATGGGACTTGCCCGTCGAACGCGGTGTAGGTGGCGTAGTATGTCGATCGGCCCGCTTCGTCATGAAACCTCACAAAACGAGCGTCTTCGATCCCGCGCGCCTCTGCGGGTGCCAAAGGGAAGATCACGCGTTCTGAGTACCGCTCCGATGGCTCAAAGCTGATCTCGTAGTTCGCCCGCGCCACCGCGAGTAAATCCTCAGCAGTGCGTCGTACGCTGCTATCGAGCAGCCGAAAACCCCGCGATCCCTCATCAGCGATTTCACTGAGCTGCTCGAAAGTAAATTGCTCGCCGAGCTGATCCATCAGGTGCTGCGCATCCTGGGACAGCACGCCGAGTTCGCGGAGCTTTCGCTCAAAGAGCCGCTTTTCGTAACTCGGATTCGGTTGCACCTCTGCCGCGGTGATGAAACGGGTCGGCGGATTGATCGAGATTTGACCGTTCTTATCGACCACTCCCGTGCGGAACACGATCGATGACACATGCCCCTCACCGGTCGCACGTAGACTCAGCACAAATCGCAACGTGTCCGGCGAAAGTCCTGATTGATCCGGATGCGGTACGATCGAGGGGTTGAAAAGCGCCGCTGCCTCGAGCGAATATTCAAGTGTAAAGTAAGCGCCGATTAGCAGCTTCTGCCACTCGTTGAGCGGTCGATCAGTGATGACGTGGTCGCGCACCTCCGCGAATCGCCTGAGAAGGAAGCCCTTAAGCTTCACGTGCCGCTCCATGAAGCGGTCGAGCATGGTCCTGGCCTCTTGCTCCGCTTCACTGCGCTCCAAAGCCGTAACTCGCGCGACGATCCGCGTAATGCGCTCCTGACTCATTAAATCAAATGGCCGGAAGAAAACACGCGTGGGATCGGGTCGGAGAACGATATTGGTCCGGGACGCATGGATAGACATAGCTGCAACACTCAGCGGAAAATACACTCTGGCGGATATTTTCAAACAGCTATCTCACCATCTCACCAAGCGCGCGTTGCGGCGGCTGCCACCGCGGTAATCCGGTCGGCCATCGCCCCACAATCCGCCACCACGCGCTTGAAACGTGCTGGGACACGATGTTTCGGGTCGGCAGATTTCCGAAGTTATTCCCTGCCGCCGTCACAATGAAAATGCCAAGTTCATACAGCGCATTCACCGCATCGGCCCACGCTTGTAAGGCCAAACCACCCATGCTCCTCGTGATGACGTGCGCCCGTTTAGCCTTGTCGCTGAACAAACTATGGACGTAGCCGAACGCCTTTGCGATGGCGCAGTTTCTGAACAACACAACGGACTTGGACCGCGAATGGGGATCACGTCCAAAAAGGGTGCGCCACCCAGCTCAGTACCGTCTACCGTTGCACCCGCTAAAATGCCTAAGGTTCCAGTTCCATGCCCCAAGTTGGTGAGAATGCCGGAAGTGTGATCGGTCGCATCATTAGGCCGATCGTCATCAACAAAGTTCCGCTGCAAATTCGTTGGCTCTTTCGTGAGCAGGAAAGCGGTTTGGTCTGGTGATCGGCGTCGTAACCAGTGTCGAAATGGGCGACGCGAACTCGATCTGTGGGCCGGCCAACGGCGGCGCGCGCAGCCTCAAGTTGTGAATCGCTGCTGTCACGAAACCAGAAGTAGCCCGGGCCTGTGGGAAGACGGGTGTCGGGGTCGGTGGGCTTGTAACAGGTTCGCAAGGCTGCCAGAGCGTGCTCGACGGGTATTCCGGTAAGACCCAGCATGAGGTCCAAGAAGGACTTAACGTGGTCGAGAATTGGAACGCCACCAATGACTTTATTTGTTATGGTTCGCCAGGGCGAACTGGCTACCAACAGCCGTGAACAGCAGGAGATTGTAACGCTGTCGCTGCAGCTGCTGCAGAACTGTCTGATGCTTATCAATACGATCCTGGTCGAGCGAACGATTGAGCGAGAAGGCCTGTGGGAGCGCCTCAGCATCGAGGATCTTCGGGTCCTGACACCGCTGTTCCAAGGCCACATCAATCCCTATGGGCAGTTTGCCCTTGATCTGGAGCGTCCTTCATTCCTCGAGGCTGCCTAATGGTTTGTAAGACTACCCCGGTGCCAATCCGACAGGCAACCTTATGTTCGATGGCAATGGTCGCTTTGCTGCGCAGCTCATGGGCTCTGGCCTTCCTAAATTCGCGTCCAACAACCGTCTGGAGGGTACTCCGGAGGAGAACAAAGCTATTGTGCAGGGAAGCATCTGCTACTTTGGCACGTAGTCAGTGAGCGAGGCAGATCATACGCTCCACTATCACAATTGAGAGCAGTTCGTTCCCGAACTTCAACGGGGCGGATCAGAGGCGATCTTTCACTCTCACTGGGGATGAAATGAAGTACACTGGCCCTACCTCAACCGGCGGGACCTCTCATGTGGTTTGGAAGCGAGCCAAGTAAGCGCAGCGTAGGACGCAACCACGTCTAGACTGGCCATCCTCGGCTTCGGCCTGGGCGGGCTTCTTGCATATGAGCAAGAGTTTTGTTGCCGCGTACGCCTACGAACCCACGCACATGACCCTTATGTTGAACGCGTCGAGGTGCGCTGGATGCGAACCTAGGTCAAATATGCCAAATATTGCGCAAACACTTATGCCAAATAATTCCCAAAGTGACACTTCTAAAAGTTAGCCTCGCCTAATTTTAGTCCTACATAACCTAGAGTCGAGTAGGTCTCCGCTGGCGAGAGCGTGATTTCAGATTAAGGCGACTGCGGAGACCTACTCGACTCTAGGTTATGTGCTATAGTAGGCAATGGGAAAAGGCGTTGGAACAAGGTGTCACTTTCCTAATTATTTGGCATAATTTTTTCGGGATTATTTGGCATAATTCGGGCGGTCAAGTTACCGGTAGTGAGTGAAATAGCATCATTAACCGAATCAGCTCGCCAGATTGCGATTGCCCGTTTTCAGGTCCTTCGGCCCCATCTGGAACAAGGTGTATCTCTTCGCCAAGTCGCTCTTGAGGCAAAGATTCCATAGCGGATGTCACGCTGCACGAAATTAGGAGACTGGCGAGCCGTTGCGCTTCGAGGGAGTCTCTCATTTTAGTACAATTTTCCGGTTGCACTAAAAGAGGAGACTACTGCACTTTAATAGGAGACTTCATGCGCGCGTGCGTAGTCTCCCATCTAGGTGCAAAAATCGGGAGCCGACAAGAAGGGCAACGAAACTCGTCCGTCTTCCGCAAGCCGTGCAGATCCGACCGGCTCAGCAAGCGCCCTAATGGGTCCACGCATTCTTGGAGCGTCGGCGAAACACTCCCGTAGAAGACCATTCTCATACCGTGCGGAGTCTCCGAATTAAGTACAATTCGGTGTGCTGAGTCTCCCAATTAAGTACAACAAACCAAGCCTTTATTCCATAGTCTCCTAATTTCGTACAACGCGACACCCAGCCTGGAAATCTCATCCCGCTGCGGCGTCGCCGCAACAGAATGAGATTTCCAGGCTAAGCTGCCCGCTTCCGCTTTTTTTCCGTTTCCAGGATCCGCTTGATAAACGGCGCCGTGCGGCTTTCCTTATCTTGGGCAACCTCTTCAGGAGAACCGACCGCTACCACTTTTCCACCATTTCTCCCGGCCTCGGGACCGATATCGACGATATAATCGGCTTCGGCAATTACATCCAGATTGTGTTCGATGACAATGACGGTGTTACCGTCGTCGACCAGACGGTGGAGCACTTCCACCAGGAGTTGTACGTCCGCCATGTGCAAGCCGATCGTAGGCTCTTCCAAAAGGTAAAGAGTCGATTTTGGAATTCTGTTTTTTCGAAGACGTTCGTTGATTCCTTTTGCAACCCCGCTCTTCAATTCGCTCACAAGTTTTAAGCGTTGTGCTTCGCCGCCGCTGAGGGTCGGGCTTGGTTGCCCCAATTGCAGATACCCAAGGCCGGTTTGTACCAAAAGGTCCAGCGGCTTATGTATGCGCGTTTGCGATTGGAAGAAATCTGAAGCCTCCTCGATCGTCATTTCGAGAATATCGCCTATACTCTTCTCGTTGAACCGGATCTCAAGAGTTTGTGGATTGAAGCGCTTGCCTCCGCACGCTTCGCACGGAATGTAGCTCGAAGGTAAGAAGTTCATTTCCAGTTTAATAACACCCTGTCCTGAGCAGAGTTCGCATCTCCCTCCTTCCCTATTGAATGAGAAGCGGCTTGGATTGTAGCCACGAATTCTGGATTCTGGCAGTTGTCCGAATAGGGCACGAATGTCATCAAAGATTTTAACGTACGTTGCCGGAATCGAACGCGAGGATTTGCCAATTGGAGACTGATCTACCTCATAGACACCTCCCAGGCAATCAGCGCCCAAAACTTCCTTCCACGCGAATGATACGTTAGCAGTTTTCTTTCTCTTTCTTTCTAGTTTTTCGCGCACGGCGGGCAAGAGGACCGATCGCAGCAAAGTGCTCTTGCCGGAACCGGAAACCCCGGTGATGACCGAGAGTCGTCCGATTGGAAAATGGACATCGACCTCTTTCAAGTTGTTTGCATGCGCTCCAAGAATCTCGAGCCAATCGGTGTTATCCAGCAACCGGCGTGAGCCGCGTATTGGATGGGACATTGGATTTGCAAGGTATTTACCGGTAATGGAACCTCGACACTTCTTGATCTCATCGATGGTTCCGAGAGCAACCAATTCGCCTCCGCGCCGTCCGGCGCCGGGTCCAAGGTCGACGATCAAGTCGGCGCGGCGCATCGTCTCCTCGTCATGCTCGACTACGACCAGCGTGTTACCTTTCTCCTTTAAGGCTTGCAGCGTATTCAGCAGCCGCTCGTTGTCTCTGGGGTGAAGTCCGATAGACGGTTCGTCCAACACATACAAGACGCCGCGCAAGTTTGATCCTAGCTGCGCTGCCAGCCGGATCCTCTGCGATTCACCTCCGCTCAGACTCTTCGCCGATCGATCCAGCGTGAGATATTCCAGACCGACTTGCTGCATGAAGGAAAGGCGCTGGACGATTTCGGAAAGGATATCCGCCCCGATTTGACGCGCTGTTCCATTGAACTTCAAATTCTCGATTTGAGGGATGGCGTCGCGGGCAGAACTCCCCGTGATTTGGTCGATGGTGTATCCTTCGACGCGAACGGCCCTGGCAATTGCATTGAGACGCGCGCCGTGACATTCGGGACACTGTTCAACCGCATCTTCAGAAACGGAATCGCTCTTCAACTCCGCAACAAGTTCCACTTCAAGCCTTGATCCTGCGTCATCTTCGTCCACGGTAAAAGGCAGAATGTAACCGTATCCGTTGCATGTTGTGCACCAGCCGTGCGGAGAATTGAACGAGAAAAGTCGTGGGTCAAGCTCCTCAAATGCATCTCCACATCGGGGACAGCTCATTTCGCTGCTGAGAACAACTTTTTCAGGAACCGGACCGGATGCCTTGGCAGGATTTGCACGCGTAGAGGAACTCGGCGTATTGGCCGGCAAAAGGAAAGCCGATCCATTTCCGATTTTTAGCGCCTTCTTTACGAGGTTCTGTATTTCTGTCGGAGGTAACTCCCTTTGCAGCTTGCCGATAACCACATCGATGGAGTGTTCCCGATACCGCTCCAGTTGCGGGAACTCAGTGACGCGACATCGGTTGTCGTCAACAACCAGTTCCTCGTACCCTTGCCGCTCCGCCCACACGGCGATATCCTTATGAAACCCCTTTCGTGCTCTGACGACCGGGCTGGTCAAGGTCGCCGGCCCCCGGTTCACGATGTCCGTGACTTGTCTGAAAATCGCGGACGCACTCATTTTGGTTACCGGAAGTACGCATCGAGGGCAGTATTGAGTTCCTAATTTCGCGAAAAGAAGCCGAAGAAAATGATAAACCTCGGTCAGTGTCGCGACCGTTGATTTACCACTTCCCTGGGTGAGTCGTTGTTCAATTGCGACGCTCGGCGGCAGTCCCTCGACATGATCGACATCGGGCCGTTCCAGTTGTTCGACGAACTGGCGCGCGTATGTCGACATGCTATCCATGAAGCGCCGTTGGCCTTCCGCAAATAGGATATCGAATGCCAGACTCGATTTTCCGGAGCCGCTCAAGCCTGTAACAACGACCATCTTTTCCTGGGGTAAACTCAGCGAAAGATTCTTTAGATTGTGGTGGCGCGCTCCATGCACGACAATTTCCGGCTTCTTCAGAACCGCGGGTGCGTTAGCAACTCGTGGAGTAATTGCAGGTGAACCCTTCAAACCGGTCGCCATTTTCTTGCGAAGGGCAATGCCCGTATGGGAGCGGCCGTTTTTCGCCAACGCTTCGGGCGTTCCAGCCCCGACGAGATTCCCCCCGGCGACGCCCGCTTCGGGCCCGAGATCAATAACGTAATCTGCTGACTGGATTACCTCCAGATTGTGCTCGATCACGATCAACGTGTTTCCTCGCTCCACGAGTTGCTGAAAAACAGTGAGGAGTGCCGCGATATCATCGAAATGCAACCCCGTTGTCGGCTCATCAAAAATCAGAAGCGAGTAGCGGCTGCTCTTCCGGCTTTCGGTCAAGTGGCCGACAAGCTTCAAGCGCTGTGACTCTCCGCCGGACAGAATATTGACTGGTTGACCCAGTCGCAGGTATCCAAGTCCGACTTCCTTGAGAAGTTCAAGCGGCTCGGTCAGTCCACCAGCTGCATTGATTGATCTAAAGAATGCAATCGCTTCGGTTACTGTCAGTTCAAGTACATCGTGAATCGATTTCTCATGCAGCTCGATTGAGAGAACGTGAGGTTGATAGCGTTTGCCGGCGCACTCAGCACATCGAATATACTGGTCGCTGAGAAACTGCATTTCGACTTTCTCGTAGCCAAGACCGGAGCAACGTTCGCAGCGGCCGTTGCCGGAGTTGAACGAGAATACCCCAGGGGATAGTCCCGCCGCTATCGACTCCGGAACCTGCGAAAAAAGTTCCCGTATCCGGTCAAACACGCCTACGTAAACTGCAGGTGTTGATCGGGGAGAACGGGCCAATGGGGACTGGTCGACCAGCAGAACCTCGTCAATATCGTGTGCGCCCGTAATGCGATCACAGATGCCCGGCGTTTCTTCGCTCGAACCTCCTTTCAGTCTCAATAGGTTCTCGTAGAGGACATCCTGCACGAGCGTGCTTTTCCCGGAGCC
This sequence comes from Chthoniobacterales bacterium, assembly GCA_036491515.1. Lineage (GTDB taxonomy): Bacteria > Verrucomicrobiota > Verrucomicrobiia > Chthoniobacterales > JAFAMB01 > JAFAMB01. Next base: position 8,989 of record DASXBV010000220.1, read on the forward strand.
GGAAACACCGGTGACACAGCAGAAAAGCTTTAGAGGGAATTTGACGTTGATATTACGCAAATTGTGTTCGCGTGCACCGACGACCTCCAGAAAACGGGTCGCTTTTCTGCGTTGCTTGGGAGGAACAATCCGCTTTCTGCCCGTAAGATACGCCACAGTAAGCGAGTCCTGCGATGCGTTCTCGATCTGATCAAGTGTGCCATGAAAAACAAGTTCTCCGCCAAGTTCACCACGACCGGGACCGATTTCGATGAGGTTATCTGCGTTCCTGATGACGGCCTCTTCGTGTTCAACGACAAGAAGGGTATTGCCCTTGTCGCGCAGACTGCGGAGTACACCGTTTAAGCGATGCACATCTCTCGGGTGAAGACCAACGCTGGGTTCATCGAGAACAAAGAGGGTATTTACCAGGGAGGCTCCAAGGCAGGTAGTGAGATTGACCCGCTGCACTTCACCACCCGAAAGCGATCGAGTTGGGCGGTCCAATGTTAAATACCCAAGGCCGACGTCGGTCAGGTAGTTGAGCCGGGATACAATCTGCGACCGAAGTATCCCGGTCGTCCCATCCTTCCGCGAAATAGCCAATCGACGAAGACGATCCGATAAAACCTCGACAGGCATCTGATGGAGCGCGGAAAGCGTGTGCCGCTCACCATCAATGACAACCTTGAAATTTAATGTTTCAGGCTTGAAGCGCGTGCCGTGGCATTGAGGGCATAGCGTATACGCTCGATAGCGGCTCAGGAACACGCGAACGTGCATCTTGTAGGTGCGCGATTCCATCCACTTGAAAAACCCGCGAACACCGTACCAGCCGCCGCTTTCCCAGACATCGTCTGCGGTAAGGTCTGGACGGACATCCCCCTCGATGAGCCAGTTCTGATCCGCCACAGGAAGTTCTTCAAATGAAGCATGGATGTCGACATCTCGATCAATCGCGCGTGACAGCAAATCCTGCTGGCACTCGCGCATTTGACCTGTCTGAAACGGCTTTACAACGCCGTCCGCAATGCTTAGGCGGCGGTCCGGCATGGCCCGGTCCAGATCAATCCCAATAATGCGGCCGAACCCTCTGCACGCCGGACAGGCCCCAAGCGGATTGTTAAATGAAAACAAACCGGGAGTCGGAGGACGGATGTCCAGGTCACAATAAGGACAATGCCAACCTGTGGAGAACCGATGTTCCTCCACCGGTTCAAGTCTCACAATTGTTACCTGGCCTTTCCCGTATCGAAGCGCGTGTTCGATCGCTTCGACGAGCCGGGCTCGGTTTGATTCATCAACGGTGATGCGATCTTGAATCACCGGAACGATGGCTGGGAGCCGTTTGACTTGATCTGGCTCATCTGTGCGCAGAGCTTCTTGGTTGAGCCACACCCGCAGAAAGCCTTGTTGATTGAGGAAGGAAAAAAAGTCGGCAGGTTTAGTGCCAGGAGGGGCCGGCACGCCAAAGGTCACGAGAGCCGCACGCCCTTTGAGACTCGCAAGAATCGTTGCGGCGATTCCATTTGAAGTCTCAAGCGCGATCTCACGACTACACTCCGGGCAAAACGCTTTTGCAACCCGCGGCATGAGCAGCTTTAGGTAATCGTTGATCTCGGTCATCGTCCCCACCGTAGACCGGGTCGTTCGAACTCTATTCGCTTGCTCAATCGCAATAGCCGGTGGAATCCCGCGGATTTCGTCTACGACCGGCTTGTCCATGCGATCCAGGAACTGCCGGGTATAAGGACTAAACGTCTCAACGTACCGGCGTTGGCCTTCCGCATAGATGGTATCGAAGGCGAGACTTGACTTGCCGCTTCCGCTCGGACCTGTAATGACGTGGAGTTTGTTGAGTTCCAGATCGAGATTAATGCCCTTCAAATTGTTCTGACGCGCACCTCGAATAATGATCGCATTCCGAACAAGCTCCGCAGATCTCGGCATAAGACGGCGAAGGTAATACGAGATGAGCGGACGCGCCAGTTGCGCGTGGAATAGCGATGAACGACGCGTTTCTTTCTACAACGCGGCTCACCTTGAGTACGGTTGAACTATCCAACCGCCGGCGCTATCCAGTGTTGATGCAGACTGATTATTCCGTCTCGGATCTCATTCGTCTTCTGGATTTAAAGCCTCATCCTGAAGGTGGTCACTACCGCGAGACCTTGCGTGATTCCACGGGTGAAAATAGTTGAAGCGAAAATTGTAGAAAACAGAAAAGAAGATCCTGCATCGGAACCTGATCAAGACCCGAACACTTGGCTCATTGAAGCAAAGCTTGGCGTACACGTTCTCGATTGGGAAACCGTGCGACTCGACTTTCGATTTTCCGAGATCGAAGCCTAAATCGTTGAAGGCAGTGCGTCAGAGCCAGACCGCTTCACGATTCGTACACGCGGTAAATCGATCAAGTAGCAACCGACCGACCCAGTCCGCAGCCGATTGGCGCTACGGTAAAACCATGGAAGTGATGCAATAAAGAATGGACAGTCCGTCGAGTAGCTTACCTGCGGCGATAAACACGAACGCAGTAACAGAAAGAAGAAATATGAAAGCAAAGGTGGGTTTGTGGATTGATCATAGAGAGGCCACTATCGTGGCACTGACGGAAAAAGGGGAAGAAACAAAGCACATAGAATCAACCGTTGAAAAGCAGCTTCGCCGTTCTGGTCGTTCGCCTTCCAATGAGTCATTTGAGCCACAACTGGTTCCTGCAGATGATACGCGGGAAAGAGATTATATGGGGCATCTCGCAAATTACTACGATGAGGTAATTGCGTGCATCGGTGATGCAGAAACGATTCTGATATTTGGCCCCGGTGAGGCAAAGGGCGAACTGAAAAAGCGGATGAAGCGAGACAAGATCGGCATACGTATTGTAGCAATGGAAACTGCCGATAAAATGAGTGAGGCACAGATTGTGGCCAAGGTGAAGCAGAGGCTTTTCTGATGCATTTGCTCGCCGCGTCGCCAACGAGAGAATTGCCTGCCTGATGTTGCGTGACGCGTTCGCCGTCGACGCGGCCGCGGTCAAACACCGGTTTTGCAATTCCTTTCGCGCTTGAGTCCTCTCGACTTGTTCGAGTTTGGCGGTGTAGCCTTCGTTTTAGCCGTATTGGAATAGAGCTCCTCCAACCGAAACTAGAAACTCATTTATGATGCTGATCGACACCCACGCGCATTTAGACTTTCCGGAGTTTGCAGAAGATCTCGACCACGTACTGCTCAGAGCGAAGCAAGCCGGCGTAGAACGCATTATCACGATCGGCACGACTTTGCAGTCGAGTCGGAAAGCGATCCAGTTGGCTGAACGTTACCCGCAGATCTATGCTTCGGTCGGGATTCATCCAAATTCCGCCAGTCGAGAACGCAAGGATTTCCTCTCTGAGTTGGAGGAAATGGTAAAACACCCGAAGGTTGTCGCCATAGGAGAGACCGGTCTTGATTATCATCGATTGCCAAGCAAGCAAGCGGATGCAGAAGTCAGCCAGGCGACGTTTGGAGC
>DASXBV010000221.1:0-5786 GCA_036491515.1 Chthoniobacterales bacterium
TTTTCGGCCGGAGACTGGCCGTTGAGTTTCTTTGGCCGCTTCGCGGATTTCGGACGTGAGGACGACCGGGCCAATAACGGCTCCAGCGCAAACGGAAGAGGCACCTTGTCTTTGCGCAATTTGCGCATCGTCACCTCGACGACATCGGCCAGGGTGTACCGGTCGAGAACGTTCGAGATGGCATTTCGAACGTCCAACATGAGCATGCGCAGGCCGCAATGCTCTTCGTCGGGACAACTGCAACGCTCATAGGCGGTTTGGCTGACACAGGCGATGGGTGCGAGTGGTCCGTCGATTAATCGGACGACCTGGCCGACTGAGATATTTTCCGGTGGTCGCGCCAAGAGGTAACCGCCGTGTTTACCGCGCCGGCTCTCAAGGTATCCGGCAGCTTTAAGTTGCATTAAGATTTGCTCCAGAAATTTGATCGGTAGACCTTCCTTGGCGGTCAGTTCGCTCACTTGGAGCAAAGGACGCCCCAACTCCTGGGCCAAACCAAAGTCAATCAAAGCGCGCAAGGCGTATTCACCCCTTTTAGACAGCTTCACGAACTGGGATCTTAAATCGTAAGTTCTGTAAACTCAACTAGTAGGCCGATGCGCCAGTCAATGGCGCACTAAGTTTGCAACCCTGATCTGCCCGAGGCTCGTTGGCTGCTGCGTACGGATCGCGCCCGGCTTGAAATCCATATTAATTTGATAGACATTTATTTTCCTTCTGCTACTCTCCCGGTTAGGTAGCTTCGGCCTGGCAGGCGTGTCCTGGGCAGTCGGGCGCAGGTAGAAGCGTTTTCGCAAATACCAGGATTCCACAATGAAGTAGCACCTAAGGAGATTCTTTATGAACAAAGCGTTGTCTGTCTCAGCCCCTCCGGAAGTCGCAACCCATGTGCCCAATGCTGATTCTGCACACGAAATCTGGGAGCCGCTCGATCTGCTTGCAGAAGAATCGGCCGGCCTAGCAAAATGGCGCAGCTTTGCCGTTGATGGGCACGTGATCCCAAGCTATGTCTTTATCGGTCCTCGAGGTGGAAGTGTTCCAATCCGCCTCGCGCTGCTTGGCGGTATCCAGCCCGAAGATCTGATCAGCACCAGCGCCATCGTTAAGCTCCTGGTCGAATTGGAGGTAGCTCCTCTTCTGGCACAGGATGTTGCTCTCTTTAGTTACCCAGTCGCCAATCCCGATCGGGTTTCCGGTCGCCCTCCAGATTTCTCGACTGACTTCTGGACGGACTCGCCCGACCCGACGATTCGATATTTCGAGCAGGAGCTTGCCGGAAACCAGTTGGACGGAATAATTGCCGCCAAGGGAAATCAGGCGATATCGGGCTTCCAGATTCAGGTTTCGAACCGGCTCATCGCAACTGAAGTCCTTTGGCCCGCTCTTGAAATCGTCCAAAGACTCGTCCCGTTGGCACGTGAGCCGATCCAGGCTTTCCCACAAATGCAGAACAGCCGGCATTCTCTCTTCAGCCTTGGTCAGTTGCGACCGGGACCCTTCAGCATGATAATCTGCACCCCCAAACATATGCCGTTCGAGAACCAAATCTCGGCGATCGCCTTCAGCATCAAACAGATCTTGTACCGTTACAGAACGCTGGTCAACCACGCGGACAAGCTCTAGCCAAGTTGGGTCGGATCAAACTTCAGAAAGGGCCTCTCTAGAATTCATCATGCTCGCGGGCCTAACCCTGTGGCAGACGATCAGGCCATCCAGACGAAAGCCATGGGTTGGCCGGCGGGATGGTAATTTGTAGTAAAAACCGCCTTGACTTTCTATACTATTCCAGTAGTGCTTTTGTGTTGTGGTCACTAGCGTATGGATCAAGCCTCGCGGGTTTCAGGTTCTGCCTCGAAGCAGCGTGACGCTTCCTGGCCAATTCTCACTTCTCACCGTTCATCGTCGTTGCCATACCGTCGCTTGCGCCACGCTCCACTGAAACTTTCGCGCGTGCTCCCGGATCAGAAACGGAATGTCCTTCGTCAGTTTGAGATCAAAAGAGTCGTGGATAACGCTCTTTATCCGCTCAAGCGTTGGCGCTGCGTCACCTGATGGGTCAAACTTGCCTCCGAGCCAATCCGATTTCGGCGTAAATTCCTTCAGCCACGTGTAGGGGGAGGACAAAATCAGGTGACCCCCAAGATGGACAAGCGCCGGAAAAGATTTGAGCAAATCCGTCGGTGATTTAACGCGATCGATCAAATTCGCCGCGAGGACCACGTCAAACCTGCCAATATCCGGGCGTAAACACGTAGCGTCACCGACCTCAAATTGGCAGCGTTCTCTGTGAAGCTCGAGCGGTAATTCTCTTTTCAATCGGGTAACGATCTCGCCCTCTTCGATCCGTCGGATCTCGATTTGACCTGTTTCCCGGATGCGGTTCGCAGCCGCCACAAAACGATGAGACAAATCGATTCCCACGATTTGGCGAGCCCAGCGCGATAGCTCGAACGTGGACCGCCCGACTGCACAGCCCAAATCCAACGCCCGCTCGACCGTTCCAATCGCCGGCAGGAAATCGCTGACACAGCGGATTGGATAAAAAAGCGCATCGCGTGGGCCGAACGGATAAGGAAGTTGATCGTCAGCCGTTCCGTAATGGAACAGGAGATACTGATCGACTAAATCGTCGCTCTCGTAGACGTTCGACACCGCGACTAAAAAAGCTGTCTTGAACGAAACGTCCTGTTGATTCAGTCCAGCAGATCAGCCATGTAGTCTGCCGGTTGGAAGTTCTCGATCAGCACCTCGGTCGTGCCGTTACGCCGCATGCGCACCTGCGGCACATTGATCTCTGGCGTCTTGTGCGGAGCGAACAAGATATCGTCATGGGTTGCATTCTTTTTGCTGTTGAACTTGTCCGGGGTGAGATGACCGCCGAGATGGTCGCTGCGCCCGGTGGCGACATGCAATGTACCAAGCACTTTCTCATCTTGAATATCGCGCCCCGAAACAGGGAGAAGCTGCGTGCCGAAACCGAGTTCTCCTAGTTCACCCGTTGCCGGATCGGATTGAATCTTGCGCTTATGTTCGTCGATAGTTTTCTGGTTGCCTTTGAGAAGTTTTGAATCAACAATCCGACCCCCTTTAACGGTCATCAAACCGATTGTGCCATCCTCGAACGTGAGCGGAAAATGGCCCGAACCGCCGGTTGGCACGTAATAAATTTCACCCGCAGGCAAATTCGCGATGTCCGGACCGCCGCGACAGAGGCCATGGCTTTTCTGCGCCTCTTGCTGACCTAGGTCCAGGTGGAGGCCAAACTCGTCCTTGCCGTAGGTGAAATCGATCTCGACCCAGTCAGCTCGGGTCATACCGAGGCGAAGCTTCTCGGCATTCTTGCTCACTTGGTCGTAGTCAACCGCCAGCCCGCTGTTAAGGATGATCTGATTCAAGCCGTGCAGGGTAGCACCGCGGAAACCATACTGCTTTGCGAAAGCCGTCAATGGCGCGGTCGCCGAGAATGTGGAAATACAGAGGATGAGCTGGTAATTCGGATAAATATCTTTTTCGAAACTCAGCTCGGTCCCATCGACCGCAACCGCAAGGTCTGGTAGATCCAGATTACTGCCGCCGGTGATTTTGTAAGCAAACATTTCGCCGCCGGTAAGGCCTAATTCCTTGAGGACGCCTTTATTCAGGCCTTGATAAAACACCTCGTAGGCGTTTCGTTGAATAGTCAGATCGGGATTTTTCAGGAACCCGAAGTCTTTGACTTCGTGCGGGTCATCCAGATCGATTAAGATAGCCACTCGCTCGCCCGCGTTCGGGTTAAACACCGTCTTGAGAAGGCGGGAGAGGCTGAATGGTGGGAATGTATCAGGAACAATCAGCTTTGTTTTGGCAATCATTGACCTGCAAGTTCGTTCTCGGACCGGGTTTAGTCAAAGAAAGTATCTGTCATACGTCACCGAGTCTGTTACAGACGTTTGGGGAAACGTGTCGGCGGGTCGGCGTGCGCTGCATGTGGTGACGCGTTCCTGGCTGTATGGTGGGTAACGTTGCGCTGGAGAAGATTCTGAAACAGCAAGAACTCAGGAACTCGAGAACTCAAGAATGCAGCAATTCAAGAATGCAGGAATGCAGGAATGCGGACCTCGGCGCGAGACTATTGGTTCTTCTAGAGTTCTTGAGTTCTTGAGTTCTTGAGTTCTTTTATACGTTAACCATGTCTTCGTTTTTTGGCGTTTTGTTTCGTGTAGCAACCTGGGGTGAATCGCATGGGGGCGGTGTCGGTGCAGTGGTGGATGGTTGCCCGCCGCGGATTCCCCTGACTGCGGAGGATATTCAGGTTGATCTCGACCGGAGGCGACCGGGACAGAGCGAGATCGTAACGCAGCGTGCTGAAGAGGACAAATGCCAGATTCTTTCCGGGATTTTTGAAGGTCTTACCCTCGGAACACCGATTTCGCTCATGGTGTTGAACAAGGATGCGCGTTCGGAAGCCTATCGTGAAATGGAATCCGCGTTTCGTCCCTCTCACGCCGATTACACCTATCAAGCAAAGTACGGAATCCGGAATTGGCAGGGTGGCGGGCGTTCTTCGGCACGCGAGACCATAGGTCGAGTCGCGGCCGCTGCCATCGCCAAAAAAGTGCTGCACAGCTACCTTCCTGAATTTGAAATTGTCGCCTACGTAAAGAGCATCCACCGGATCGAAGCCAGTGTGGATCTGTTAGAAGTGGAATTTGCGGCGGTCGAGGAATCGATCGTGCGTTGTCCCGATCCGGACGCTACAGCGCAAATGGTTGATCTCATCAAGACCATGAGAAAAGATGGAAATTCCGTCGGAGGCGTGATCGAGTGTGTTGTGCGCGGCGTTCCACCCGGTCTCGGCGAGCCGGTATTTGACAAACTCGAGGCGGACCTCGCCAAAGCGATGCTTAGTTTGCCGGCTACCAAAGGGTTCGAGATAGGCTCCGGCTTCGGATGCACGCAGCTAACGGGTGCCGAACACAACGACATATTCGAAATGCGAGAGGGCAGGGTGCGCACTCGGACGAATTTCTCCGGAGGCGTGCAGGGAGGGATCAGCAACGGTGAGAATATCTTTTTCCGAGTGGCTTTCAAACCGACTGCAACCATCCTGCGTCCACAACAGACCGTTACGACATCCGGCGAATCCACGGAACTCGCTGCTCGCGGTCGCCATGATCCATGTGTTCTGCCCAGGGCCGTACCGATCGTCGAGGCGATGGCTGCCCTGGTTTTATGTGATCACCTTTTGAGACAGCGCGCCCAGTCGATGATCCGTCACCCTTGATGGGACCAGCATCGGAAATTCAAGGTTCGCCCCACTGGCAGAGTATTGTCCTGCTTTTTTCCGTTTTGTGGATTCTGATCAGTATCCTTCGGGGATGGACCAATGGCCTCATGAGGCAAGTGACAGCGATTGTCGCCTTGCTGGTCGCAGCGTTCCTCGTCTTACATTTTACGGGTAATCTAGCCGAATATCTGCATCGCGCCGTTCCAGGGGTTTTTCAGATTCCCATTGCTGCTCTGTTGATCTGGATCATCTCCTATAATGGGATTTTATTGATTGGGCGGATCCTATTTAAGCGAACCCGTGATCAGAGCTCTTTGCCGGTGAAGATTATCTACGGGGCCGGGGGCGCTTTGCTCGGATTTGCATACGGACTATTCTTCATCTGGAGCCTGCTGATTGGTATACGCGTGGCCGGCCGAATCGCACAAGATCAGATCGAAATTCAGCGGGCTGACCGTGAGCCTCCGGGGAAATTCGTTCTGAGCCTTGCGAAGCTGAAAAATTCTGTGGAACTTGGAAT
>DASXBV010000222.1:0-10714 GCA_036491515.1 Chthoniobacterales bacterium
CAGCGGGGTGTCGGCCTCGAACCGCTTGACTTGCTCCGCCACCTCTGGCCGCAGGTTCATCGGGGTCGCAGTGTAGCCGGGGCTGATGGAGTTAACGCGCACACCGCGATCGCTCCACTCCATTGCCAGACTCTTCGAAAGATGGATGACCGCTGCTTTTGAACTGTTGTAATGCGCTTGCAGGAGGCCCCGGTTGACGATTGTACCCGACATGGACGCGATATTGACGATCGATCCCTGCTTCCTGGGCAGCATGACCTTTGCCTCTGCCTGACACGAGAGGAAGATGCCCGTGAGATTCACATCAATCACCTTTTGCCATTGTGCCAGCGGCATCTCCTCAGCCGCCATGGCGTTGGCAATACCGGCGCAGTTGACCGCTATGGAGAGCGGCCCCAGCTGCTTTTCCACGGTGTCGACAGCTTGATGCAAATCAGCGGCTTGCGCCACATCTCCCGTCAGTGCGATAGCGCGAGAGCCAACCTTCTTAATCTGCTCGACGGTACCGTTGAGACCACTACTTGACGCCAGGTCGAAGCACCCGACCGACGCGCCGGCTTCCGCAAGGCCCACAGCGACACGCTGACCAATGCCGCTCCCTGCGCCGGTAACAAACGAAATCTTCCCTTCCAGACTGAATAAATTCATTGTTAAAATAGTTTAGTAAAACCTAGTGCACCGTCTCGCATATAATGGTGATGTCGCCGCAGGTCAGTTGGCTGTTTTTCAAGGCGCAAGCGAAGCGCCCATATCTGCATTCATACGGGTCGAGCGAGCAACGCGGAAAAACAGCCAACTGGCCGCGGCCCGGAGGGTTTGCGTTGAAAATGGGCCGGCGGCTGCGTTGCTCGTCGGTTACGTATCGATTTAGATATGCGCCCTCCTCGCGCCTTGCCGGCGGCCCATTTTGAACGCAACGACATCACCATTATATGCGAGACGGTGCACTAAACTCCGATTTTCGGAATTCGCTTGATTATCACTCGTTTTCCGGGCCTTGATCTATGGCCGCGGCTCGAATGCAACACCCGCCGATTGTTTGGAGCGATTTTATAGCGTCGGCTCTGGCAACCTCAGGCGATAGCATGCGAGCCCGGTTATTCGGTATGAGTTGGCCGGCGCAGTTACCCGAGAGCGAGTTTGAGGCAAGCTTGATCAGCCGAATTGCCGAAGGCGATAACGCTGCGTTTACCGCCCTATACGAGCGTTTTTCCGCGTCCCTGTACGGGATGGCCTTCCGGATGATGAACGACGCGAAAGAGGCCGAGGATGTTTTGCAGGAGGGGTTCACTTACATCTGGCGCAAAGCCGCCTCATACGACCCGAGCCGAAGTAGTCCGTTTGCCTGGGCCGTGATGATCATCCGCAATAAGGCGATCGACCGGCTCCGGGTTCGCCAGCGGTTGGAACGGCTCCGTGACAAGGTCACGATTGAATCATCTTTTTATCAGGAAAAAGATGAGACCTCGGCAGATGAACCGACTCTTCGTGAACGAAGTGCGCTCGTTCGCTCCGCTCTTCAACAGATCCCGCAGGAGCAGCGGCAGGCCCTGGAGCTCTCCTTTTTCGGGGGGCTTACTCACGAACAGATCGCTGAGCGCCTGGCGACGCCGTTGGGCACGATTAAAGCACGAATCCGGCGGGGTCTTCTTCGATTGCGTGACTGCTTAAATGAGGGGCTATGATCGACGAGCCTAAACAAGATTTGCTTGTGCAATACGTCCTCGGTGAGCTGGACTCGGCGACGGCCGACAAGGTTCGCGCCGAACTCGCGCGTGACGTAGAGCTTCGGGATTTAGCGCGCGATTTGGAGGAAGCGTTTGCGTCGTTGGCCTACACGGCATCGCCGATGGCTGCGCCCGCCGAAATCCCTCAACGAATTCTCCGAACGGAGCGCAGAGGCCGGCGAGGCACTCTACCGGCGCGTGGCTCGAAGATTATCTGGTTGGCTGTGCCGTGGGCTTTGGCAGCCTGTTTTGCGATTGCCTGTGCCGTTCTTAGTCTGGAACAGGCACGAATTAAGAAAGATTTAATTACCGTTCAGGAGAAAGAAATTGCCCTTCAGCAGAAAGAGGCGGAAGCGGGCAAAGCAGAAGCGGAAGCAAGCAAAGCGCTAGCTGTGCTCCAGCAGAAGATCGCACAGTCCGAAAGGGAGTTGGCAGCGCTGAAGGAGAAGAATGTCCTGTCAGAAATCAAGATTGCGACATTGAAGACGCAAATCGCAGCGTACAAAGGGGCTACGGCTGTCGTGGTGTGGGACAAAGATCAAAAAAAAGGGGTACTCCAATTGGATAAATTACCTCCGCCGGCACCTGGAAAAGATTACCAGTTGTGGGTGATTGACGCGAAAAACCCGCAACCCGTCAGCGCCGGGATCCTGCCGGTTCCCAAAGAAGGATTCATCCGTACGAGTTTCCATCCTGCGGCTCCCGTCGAATCTGCGGCCGCGTTTGCGATCAGCGTCGAAAAAGCGGGCGGTGCTCCCAAGCCGGCGGGTCAGATTATTCTGGTTGGCAAGTAAGCGAAGCCGGGGAAAGGCAGAAGGCAAAAGGAAAAAGGCAGAAGTTATTTGTTGGCCCACCCATCCCAACTTCTTCATTCTGCCTTTGCCTTCTTACTTTCCATCCGAAAAGTCTTGAAACTGTCACACGAATCGGATTGTTCCTCCTGGCTAGGTTTGAAATATTGTTGGTTGCGTCGAAATGAAAATAACTGCGACACAGCTGGGTGCTGCGGAAATCAAACGCACTTTTTCCTGGGTTGATCTCGTTGTCCTGCTCGGCGTCTTTGGGCTGGCATGGACAATCCTCCATTTTGGCCAAGGGATGACTGTTCACTTCGATGAGGGTCAGTCTCCCGAAATCTCCACCGATATTCGAAACATCCCGTACTATGCGGGACGCACAGTGTTAAGAATGTGGATAGCGTTCGGATTTTCGCTCTTATTCACGTTTGCTGTCGGGTATGCCGCCGCGAAGAACCGCATCGCACGGTCTATTATTTTGCCGGCGCTTGATATCTTACAATCCGTCCCTGTCCTCGGGTTTTTGTCGATAACGGTCACAGGCTTTATGGCTCTCTTCCCGGGGAGCCTGCTTGGAGTAGAATGCGCGAGCATCTTCGCGATTTTTACGGGCCAGGTATGGAATATGGCATTTGGCTTTTACCATTCGATGGTCACCATCCCGAATGATCTGCAAGAGGCTGCAACGAACTTTCGGCTCTCGCCCTGGCAACGGTTCGGAACGCTCGAGGTGCCTTCGTCGATGCATAGCCTGATCTGGAATTCCATGATGTCTTTTGGAGGCGGTTGGTTCTTTGTGGCTCAAAGCGAGGCGATCACGGTTCTGAACAAGAACATCAAGCTGCCGGGGCTCGGCTCCTATATGGCAACGGCAGTCGAAAAAGGAGACAACAACGCCGCCGTCTGGGCTATCGTGGCAATGCTTGCGGTCATCCTGGCCTCGGATCAGCTCGTCTGGCGACCGCTCCTGGCCTGGGCGGACAAGTTCAAGATGGAGCTGACCGAGTCTGGTCAAGCGCCCGAATCCTGGCTCTACAACTTGTTCCGACGCGCTTACATCTTTGATTGGATTGAAGAAAAAATCCTGCAACCGGCGGCGGACGCATACACTCGACTCAAAAAAAGGACAAGTGCAGTCAAGCTCATACCGGAAAATCCGAAGAAATTAGCAGGCCGATGGATCCCGCGGATTTTGGGTGTCGTCGTGGGATTGTGGCTTGCTTGCCAGGTAGTTCTTGGAGTTATCGCGGCCGTCGATACCGTTTACAACCACGTTAGCTGGGGTCAATTCGGGCACCTCTGTTTCCTGGGATCCTTAACCATGGGACGAGTCGCCTTGATGACCGTTATGGCGACTTTGATTTGGACCCCGATTGGTGTCTGGATCGGCTCCAGGCCTGATATTGCGCGCTTTGCCCAGCCATTCGCCCAAATAGCCGCTTCATTCCCGGTCAATATGACCTTTCCGTTTGTGGTCGGCTTTTTCGTTGCGGCCCATATTGGAATCAATTGGGGTAGCATTCTGCTGATCGCGATGGGCACCCAATGGTATATTCTGTTTAACGTCATAGCCGGTGCCATGGCCATCCCGAATGACCTCAAGGAAGCGGCTAAAACGTACGGGTTAAAGGGTTGGACGATATGGCGCACGTTGATTTTGCCGGCGATCTTCCCTTTCTGGGTGACCGGTGCTTGCACGGCTGCCGGTGGAGCGTGGAACGCCAGTATTGTCGCCGAGCTTGCCACCTGGGGTAACACTACCCTGAAGGCGGACGGTCTCGGCGCGTTCATTGCCGAGGTTACCCAAAAAGGGGATACACCTATGATCATCTGCAGCATTGCGGTAATGTGCATCTTTGTCGTGATGACCAACAAACTGGTCTGGCGCAGGCTTTACGACTACGCCGAGAAACGCTTTCATCTGGACTGAACAACATGGCAACAGCGCTCAAACCAAGCTCGACAGAGACCGCCGTCCAACGGCCGGTGATCGCCGAACTCTGTAACATCACCAAAACGTTCTCCGTCGCCGGCGGCCGGGAACTCAAGGTGCTCGATCAGATCGACCTCGCAATTCACGAAGGTGAATTGTTGGCGCTTCTCGGGCAGTCTGGTTCGGGAAAATCGACGTTGTTACGGTGTCTGACCGGTTTAACCACGCCGACCAGCGGTCGGGTAATGGCTTATGATAAGGTCCTGGACGGTATCAACCCATATGCCGCTATTGTTTTCCAGACTTTTGCTCTTTACCCGTGGCTCACCGTGGAGCAGAACGTCGCTGTGGGTTTGATGTCGAAACCGCTTACCAAGGCGGAAAAAGAGGCTGCCGTCGAAAAGGCAATCGATCTGATCGGCCTCAATAACTACCACGACGCCTATCCGCGCGAAATCTCGGGCGGCATGCGACAGCGAGTGGGTATCGCGCGGGCACTCGTGGCCGAGCCGAAGATCCTCTGCCTGGATGAAGCCTTCAGTGCTTTAGATGTTCTGACCGCTGAAAACCTCCGAAACGAAGTGATAACGCTCTGGAAGGAGGAGGAGGCCACCTCGCTGAAGAGCATCTTCATGGTGACACATAATATTGAAGAAGCGGTGGAAATGGCGACGCGCATTTGCGTACTGTTTCCGCACCCGGGCCGTCTGGGACTGGTCATGGAAAATAACCTTGCGTATCCGCGAAACCCGCATGATCCGGAATTCGAGCGGTTGGTAAATGTGATCCACGAAACGATCACGATGCAAGCGTTGCCGGATCACCCGCCAGAGCCGGCTCCAATATCCGGCAGACCCATATCGCGCGCGCGAGCTCGGCTGGAATCTATACCGACAGTCCCGGTCAGTCGCATTCTCGGCTTACTGAGCATTCTGCAGGACCATCCGGAGCTGGACAATATCTACGATATCGCGAACGAGATTGGGAAGGATTTCGGTGAGACCATCTCACTCGTTAAAGCGGCGGAGATTCTCGAGTTCGTGGATACGCCTAAGGACGAGGTGCGCTTTACCGACCTCGGCAGGAAATTCATTGATGCTGACAGCGAGACGCGCACGCAGATCTTCGCCGAACAAGTTAAAAAACTCCGCCTGTTCCACATCATTCTCAGTTACCTGGAGGTCCAGGAGGAAATTGATCGCGAGACGGTAATGAAAGATATCTCGACTGCGTTGCCCTACGAGAACCCCGAGAAAATACTCGAGACCATGATCGCGTGGGGAAGATATGCAGGTCTGATGGACTACGATGCGAACACCGAGATGTTGTGCAGACCCGAACAAGAGGTGGAGGAAAAAGAAACAGAAGCCGAGGTCAGCGGATAGCCTTTTCCACGGCTAGCGGGCATCGGCGACGAGAAAACCACCAGACGCCCATCAGGTCGAGCAACGGCTTCCACAAAAATTGCCGAACTCCGTATTTTGACTTCCCGCCACTCCTGGGCCGATGATGGACCGGAACCTGGCGGACGGTGAATCCGGCGCTGATAGCCAGGGCTGGCATAAACGAATAAAGCGTCCGCATCGGGATAAATGCGTCGATCACGCGGCGATGGAAGGCTTTGATTCCGCAGCCGCTGTCGGCGACGCCATCTCCCAGGATGCGGCTTCGCGCCGCGTTGGCCAACCTCGACATTGTTCGACGGACGAACGAATCCCGACGTTCCACACGAACGCCGACAACCATATCGACCTCGTCGAGCGGCGCCAGGACTTTCGGTATGTCTCGCGGATCGTTTTGGCCGTCGCCATCCATCAGAATCACCACCTGTCCGCAGGCGCGCTTCATACCGTAATACAGCGCCGCGGCTTGGCCGCAGTTTCGGCTGAGCCGGACGAGTTGACCCTGACCCCAATTCTCGAACCGCCTTCGGATAATCTCCGCCGTGTGATCCGAGCTTCCATCGTCGATCATGAGAATTTCATAGTCACTGCGCCAGGTGCTCACAAACATGCTAAGCTCATCCAGCAGGCCGCCCACCACGTCTTCCTCGTTGTAGACCGGAATCACGATCGAATAGTAGGTCTCTCCGCGTGCTCTGGAGCCGGCTGTAGTTAAGACATTCACTGGCAAGCTCAAATTAACTGCTCTTCCCTCGGCGACAAATCGGTGGATGCGCAAGGAAAAAGTCTTCAGCCTGCATCGCTCACAAATCTCTCAGGATTTGTGAGCGATGCAGGCTCTGCCTACTTTAAAAGTTGCATGCTCGGCCACCCCTTCTAGATTCGACAGGCAAGAAAGACGCTTGGAGCTGTTTGGTACGTTTATTCGAATGCGCCATGAGATGACTGCCTGCCAGGCGCAATGTAGTGTCCTGTCCCCGAAATAACATGTATTTTGCCGTAGGTCAGTTGGCTGTTTTTCAAGGCGCGAACGAAGGCCCATATCTGAATCATACGGGCCGAGTGAGCAACGCGGAAAAACAGCCAACTGGCCCCGGCCCGGAGGGTTGCGGTGAAAATGGGCCGGCGGCTGCGTTGCTCGTCGGTCACATATCGATTCAGATATGCTCCGCTCCTCGCGCCTTGCCGGCGGCCCATTTTGACCGCAACAAAACACATGCTATTTCGGGGACAGGACACTAAGGATGGCAAAGACGAATTCAGCTATTTCAACGGCAGCTCCGAAAGTCAACCTCAGCCGTAGCGATCAGAGGCTTGTTTTGACATTCGAAGGAAACTGGAGCGTCCACCATACCCAGCAGCGAGAAATCGACCAGGTATTCTCGGAACTCGATCGACAGTCGCCCGCCGAGGCGCTCCAGTTTGATTTGTCTCAGCTCAGCTTCTGGGACACCAGCCTCTTGATCGTGGTAGCTCGCGCGGAGGAATGGTGCCGGGAACACAAAGTGAAATTTCTATCCGAATCGCTTCCGCCAAATGTCGCAAGCTTGGTTGCCCTTGCCGAAGAGGTGCCAGAGAGGGAAACCGGACGAGGACGCAAAAAATCTGACTCCTTCTTCGAGCTCATCGGAAACAAGACGATCGTTTCCATTGAGGGAATTCAAGCGGCCCTTGAGTTCATCGGTGAGACTGTGCTCAGTTTCGGACGCATCCTCCGGGGAAAAGCAGTCTTCGACTGGCGACTGTTCTGGCTCACAATGCAAGAATGCAGCGCTCAGGCGTTACCAATCGTCGGCATGATCAGCTTCCTCACCGGGCTCATCTTTGCCTTCGTGGGCGCTATTCAACTCCGACAGTTTGGAGCCGGCATCTACGTCGCCAATTTGGTGGCGGTCGCTATGGCGCGAGAGATGGGTGCGATTATGACCGGGATAATCATGGCTGGCCGCACTGGCGCAGCATTCGCGGCTCAGATCGGGAGCATGAAGGTCTCTGAAGAGATTGATGCGTTCCGAACGCTGGCGATCTCGCCGATGGATTTTGTAGTCAGCCCGCGACTGATCGCCCTTTCCCTCATGATGCCTTTGCTGGTGCTTTACGCCGACCTCGTCGGAATATTAGGGGGCGCGGTCGTCGGACGAAGTTTTTTAGGTATCACCTGGAGCCAGTACTGGGCACAGACCGTGGGCTCGATGGGCCTTGTTGATATCGTGACCGGCCTGGTAAAAAGCGCAATATTTGGGGTCATTATTGCGGTGGCCGGCTGCGAAAGGGGCATGAAGTGCGGGAACAATGCCGCCGCAGTCGGCAACGCCGCAACATCAGCGGTCGTACTGGGGATAACCTGGATCGTAGCTTCAGACGCGATTATCGACGTCATCCAGGAAATTTTGAAGCTGTAGCAGTCCGAAAGTTTCTAGAGACGTGATCTCGTGAGTTCTATCGAGAAACCAATTACCAAAATGGAGGCTGCCGCCGCTGGATCGGCCGTTGGCAATTCCTATCCCGCAATCGAGGTCAGAGGGCTTGAAATGGCCTATGGCTCGTACGTCCTCATGCGCGACATAAGTTTTACGGTTGCTCCGGGTGAGGTCATGGTCATCATGGGAGGTAGCGGCTGTGGCAAGAGCACTCTTCTCAAATATCTCATCGGCCTGAAGGAGGTAGAAAAAGGGGAGATCCTCTATTGCGGCCGAAGCTTTTCGAAGGCGACTCCAGAGCAGCAAGAAGAGATGCAAAGGACCTTTGGCGTATTGTACCAGGGTGGCGCCTTATGGAGTTCGCTAACCCTGGCAGAGAATGTTGCTCTCCCTTTGGAGCAGTATACCAGGCTTTCCTCCGAAGAAATAAGAGAGATTGTTTCCATGAAGCTTGCACTTGTCGGTTTGAAGGGCTTCGAGGAATTTTATCCTTCGGAAATCAGTGGCGGAATGCGTAAACGGGCCGGCCTTGCCAGGGCTATGTCACTCGATCCGGCCCTGCTTTTCTTTGACGAACCTTCCGCCGGCTTGGATCCAATCACCTCCCGTCGGTTGGACGAGTTGATTCTGCGACTCCGGGACAGTCTCGGAACCACGATTGTCGTGGTTACCCATGAGCTAGCTTCGATCTTCACGATTGCCGACACCTCGATTTTCCTCGACGCGGAAACAAAAACGGTAATCGCCCATGGCAATCCCAGAGAATTAGTTAAAGAGGGACACAGCGATCCGAAGGTTCGTGAATTTCTGCTGCGTGGTGATCCGACAAAAACGCCAATCGGTCTACCCAGGAAGGACCTACCCGCAGAAAGCCTGGACCCGGCCGGTAAGTCTTAGTTAATTTTCAGAAGGTATCCCATGAGTCAAAAAGCGAATCCTACCTTAATTGGGGCCTTTGTATTTGGTGCAATTATCATAGCAATTGGTGCAGTCCTATATTTCGGTTCAGCCGATCTTTTCTCGAAAAAACAAGCATTCGTCACCTATTTTGCACAATCAGTCAATGGGCTGGGTATAGGCTCGAACGTCAAATATAAAGGCGTTACGGTCGGTAAGGTCACCAAGGTTCAACTCAAATTTCAGGGCGCGGGTGAACCGCCAATTGTTAAAGTATTGTATGAGATTGATACGAATAATCTGTTAAATAAATATGGCCTATCAATGGATATCACCGATCGCAAAACTCACGATCGGGCGGTCGAAAATGGGTTTCGAGCGAAGTTGGATTTCGAGAGTTTGATTAGCGGCCAATTATTTATTGCGTTGGACTTCTACAAGGATGCCGCGCCCGTAGTGTTACATGAGCAAGCAAATTCCGAGGTGTTTGAGATTCCGCCTCAGCCATCCGATATCGAAGCGATTCTTGCTGACCTGACCAAAGCTATCGGAAACCTGGGAAGTATCGATTTTGCGGCTTTGGCGAAGGACGTTCAATCGCTGGTGGCGAGTGCTCGGAATGGTATTGATTCTATGCACCTCGAACGGTTGGGAACCTCGCTGAACAAAGCATCGGATTCGGTTTCAGCTCTGTTGAATGGAGATCAGGTGAAGGGTGCTCTTACCAGCATCCACGAATCCTTCGACCAGCTAACTGCAACTCTGAAGAGCCTTAATCCAGCGGTCGCCGATCTGAAGCCGGCCCTTGAGCAGGCAAAGGGGGCGCTGACTAATCTGCAAAAAAGCACCGCGGAGCTGAATCAGGTACTGAAGCCGGACTCCAGTCTTCGATATCAGCTCGATAGTTCACTGTCCGAAATCAATGCTGCTGCTGCCTCTATCCAGCAGTTATCCGATTTTCTGCAGCGTCATCCAAACTCCATTCTATTCGGTCGCAAACCTGCTAACGCCAATCAACCTTGAAACGCTATTGCCTTTTCAGAACATTTGTTGCCGCATTCATATGCCTGTCCCTTATCAGTTGCGCAGCGGTAGAGCCGCTACCTAGCTTCTTTTTGCTGAGCAACGCATCAGCGAGGAAAATCCGCTCCGGAAAGGCTGGCGGTGTCGGTGTTTTTGTTCGCCGGGTTGATGTTCCCGCGTATCTGGCACAAGGCCGTTTAGTAACGATGAAGGGAGGAATTCAAGTGGACTACGCGACCACCGCGCGCTGGGCTGAACCATTGGATCAAGGTGTAGCCAGGGCGGTGGCAGAGGATCTCAGTTCCCGGATCAGGGCCTATGGATTTTCGCCTGGAGCGGCTCCGATGGACCACCAGTATGAGGTGTGGATTCGATTGGAACGTTTTGAAGGAACCGATGATGGCGAAGTTATTCTCCGAGGTCGCTGGGCAGTTTCAACAGCGGATAGCTCGACACCGATCGTCCGTCGGACCTTCGACATACGCCGGCATGGCTGGCAACCCGGAGATTATCC
>DASXBV010000223.1:0-16156 GCA_036491515.1 Chthoniobacterales bacterium
AGCTGAAAGAAGCTTCGTAGCTAACGGGCCTGCCGTCGAGAACATAACGAGGAAGAGCCGTTTGCGAAGGCCGAAGAGTCGGTACGACATGAGGCGACGCGGACGAACGATCGAACTTTGACCAGTCGAGGTTTCCGCTCAGTGCCAGCCGGTTGCCAGAGACCTCAAGAGCTGCGGGGCGTGATCCCGCTCTTGGCATATCGGTCTCAACAGTTTGCGTGAACGGTGCCCACACGCCTGATCCGACAATCGTAGCAGCCACCAGAAAGACTCCGAATACGGCCCCATAAGCGTAGGTCGGCACCCGAAAGCCCCACATGCTTGAAACAGAGCGCTCAAACCAGATCTGGATCGCCGAACGCCGCAAAAGCTCCTCGCGCTGGCGGCGATGGAATTCATTCAACGCACGGTCGAAATATCCGGGAGGCGGTTGCTCGAGACGTTTAAGTCGAAGCAATTTCTTAAGCTGAATTTCGTCGAGCATCATTTCTTTCTAAACTCCTCGAGGTAATTCTGCAACTGTCGATGTGCGTAGAATAATCGCGAACGCACTGTTGCCTCGGGAATTCCGAGGATTTTGGCGATTTCCGCATGCGGCATGCCCTGGATGTCAAACATCGTCACTACTGCTCTATGCTCAACAGACAGCTTCATCATGGCTTCGTTCAATCTGTGTTGAAGTTCTGCAAGATCTACTTCGCGAGTTGGCGTGTTCGTCGCCGTTAAGTCAATAAATTCCTTGTCATTCTGCACATTGGCGTCCAAGTCGTCCAGACTCATCTGAAAGCGTCGACCGCGCTTCTTCACGAAATTGATCGTCATGTTGACGGCGATGGCATGAATCCAAGTGTAGAAACTTGATCTTCCGCGGAACCCGTTGATTGACCGGTATGCTTTGGCGAAGACCTCTAGAAGCAGGTCGTTCGCGTCGTCATGGTTGGCCGTCATATTGTAAATTAGCGAGTAGATCCGCGGGCTGTATTTTTGCCAAAGGAGGTCGAAGGCCCGAGTATCGCCGTTTTGGGTCCGGCGAACCAACGTTTCATCGTCGGGCAAGTTCTGGTCGTCCATTCAACCTCTACTCTGCAAATAGCGGATCAAACTCCAAACGAGCAGAGAAAGAAAGTCAAAAGGGAGGGGGGAGGAACGTATCGGCGTATCGGCGAGTCGGCGTTCGCCTTCGGAGTTCGGGATTCTAAAAGATTGTATCGGCGTATCGGCGTTCTCTCGGATTCGCTTTTTCGTTCAACGGACTACGCCAGTTTCGACGCGTCGATTTTTTGCCCAAGCCGATTCGCTGTGACCGGGATCGACGGGCATCTCTTGTCCAAAACTCACCGTTTGGATGCGGGCCGTTGGAACGCCCAGAGAAAGCAGATAATTGCGAGCCGCTTGTGCGCGCTTTTCCCCTAGGCCTCGATTGTATTCCGGTGTGCCTCTTTCGTCGGTGAAGCCGGCGAGAATGACGTTATTTTGATCACTTTTCAAAAAGCTCGCGATCTGTCGAAGTTTGCCAGTTTCATCGGTCGGGATTTCGAAACTATCGAATGCGAAGTAAATCGGTTGAAATTGTCCCTTGGCTACCTTGTTGCTGAAGAACGAGACACCTTCCTGTCGTGGTGGGAGCGGTGTGCCGTTCACATAATCGCCCTCCACTCCGGCGTACTCCTGTTTTTGTTGCTTCTGACAAGCCGTGAAGCTCAGGGTCAGTAAACAACTGAGAACAAGAAATTTTTTCATCGGATAAATATAGCTGCGGTTCAACGGGACCAGGTCGGCTCGGATATTCGCCCGACATCTCCTACCAGGCGTGTCTCTCGAGCAGTCACAGTATCAAACATATATAGACCGTCCCCTCTAGAAAAAATGATGTGCCGCGAATCGGGGCCCCAAACAGGACTCTGACCCTCACCTATGGCCACATGTGTTGATCCTGAATCGAGATCCAGGATAGCGACTTGGAATCCACCGCCACTCCGTACGTTGAACGCCACTTTCCTACCGTCAGGAGACCAGTTCGGCTGAGTGTTATAGCCGAACCCGGTTGGCAACAATCGGCCTGAACCGCCACCGGCGGAGATTCGATAGAGTTGCGGATTTCCGCTCTGATCGGAAGAGTAGATGATCTCTGATCCATTGGGCGACCAGGTTGGCGACGATTCCACACCGCGGCTGCGGGTCAGACGGAGCGGCGAGTCGCCGTTTATCCCGGTGACGTAGATTTCAGGGTTGCCATCTTTGCTGAGAGTGCATGCGATACGGTTTCCATCCGGCGAGAAAGCGGCGCCGGAGTTTGTTCCTGGGAACTTAATGATGCGATTGCGCGCTCCATTCCCTAGATCAATTAAGTAAATATCGGCATAGCCACTTTGGTAACCGGTGTATGCAAGCCTGCGGCCATCCGCCGACAATGCGGGACTCACGCTGATCGCGTTATCGTGAGTGAGTTGCAGGACGTTTGCTCCGTCGTAGTCACAGGTGTAGATCTCTTTGTGTCCGGTTCGATCGGCGACAAACGCGACCTTGGAAAGGGCAATACCTTTTTGACCCGTTAGGGTTTCTATTAAATCATTCGCAAACTGATGAATAGATCGGCGCGTCTCTCCGGTGTAAACCTTGTGCAGGACCACCCCGCCAGTTTTCTCAGTCGCTTGTGCGGTGAAAGCGGCCGAAGAGGCCGTGCCGTTGATCGTGACGGCGGCTGTCGCCGCATCCCCAAGCGATAGCACGCCCGAAAGCTGAATATCATTTTTCAAAAGAGTTGTCGCCGCAGCGCCGGCCGCGCCGCCGATTTCTTTCACATTGACTGCTAGCGAAGTCCCTTTTCGAACTGTGATAACCGGTCCCGCCGAATCTGCACCAAATAGAGTGGTTGCCAAGCCAAGAGAGGAAACAAACAATGACAAAACTTTCATCGTACTGATCGTTCCCGCCCATTTACCAGCTCAAAGTCGGAAGTCAATTCGAACGGAGGAAGAGTCGAAACGACGTATCGTCTCCGCCGACAAGCCAATACGCCTAAAATCTTTACACTCGCCATCATCGCCCGCTAGGTTCCCATTCGTTAATGATTGCGCGCGTTCGTAAAGCATTCGTGCTTGGTGCCGGCTTAGGGACACGGCTTCGCCCGCTCACCAACGTGTTACCAAAACCGTTGCTGCCGATTTTCGGAAAACCACTGATCACATTTGCTCTCGACCACCTGCGCCACATCGGCATCGAGAAGTTCTGGATCAATACTCACCATTTGCCCGAGAAGTTTTCCGCAATGTTTCCCGCCAACGAATACAAAGGGGCGCATCTCGAACTCATGTTTGAACAAAACTTGCTGGAGACCGGCGGAGGTATGAAAAACCTCGAGCAGCGGATTGGCGACGAAGTTTTTATCGTTTACAGCGGAGACATTTTGACCGACTTAGCTGTCGATCGTTTGGTCGCCGAACATTTTTCGAGACCGAACGACGTGACTTTAGCTCTTCGCCATACGGGACTCTCAACAAGCGTCAGTTGGCATCGAGAATCCGGTCGGGTCGTTGACCTTTTCGGAGCCCTCGGATCTGGTCAGCGAGGGGAATACGATTTCGCGGGCATTTCCGTCTGGAATTCGTCGGTGTTTTCTCGGATACCAAAAGCCACCAAAATATCATTCGTCTCGATCATCGTCGAGTGGCTCAGGTCGGGAGGACGGATTGGAGGGGTGGCTC
This sequence comes from Chthoniobacterales bacterium, assembly GCA_036491515.1. Lineage (GTDB taxonomy): Bacteria > Verrucomicrobiota > Verrucomicrobiia > Chthoniobacterales > JAFAMB01 > JAFAMB01. Next base: position 3,705 of record DASXBV010000223.1, read on the forward strand.
TAGAGGAGAATCGCTGGTTCAACATTGGTTCGAGAGTGGAATACTTGAAAGTACACCAAACGATCGCATGCGAACGCTGGTCGCCCGATTACGTTCGCGACGCTCATTGGCCGATCCAGGTGGAACGTTCCGCAAAAATCTCGCCGGAGAGCAGGATCGAAGGTGGATCTTATGTGGGCACAATGTGCTGTATCGAGGCTGATGTTTTTGTGGAGAATTCGATTTTGTTCCCCGGGTCGCGCATTTCCCAAGGCGCGACGCTGCGCTCCTGCATCGTCGGAGGCGTTAACGTCGGAAGCGGAACCTACCATCATATCGACTTCGTATGAGCCCGGATCGCCTAATCCATCAAACGCGCGAACGCTTTCCGCATTATAGTCAAGCTCAAGTTGAAATTCTGCCTCTCGATAAGGGAGGCTCGGACCGCCGATACTATCGCGTACGATTCAGTGTCGATTATTCGCTGATTCTGGTGAAGTACAATCCCGAGAAATTCGAAAACGAACGGTTCGTTGCGATCGCGAATTTTCTAGACGGAATCGGAGTCAACGCACCTTTGATTTACTACCATGATCATGAGCAGGGTTTGATCTGGATGCAGGATCTAGGTGAGGACGACCTCTGGCAATATCGGACCGAGTCCTGGGCTGTCCGGCGTCGCTTTTATGAGGTTGCGCTCGACCAGGTGGCAGTTCTACACGGCGCGGAATTGGTGCTCCGCGAGAATTTGCGCCTCCAGCTTGGATTCGATGAATCGCTGTATCGTTGGGAACAAAATTACTGCCTGGAAAATTGTCTCGGGCGCTATTTTCAAGTGCCGGCAGCTGAAATAAAGAGGCTGCGCGATCACGCTTCGTTCGCGAATCTCGCCAAGCGACTTGCTGCTCATCCCAAGGTTTTGGTACACCGCGATTTTCAATCACAGAATGTCATCATTTGGGACGAGCAAGCCTATCTGATCGATTTCCAGGGAATGCGTCCCGGCTTACCGCAATACGATCTAGCCTCCCTGTTGTTCGATCCATACGTAACCTTTTCGAATCAGGAACGGAATCATCTTTTAAGGTATTATTTTGAGCGCCACGGCCAGGGATGGAAACTTGCGGAGTTCGAAGCGGTTTATTTTGACTGCGGAATTCAACGTTTGATGCAGGCGCTCGGTGCGTACGCAGTGATCGGACTTCTAAAGGAAAAGCGTGAGTTTTTGCGCCATATCAAACCGGCGATAAAAACGTTGATCGAAGTTGCTTCCGTGGCAGAGGACTTTAGGTTCTTTGCAGAATTCTTAGCCGATCTTCCGGATAAACCCAAAACCAGTACTGGATTCGCGTGAGCACGAAAAATTTGACTCTGGAACGTTTGCCAACCGTTGTCATCGAAAACATCGACCCGTGTATCGACGGAGGGCGTTACCCCATCAAGAGGGTTGTCGGACAAGACTTGAAGGTATCCGCGGACATCTTTAAGGACGGTCATGACCAAATCTCGGTTAATCTTAAATGGCGGAATGCTGGACAGGCGGATTGGCATCAGACGCCGATGAAGCCGCTGGAGAATGATCGCTGGGAGGGTGTCTGTCATTTCATTGAAAACGCACTTCACGAGTTCACGATTGAGGCTTGGGAGGACCATTTCAAATCGTGGCAGGTTGAGTATGCAAAGAAGTACGGCGCCGGTAACACGGATCTGAGAACGGAGCTGGACGAGGCGTCGGTTTTGGTGGAAAAGGCCGCCAATCGCACGACGCGGAAACAGGACAAGGATCGGCTGCTTACCTTTTCCAAACAATTAAAGAGCGCCGATGCTCACTTCGGTGCGCTCATAGCGAAGAATCCTGAATTAACTGGATTGATGGCGGCGTCGCCGGACCTCGACCTTGGAACGGAGTTTCAGCCCTATATTCAGGTGATCGTGGATCGTTCGGAAGCTCTGTTTGCCGCCTGGTATGAATTTTTTCCACGTTCGGCCGAAGGAAAGCCGAATGCGGGCTCGAAGCTTCGCGATTGCCTTGGTCGGATTGACGACGCGAAGACGATGGGGTTCGACGTGATCTACTTTCCGCCAATCCATCCGATCGGGTTTACCAAGCGGAAGGGCAAAAACAATTCGGTATCGAGCGAACCGGGAGATCCGGGTGTCCCGTACGCGATCGGTAGTCAGTTCGGTGGTCACAAGGCCATCGAACCGGAGCTTGGCACGCTTGACGATTTCGATTGGCTGGTCGATCAGGTTCGGTCCAGAGGAATGGAGATCGCTCTCGATTTCGCGATCAACTGCTCCCCGGACCATCCATACGTGAAAGAGCATCCGGAGTGGTTTTTTCATCGTCCGGACGGAACCATCAAGTACGCCGAGAATCCTCCCAAGAAATACGAGGATGTGTATCCATTGAATTTCTATAACCCCGATTGGAGGAATCTCTGGCAGGAGATGAAGGATGTTATTCTCTTCTGGGTACAGCATGGCGTCCGTATATTCCGAGTCGACAATCCCCATACGAAGCCGAACGCTTTTTGGGATTGGATGATTGCGGGGATTCATGAAAATTATCCAGACGTGATTTTTCTCGCGGAAGCCTTCACTCGCCCCAAGATGATGAAATCGTTGGCGAAGGGAGGGTTTACCCAGTCGTACACCTACTTTACCTGGCGCAACACAAAGTGGGAGCTCACTGAGTACCTCACCGAACTCACTCAAACAGACATGAGGTATTACTTCCGCGGGAATTTTTTTACGAATACGCCGGATATTTTGCCGTTTTTCCTCCAGACAGGTGGCCGCCCGGCCTTTTTGATTCGGGCTGTTCTCGCGGCAACACTGAGCACGGTCTACGGTATCTACAGCGGATTTGAGTTGTGCGAAAATGTTCCGGTTTCGGGCAGGGAAGAATATCTCAACTCCGAAAAATACCAGTTCAAGGAGCGCGATTGGAATGCTCCTGGTAACATTAAGGATTACATCACCAAGCTGAACCAGATCCGTCGTTACAACCGAGCTTTGCGCGAGTACGAGAATCTTCGATTCCAGATGGTCGAAAACGAACAAATATTGTTTTACTCGAAGGCGACGGAAGCGCTCGACAACATTATTTTAGTTCTAGTTAACCTCGATCCTTTCAATACCCAGAGCGGGTTTGCTTACGTCCCGATCGAAAGCTTTTCGATCGAGGCTGCCGATCCATACCAGGTGGAGGATCTGATCACAGGCGATAAATACACTTGGCGTGGTCGCCGCAATTTCGTGATGCTTGACCCGCATTCCCGTCCGGCACACGTTTTTCGGGTCCGCCGCTTAGTTGGAATGGACGGAACGCAAGCGATCTTCGCATGAGCAAGCCTGTCTGGTTGACCCTTTGTCTCGCAGTGCTGCTGTTTGGCTGTGGTCAGTCCAAAGAGCAAGCGATACAAGAATTGGAGAAGTTGAACGTCAGATTTACGCCGAATGACTTCGTGCGGTCGGCCGAGAACGGCGATACGAAGGCCGTTCAACTCTTTATTGACGCAGGCATTGATTGCAATGTGCAAAGTAGCGCAGGGTTAACAGCGTTGATGGCGGCTTCCAGGAATGGCCGAATCGATGTTGTCATGAAGCTACTGGACCAAAAGGTGAAAATTAATGCACAGGGAAAGGACGGAGTCACGGCGCTGATGCTGGCGGCAGACAGGAATCAACTGGACATCGTCAATTTGCTCCTCAAAAAGAACGCGGATCCGAATGTAGAAGACCAACGCGGTTGGACGGCTTTGATCGACGCCGCATATCAAGGCAACTCTAAGTGTGTCGAAGCGCTTGCGGCGCGGTCCCGCGAGGAGGTCAACCGTGGTCTGCTGGTTGCCGCGTTGATGGGACGCAAGGAAACCGCTAAAGTATTACTCGATCACGGAGCTGAGGTCGATTCGCGGGCGGAAGATGGACGGACTCCGCTGATGTTGGCGGCTAACAAGGGAGATCAAGATCTCGTGTCCTTACTGTTGCAGGCCGGTGCTGATCCAACACTGGTCGATAAATCCGGTGCGACTGCTGGCTCTTTGGCGGCGGCTAAGGGTTATAAAGAATTAGCAGGACGTTTACGACATGCCCCTCCGCCGTCAGTTGCCGGAGGTCCTCCACAAAAAAGTTTACTGAGCGGAAACTCTGCGGAGCCCACCGGCGCCATGTCCGACAAGGATGTGCTCTCACAATCGGAGAGCTCACAATCGGGGAGAAAGGGAGCCGGTACCGCCGATGCTCAAGTAAGGAGCGGCGGGAGCAAACTGACGGAAGCATCGGAGAATTCTCCCGAGATAAAGCAAGTCGCCGTTGTCGACATCCACCAAGAATTCCTGCCGGTGATGCTCACCGAAGTAAGGGGCAAGAAGGCGAAGATTCAGGCCGTTGGAGGGGAAGAGTATAGCGTTGCTGCCGGGGATCAATTAAGAGGCCTCGACTACCAGGTTACCGATGTCGAAATCCGCAACACCGAGGACAAAGATGGTAATCCTGTCGATGATTCGATTGTTAAATTGCGGAATACGAAGACCGGACAGACGGTTACACTTATCAGAGGCGTTCCTGCCCAGGAGCATGCCGCCTATGCGGTGCTCTCATTTCCGAATTCAGAGCAGACGCTGAAGGTTGAAGTGGACCAGAATTTCTCGATTCCGAGCGATCCCGGCCACACCTATAAAGTCTTAGATATTCGTCCGAGTCAGGTCATCATCAGACGCATAGAAGACGATCGCGTTTCGACTCTGCAAAAACGAACCCACAGCTGAGTTCTGCCTATGAAAATCCCGCTAGAAGACCTTTTCGAAGATATTGTCGGCAAAGCCCAGCGTGGCCTGCATTTGGGCGACCAGGAGCTTTCTCAAAGGGCTCATATGAGCTCGGAAGAACTCCGGCTGCTGAAAAAGGGTTCAGGTGACCCCGCCGAGGTAACCGAGCTAGCAGCAACTCTCGGCCTGGGGCCGAAAGCGTTGGCTGCCAGTTATTCCAAGAGTTGGTATCCGGCGGATGTCCCGACAATAGAGGGTGTCAAACAATTCAACACGCCGTTGCTCGACATGACGGTGAACGCTTATTTGGTGTGGGATCCTGAAACCAGAGAAGCTGCAATTTTTGATACGGGGGCTGATGCGAGCGAGCTTTTGGCATTCGTCGAGTCTGCAAACTTGACGGTAAAATATCTTTTTCTAACGCACACTCATCAGGACCACGTTGCGGATCTCGGGGCGATCGTGAAAAAGATCCGTGCAGAGTTTTTTGCTCCGGACCTGGAACGAATGCCGGACACAAAGGTTGTGCGTGAGGGGGACCAATTTCGTCTCGGAAAATTGCGAATTGAGGCGAGGCTGACGAACGGACATTCTCCCGGAGGCACTTCTTACGTTGTGCACGGCCTGAAAACCACGGTTGCGGTCGTGGGGGACTCGTTGTTCGCGGGATCAATGGGAGGCGCACCGAATGACTACCAGAAAGCGCTTCGAAACAATGCGGAGAAATTGCTCACGTTACCGGATGATACCTTAATCTGCCCGGGTCACGGTCCGCTCACCACCGTCAAAAACGAACGCGAACACAATCCCTTCTTTGCTCGGTAGTGTTGCTGCGGGATGGAACTAGTTCCGCACAGCATTTTTAAACCGCTTCCCCTGCGTGAGATCTTCCAGAACGATCGACCAATTGAAGTCGACCTCGGTTCTGGTCCTGGAAAATTCTTGATTCAAGCAGCACAAAGATTCCCTGATCGAAATTTTCTTGGCGTCGAGCGTCTTCTAGGGCGGGTTCGAAAAACATGTCGTCAGGCGTTTCGGATAGGGCTCACAAATCTGCGGGTCTTGCGGTTGGAAATCGATTACACCGTACAGTACCTCTTGCCGCAGAATTCTGTGTGGCGTTTCCACTTATACTTTCCTGACCCTTGGCCGAAGCGGAGACATCAAACGCGCCGAATCGTTGATCTGGAGTTTTTTGACGGGATTTCTCGCAGTCTGATTGACGGCGGAGAGCTCTGGATCAAGACCGATCATCAAGAGTACTTCAAGCAAATCGCGCTTGCAGCCGAACAGTCGCACCTCTGGAGCACGACGATTTGGGCGGAAGAGGGTTATCCGATGACCGATTTTGAAGAACATTTTATGGCAAAAGAACTGCCAATTTATCGGCTCAGGCTTCGCAAGCGGAACTCGGAACCGCGCGAAAGCCCTCTGGGACTTGATCCGCGCTCGTAATGGTTGGGAAGCGAGTGGAACGAAAAGGAACGAAAAGGAACGCCGCGCTCGTAGTCTTCTATCCATCGATAGATCGTCGACGGATGTTTGGCTAATGCAGCAGCAATCTTGCTGACCTTTGAAAACGTTCGTTCGGTGTGACCGAACTCGAAGAGAGGCTTGAGTACCTTGAACCCAATCTGCGGATCTTATTTTCGGATTTTGGGCTGAATTGCCTCACGGCGGTTTGCCAAGCTTTCTTCCGGCACGGACACCAAGTCCGGTGTCCAGGCGTCGCGATCGCCAGGAGTCAGATCCGTTCCTGCAGCTCCTCGAACCGGCCTTAAATTCCAGCTACGGCGCATCAAATGGCTCAAAAGAGAAGCCAAATCACTCAATCTTCAACTCGTTCCCGCTTAGCAACTTCCACCAGCAGTTCCTGGAAAGCTAGGCATATCCCGCGCTGTGCGACGCAGGCCAGTCCGCCCGCAGAATGGTTCCGGTTTCCGATTCGGTGATGAACAGTCCGTGCCCGGTCGGACCGAAGGCGAGATTGGTCACGGTACGCCCCCTGCACGAGGTGATACGCGCAACCGGCTCGCCTTGCGGTCCCAGCACGAACACGGCGCCGAGAGAAGCATGCGCGACCAGGATGTTTCCTGCCGCGTCGGCGGTCAGCCCGTCAGGGCCGCTGGTGCCATGGAAGGTCGCAAAACGCCCGACCTTCGCCGTGCCGCCGTCAGGCAGGAGCGGCAGACGCCACACCGCGTTGTCACGGGTCATCGCCACGAACAGCACTCGCTCGTCTGCGGACAAGACCAGTCCGTTTGGGCTTGGGCCGTTATCCAGTAGGCAATCCAGCCGGTTGTCACTCCGCAGCCGGAAGACGCGGCCAGTCGGATCTTGCAGGCCCGTCTGGCCTTGATCGGTAAAATAGAGATCGCCGTTCCGCGCGAAGACGAGGTCGTTGACGCCCTTGAAGTGCTCGCCATTGCGCCTTGTCAGCGCCGGCTCGATTGCGCCAGTCGCAAGATTGAGCGCGAGGAGACCGTTCTTATAGTCGGCGATGAACAGCCTGCCGTCCGGGTGCAACGCCAGACCGTTTGGCTCGCCATCATACTCGATGACCAGAGACCAGGCGCCGTCCGCGCCGATGCGGAACACTCGGCCATGTGGGATATCGACGACGAACAGCGCCCCTTCGTGGTCGAAGCATGGGCCTTCCAGAAAGCAGTCGACGGGCTGCCCCTGCTTGTTCGCTCGCGACCATTCTGTCACGACCGGCTTCCGATACCGCGCGGGCAGCTCGGTATGGAGCTGCGTCGCCACGACCGGCGCCGGTGGAAACCAGCTCATGATGTGGTGTCCCCCAGATGCCGCTCGGCGTGGCCGGTGTAGCGATATGGGAACTGACGCGGCATCGGTCCCTTGTTCCGCTCACGGCGACCGGTCTGTTCCCAAGCATGCGCCAGAATGCCAACACTGCGGGAGAGGCAGAAGATGCCTCGGGCAAGCGGCGGTGGAAACTCGAGCTCGGTATAGATGACGGCGGTCGCACCATCGATGTTCATCGGGATGCGCTTACCCTTGCGCGCCTCCAGCACCGCCTCGACTGACCGGGCAATATCCGCGAAGCGGCCGTCAACAGCGCCGGCGGCCGCGGCCTCGTCAACCAGAGCGAGCAGCCGCCCGGCTCGCGGATCGATCGGGTGGAAGCGGTGGCCGAAACCGGGAATGAACTTACCCGATGCAGCTACGAATGCGTCCAGCGCGGCCTCGGCGGCGTCCCGCAGGGCGGCGCCTTCGTGCATGCGTCGGTCGACATCAAGATAGAGTTGGGCGCTCTGCTCCCCCGCACCGCCATGTACGTCATCGAGGGTGTTGACCGCCGACGCGATCGCCCCGTTGAGCGGAAGGCCACAGCTCACTGCCATGCGCGAGATCGCGATGGACGGCGCGTGCGGCCCGTGATCAACGGAAGCCACCAGCGCTGCTTCCAGCAATCTCGCCTGTTGCTGACTCGGCCTCTCACCCTTCAGCATAAGCCAGATCATCTCTGGGAAGCTGAGTGACCCGATCAGTTCCTCGATCGGGTAGCCGCGTACACGGATCGATCCCGGTGCGATATCGATGATGCCGGTGCTCCAGTATTCGCCGGCCTGGTCGAGGGTGCGATCGCTCAAAGCACATGCTCCTTCATCAGTTGTTCGATTTCGTCCGTGGTGCAGCCCAGGCGCTCCAGCCAGGCTCTTGTATCCGCTGAGAGCAGTGGCGCTGGCGTCGCGGGTTCGGGGTTGGCGTCAAGGAAGCGGAAGCCGCAGCGTGTCACGCGCTGGTCTCCTTCCGGCACCTTGAAGGCCTTGATGAAGCCGCGGCTTTGCACCTGCTCGTGGTTGAGGATCTCCGGCACTGTGAGCACCTGCCCTGCCGGCACACCCGCCTCAATCAGCAGCGCTTCCCACGCCGCAGCGCTGCGTGTCTGCAACGCCGGTTCCAGTTCGGTGGTCAGTGCCGCGCGGTTCGCCTTGCGTGCCTGCCGGTCGCAGAAGCGGACATCCATTTTGAGATCGAGACGTCCGATCACGTCGCAGAGGGCAGCATACTGCTTGTCTTCATTTGCCGAGATGTTGATGAGCCCCTTGCCGCTCCGGAACGTGCCTGAGGGAGCCGCCGTGAAGTTGGAATTGCCCATCGGCGAAGGCTCGACTTGCGCGTTAAGGTAGTTCGACACCACCCAGCCCATCGTCGCGAGCGTCGCCTCCAGCAGCGAGACATCGATGCAGCGTCCGCGCCCGGTCTGTCGGGCATCGACAAGAGCGGCAGCCACGGCAAACGCCGCGGTCAGGCCGCCCACCGTGTCGGCGACCGGATAGCCGACACGGAGCGGCGCCGAAGTCTCGTCTCCGGTGATGCTCATCACGCCCGAGGCACCCTGCACAATCTGGTCGTAGGCCGGACGTTGCGCGAATGGTCCGTCCATTCCGAACCCCGAGATGGCACAGTAGATCAGCGAAGGTCTGACCTCTGAGAGTACCGTGTAGCCCAGGCCGAGTCGGTCCATCACGCCCGGGCGGAAGTTCTCGACAAGCACGTCTGCCTGAGCGGCGAAGCGTTTAAGCAGCGTTTTGCCGTCCTTGTGCTTGAGGTCGAGCGTCACGGATTGCTTGCCGCAGTTCACCGCGACAAAGGACGCCCCCATCCCGCGCTTGGCTGCTTTGGGATCGGCACCTAATCGGCGAGCGAGATCGCCGCGTCCGGGTTGCTCGATCTTGATCACCTCAGCACCCATGAGTGCGAGCTGATACGTGCAGAAAGGGCCCGCGAGCACGTTGGTAAGGTCGAGGACGCGGACGCCCGTCAGAGGAAGATTCATTTCTGGTCAGCTCCTTTTTGCCCGACTGCCATGGGACGTGTTTGGGCGGCCTCGCGCGCAGCAGCGAAGACGCCGGGATTGCCGCCTAGATCGTGCGTAATACTGGCAACGGCATCGAGTAACGCAGGCAAGTGTTTAGCAACGAAGCCCTCGTCGACGCGCGTCGCAGGTCCGGCGACGGTCAGCGCACCCACGAGGGACTGGCCTGGGCCGAACACCGGCGCAGACATGCCCGACGTCTCCGGATCGCGCTCGCCGTACGAAGCATGGTGCATCCGCTCGCGGATGGTTCGACTGATCTGCCCGTGCGCGCCGGAGAAGGCCACCAGGACGTGGCCGCCCGATCCCGCCGTCAGGGGCAAGCTGTCGCCTTCGCGGACATGATATCGGATCGGCTGATGCGACTCCACTCGGTGCAGGGCAACACGCGCATCACCCTCGCGAACGTGCAGCACGACGCTCTCGCCAGTCCGTTCCGCCAACGTATGCATCACTGGCAGCACGACATCGCCGAGTCGGTGGGCCCGCTGATAGAGCGTCCCAAGCCGTAGCGCCTCTGAGCCGATCTGATAGCGCCCATCCTGCAGTCGGAATAGAAGGCGGCCACGCATCAAGGACTGGATCAGGCGCAGGATGGTGCTCTTGTAGATGCCGGTGCGCGCAGCAAGTTCGGCCAGTGTGAGTGCGTCATCCTCCGACCGGTAGGCCGCCAGGATTGACAGCGCGCGATCGACAGCCGCGACCCCACCCTCCTGTTGTGCTACCCATGTTGCGCTGGCCGGCATCGGCCCCTCCGTCTTGTCGGGAAGGACAAGTCTAGCGGACCTGCTGGCCAAGCCTTTTTTTTCGGCGCTCATTCCCCCCTCAGTGCGCAATGGCTTCGAGTTGCAGGCCTCGCGTGCGTGGGCCGAAGCAGCCAATCGAGATCATCGCCATTGCCATGCACCCGACGATCAGAGTGAACACCCCGGTGGTGCCGAAATGGCGTAGGCAGAAGGCAATCAGAAAGCCCGAGAACATTGCACCCACACGGCTGAAAGAATAGACGAAGCCGATCGCGCGGGCGCGCACCCGTGTCGGGAACAACTCGGGCTGATAGGCGTGGAAGCCGAAAGACATGATGTTGCTGCAAAGCGTAATCGCGACGCCACAGGCGATGAGCATGACGGGACCGTTAACCTGAGAGAATGCGATTCCGAAAGCCGCGATCCCTGTTGCGCCAAAGACGATGACCCATTTGCGCTCGATCCGGTCGGCGATCGGCATCGCGAGCAGCGGTCCGATCGGGTTGGCGATGGCGATAATGAACGAATAGAGCAAACTGTGAGTAATGGTGATCCCGCGAGCAACGAGCAGGGTCGGAACCCAGCTCGCGAAGCCATAGTAGCCGATCGTCTGAAAGAAATTGAACACCATCATCATGATCGTCCGGCCCCGGTATTCTGGCCTCCAGATCTCGGCGAACTTTGCCTGCTGGCCCATGATCGGCTCGACGGCGGGTCGCGGCGGCGGAAGTGGGGCACTGAACTCTGCCGCGACCCTTGCCTCAATCCGCGACGTGATACGGTCGGCCGCTTCGAGCCGGCCATGCTGGACGAGCCAACGCGGGCTCTCCGGCACGGCGAGGCGTATGAACCACACGAAGACCGATCCCGCAGCACCGATTAAGACCACCCATCGCCATCCATCCAGGCCGAACGGCGCGATGGGGACAAGCAGGTAGGCAAGCAGGGCCACAAAGGGAACGACGCTGAACTGTACTAACTGGTTGACGGCGAAGGCACGGCCGCGCGTGTGCGCCGGCACAAGCTCGGCAACATAGGCATCGATCGTCACCAGTTCGATGCCGATGCCGATGCCGCCGATCAGCCGCCAGAGATTAAGTCCTCCGGCACTAGTCTGGAACGCCATGACGACGGTTGCGACCGAGTACCAAAGCAGGGAGAAGGTGAAGACGGACCGCCTGCCGAACCTGTCGGCCAGGGAACCAAAGGCGAATGTGCCGATGAAGAGGCCTGCGAATGTCGCGGCCACGAAGGCGCCGAGACCCGAAAAGCCAAAAAAGGAACTCGTCGTCTCGGCGAGGATGCCGCTGCTGACTAGACCAGGGCCGACATAGGCAGTGAAGAACAGGTCGTAGAACTCGAACCATCCGCCAAGGGAAAGCAGCAGGACAAGCGTCCATATGTAGCGTGTGGCAGGCAGGCGATCGAGCCGTGCATTGATGCTTCCTGACGTGATCGTCGAGGACGCCGTTGTGCTGCAGGGCGACTTTTTATCCATTTCGTTTACTCCTGACCAAGGGCGGCGACGGATCTCGTGTCGTTCTGTTAAATAGAACACCATTCTATTTTAGAGATCTCATAGCCCACCGTTTGGTCTGGGTCAACTGAATTTTTGGAAACGACGCGAATTTGTTACATGGATCAGCTGGGCTGACCTCTTGGGCCGGGTAGTGAAGGCCATCCTCCCTTCAGAGGTCGGCTCTCTGTAATAGATGGCGCTGGTGTGTGGGGCAGAAGATGATCGGCAGCCTCGGTCCCCTGACAAGCTCGTTTTGCCGGTCGCTTTAGCCCGATTTCGTGAGCAGCGCCCACTGGTTGAGGCCACCGCTCTAGACATGAATAACCGCGCTCAGGTCGAGGCGGTGGCGCGGGAAAAATATTTGTAAAAATCACTTGTCAGTGAATATTTACTTACTATATTGGTGCATGACTCAAAAGCTGAAAGCGGAAGACCGGCGGCCGGCTATTGCGGAAGCGGTCATTCCGGTTTTTGCCCGCCACGGATTCGTCGGAGCAACCACGAAGAAACTCGCCGAGGCTGCCGGGGTCTCGGAGGCGTTGCTGTACAAATACTTCCCGAGCAAGGAGGCGATCTACCAGGAAATT
>DASXBV010000224.1:0-5117 GCA_036491515.1 Chthoniobacterales bacterium
CAAATGTGATCAGCGATTGAATATTGCTGTTCGATAATCCGCTGCGCGGGTCATGTTTTTCGAGTTGTTCGATCAGCCAATTGGAATAGTAGATTCCAACATAAAGCCGGTCGTCCGCCGTTCGCAAAAATGTCCGGGCGAATTCGCTCAGCTCGCGGGCAGAGGCTCCGGCCAAACTGGTCAGCTGCGAGCAACGTGATCGATCGATTAAGCATTCCTCAAGATTAATTCCTATCGACGCGTAGGTTCGCTCAAAGAGCCGCTGGACTTCACTAAAGAGGGTTTTGCTCATATGAAAGTCGGCAAGAAGCTGTTGTCTCCAAGATTGACGAGCTCGTCCGCCAGGCGATTCAATGCGAGCCGGCACTCGTGAAAGTGATTGGCCAATTTTTTGAAAAGGTCACTCAACTCGTATCTGCGGGCGACATCATGGGCTGCCACGGCGCGAAAATTCGCTCGACCCATGTCTTCATAGAATGAGCAACTCGGTGCTCCCCGTTGACTGCGGCTCTCGATGTTCTCGTAGAATATGCCGCTAATGAATAGTGCGTAGTTACCAACGTGGGCCCTAATCAAAAATGTCTCGTAAGGTGAAGCAGTCTTGAGCGCGAGCAAAAGGTCAGAGAGATAGTGAGCTTCCAGATTTCGGACGGGCGCGCGCAGTTGGCGAATTTGGGAAAATTTTTCCAACATTGCGGCGACATAATCCGTCAGCGTGCGGTCGTCTATTCCCGAGCGCTTCAAGACGAGCCGAGCCAAGATATAGAAGTAAAACTGCGGGGAAATACTCAAATTGCCTGGTTTTTCGAGTACGGCTCGAGCCAGTTCGCCATGGTCCAAAATCTGGTCCCTGGTCTCGATATCGGTCAGCAACTCGACCAAGCTGACCTCATTGCCCGGGCTTGTTGCAAGCGTACGAACAACAAAATTGAAATCTTCCGCGGTAAATCTTGCCCGACAGTTCGGCTGAATCATCGGGTCTAATTACGTAGCACGAGCCGTGCCGCTCTAAAAGAAAAATCGCGAATTATCCACTCGAGCAATTGCCGATTAGCGATTTCCGGTTAAAGATACCTACCCTGCGACTAACGTCCCGTCTGAATGCCGATCCGACCAATCCAAGTTTTCAAGTGGCTGACCCTGCTCCTGATTACCTTAGCTATCTCTTGGGTAGCTTACTATTTCTATCATATCGGATTTGGCGGACACTGGCGGGCGTTGCTAACCAGGGAATTCCACAGCTTCGGTCTGGAAATCCGCGTCCGTCGACTGACGTTGGACCCGTTCCGGGGCCTGGTGGCAAAAGATCTCGAGATCTACGATCGCGATCGCCGTCAGAGAGTCCTAGCCCAAATCAGCGATCTCTCTCTGGACGTCAATTATGCTAATCTGTTCCAGCAAGAACCGGCGCTCAACGCTGTCGATTTGCACGACGCGAAGATTTCGATACCTGTCGATCCGTCGTATCCAAAGGCGGGACGGATACGCGTCACTGGAATTCAATCCAGGATCTATTTTTTCCCGGGACGCATAGAAGTTCGCCAGGCTTCGGGCGTCGTCTTCGGGATTCATCTACAGGCGTCGGGCACACTGGTTAATCCAGCAGATTTTATCGTCGCGTCATCTCCGGAACCTGCTACTCGTCCCGAGCAGAAACCTCAAGAGACCTTTCTGGGTCTTTTGATTAAGGAGATCGAAACGCTCCGTTTCTCGGAAGAATCGCCGCAACTCGACTTCACATTTCAAGTTGATCTTGCCAACCCGGTTTCCCTCCGACTGCAGGGAGGCCATTTGTTCGCTGAAACTCTCACCCGAAAGAACCACCAGCTTCGAAATCTGGACTGTCAGTTCTCACTCGAGAACCAGAGGTTCGACGTCCAGAGATTGTTCGTACGTGATGGGCATGGGGAATTATTTGCCGCTGGAAATTGGGACCTCGGGACGGGCGAGAAGAATTTTCAGGTCCGCAGCGAACTGAATCTGACTGAATTGCTCGCCGACGATCCCAGATTTCCATGGATGGAAGAGCTGAGATTTGATAGTCCGCCCGAAGTCGAATTGAGCGGGGTAGCGCGACCAGATGGACGTTTGCGTTTTCTTGGCAAGCTAAATTTCGATCAATTCTCCTTTCGGGGTGTGAAGTTTCAAAGCATGAAGGCCGAGTTCTCAAAATCGGGGGACTCCTGGATGATCTCCAATGCGCAGGTGACACACCGGTCTGGAACACTTTCCGGAGATGTGCTAAGTCTTCCCGGCGACTTTCGCATGCGCATTAACTCTGCCTTGAACCCGACGGAGGTGCTGCCGCTTTGCACGCCGAGAGTCCAACGGGCATTGGCCGACTGGGAGTTTGAGACGCCGCCGGTAATTCAAGCCACGATCTCAGGCACAAGCCCTGATTTTGCTAAGGTGTCGGGCACCGGACTAGTCTGGCTGGGAAAAACCAAATTTCGCAACGCGCTTTTGAACGCTGCTTCAGCTAGTTTCCATCTCGTGAACAATGCCATCCGGTGCGATCAAATCCGCGTGATCAGGGATGAGGGAACTGGGGCGGGCCGTTTCATGTATGATTTCGGCCAGGATCAAGTAACCATCGAGGATTTCGAGGCGAATCTAAATCCGGGGGTGGTCGCAGTTTGGATCGATCCTTCGGTGGGACGACTCCTGCAACCATTTCACTTTTCCGATCCTCCGGTCATTCATGCCGATGGAACAATCCAGCTTAAGAACGGGTCAACAAATGATCTTCGCATCCGGATCGAGGCCCCGAATCGGTTCACCTATCGTTTTGGCGGATGGGAAATCCCTTTCGATCATGGGTCTGGCGATTTTTCTGTGCTCGGGGCTGACTCAACTAATCTCTCGGTCAGCGGAACTGGCAGCGTGCTCTCAGCGAAGATGAGCGGGTCAAAGCTTTTCGCGCCTTTGCTCAGGCGCCTGGAGCCTCTCGGGTTTCACGAACCTTTAGACTTGAAGCTCAGTTTTCGGCTGGATCCGGAGTCCCTCCGATTGATTTCTTTCCAGCTTGTTTCCGGTTCTCACGCTGTACGTCTGACAGGCTCCCTATTCTTTCCCGAAGAACTCGTCGATTTCGCTGGGAATGTCGACGATGGCACTTTACATGTTCGCGGGTTTGGTACGATCCAAGATCCGACCTGGCAATTGATTTCTCCGGCGCGGCGATAGACCCTGAAGATCCTAAACGATATGCCTCGAAAGACCGGAACCGCAACGCGCCCCAAGACTGCAGCCAACAAGCGAGATGCTCCTTTGCTCGGAGCGCACATGTCAATTTCCGGCGGACCGTCTAAGGCGCTCGAGCGCGGTCGGTCGATCGGATGCACTGCCATCCAGATCTTCGTGAAGAATAACATGCAATGGTTTGCCAAACCGTTTAGCGCAGCCGATCTAGCCGCTTACCATAATTACCCGGATCATCCCAGGATTGTCTTCGGACACACGAGCTATCTAATCAACCCTGGGGCGAGGAATCCGGAATTTCTGGAAAAATCGATTCGCGCTCTTACCGAGGAACTGACCCGGGCGGATCAGCTCGGGCTCAGGTTTCTAGTGTTGCATCCCGGTGCGCACATGGGCGATGGCGAGGAGGCCGGTTTAATCAGGATCGTTTCGTCCCTGGACTCAGTGTTCGCATCGCTGCCTGTCGGTAAATGCAGGATTGCTCTTGAAATCACCGCCGGACAAGGGAGTTGTCTCGGTTATACGTTCGAGCAGCTTGCGAAGATTATTGAACGCTCGAAGTTTCCGGAACGTCTCGCGACTTGTCTGGATACAGCCCATCTGTTCGAGGCCGGTTTCGACATTTCTACCGAAAAAGGTTTTTGGGACACGATCCGGAAGTTCGATCGAATCGTTGGACGCGAACGTCTCGTAGGCTGGCACCTAAACGATTCCAAGACGGGCCTTGGGTCACGCGTAGACCGTCATGAACATATTGGTAAAGGCAAAATTGGGTTGGCGCCGTTTTCGGAGATCATGCGGTCGAAAGAATTTAATGCGATCCCAAAGGTCCTCGAGACTCCAAAGAACGAGGATCTCAAGGAAGATGTGGAGAACTTGAGGATTTTGACGGGGCTGCTTGAGAAAAAGCGAGAATTCAGAAAGTGAGGGCGGTACAGTTCGGTTTTGATTCTGCGATGGATTACCTTCAGAAAGCGCGCCGTGTATTAGACATTGAGATCGGCGAGCTCCAGCGGTTGGCTGACCGTCTTGACGAGCAGTTCGAGCGCGCAGTTCGACTCATGCTTGAGGTCATCGAATCTGGTCGAAAGATAATCATCATCGGCGTGGGCAAATCGGGCCAGATCGGCGAAAAAATAGCAGCGACTCTCACAAGCACGGGGTCACCCGCGTTTGTTTTGAATCCAGTCAATGCGTTGCACGGCGACCTAGGGATAGTGGCCGCAGGCGACGTGGTCATCGCTGTCAGCTATAGTGGCGAGACCGCGGAGCTATTGAATATACTCCCCGCATTGAAACGCTTCGGTGTTCGGCTGATATGCATGACTGGCGACGTTGGATCGACGTTGTCCAAACACAGCGAGATTACCCTTGATTGTTCGGTTGAAAAGGAAGCGTGTCCACTCAACCTGGCGCCAACATCGAGCACGACCGTTATGCTGGCTTTAGGCGACGCTCTGGCCATGGTGCTTCTCGAAGTGCGCGGCTTTGATGAAGAAGATTTCCTCAAGTTCCACCCAGGCGGCCGATTGGGCCGCGTCCTTCTGCAACGAGTTTGCGATATCATGCGCGGCGAGGCACGCATGCCGACGGTTTCCCCGCAAACTGACGTTCTAGCGGTGCTGCATTCCATGAATGAACATCGAGCCGGCGTCGCCGTGGTCATAGGTCCCTCCGGAAACTTGGCGGGCATCTTTACTCACGGGGATTTTGTTCGGGCCTTCGAGAAGAATCCCGGCATGATCTCCGATCCCGTCGAGCGGCACATGGTCCGGCATCCAATTACTATCCAGGCTCAGAAGCTTGCAGTTGAAGTTTTAAACATCCTGGACCAGCATCGAATCGATGACTTGATCGTGGTGAATGAGAAAAATGAACCAGTGGGAATAGTCGATTCCCAGGATTTAACGAAACTG
>DASXBV010000225.1:0-2849 GCA_036491515.1 Chthoniobacterales bacterium
ATGCGGTAGAGCACTCCGAGGCGGAACTTCTGCCCCGGTTGGATTGAACTCACGTCTGCGATGAGAGTGGCTTTGACCAGTTCTTTGCCCTTGTACTGCTGAGCCGTTACCGTCGCGGGTTTCCCGCACATCAACGCAACACCGACGATTAAACCCACAAACTGCAAAGTCCGATACAGCACTTTTCTCATCACAATTTCTCTCCTGTCCGCACACCTCAAATTGAGAGCGCGTAACCATTCGTGATCTTCCAAAAAACTATCACAAATCTTGCCGTAAGCGAAGGACTCAAGAACTCAAGAATGGTGCAACGGGAAATTCGGCGCGAAACCTTTGTTCTCCTTTGGCTTCTCGAATTCTCGAGTTCTTGAGTACTCGAGTCCTTGAGTGCCTGAGTTCTTGAGTCCTTCGCCGCCCGAGCTTTCGCTTACACCATGCACGACGCTCGCACCGGCTTGCACACTGCATGTCTGAGCGGCGGTTTAATCGGCATGCGCAATTGCTAACTTGCTGATTACAAAATGCTTATATTAATGCCCCCAGCTGGCACGCTTTAAGCCATAGCTCAATCGAACATGTTTTCATGGGCGGTAACGATTCTCATCCTGGCTGTCATGGCCTCCGTACTCTTATTTTGGGGGGTTGCGGGTTTGCCAAAATGGCTGGTGCGAGGATTATGTCTCCTGTTGATCATCATGTTCATCATAGCGGTCGTGTTCGCATGAAACGAGGCCCGCAACCGAGGCTTTCCTGTACCAACTGCGGCCAGCGATACAGTTTTAGGTTCTGAGTTTTGGTTTCCCGTGACACCCAATGCGCGAGCCAGCGAATGAACATTCAAAACTGGAAACTCAAAACTGGGAGGTGACATCGACTACGCCGGCCAGCGAATGAACACCCAAAGTTCACCACTCAAGACTCGAAACGCAAAGCCGGCACCCAACCGGCATCCGTGCTCAATGGGCCCTGACGAACTGTCTCAGCTAATTGCACTCGCTCGCGATTCGGACGAATCGGCCGCAAAACAGCTCGTTGAGCACCTCTATCCTGCGGTGATTAGAATCGTCCGAAATCACCTTCCAAGACGCGAGTCTGAGGAAGATTTGTCACAGGAGATTTTCTTAAAAATATTTGCTAAGCTCCACCAATATCGTGCTGATATGCCTTTTGAACATTGGGTCTCCCGAATTTCAGTCAACACGTGTATCGACCACCTGCGAAAGCAGCGTAACCGGCCCGAATACCGGTGGTCAGACTTTACCGAAGAGCAGCAGGCCATCCTGGACAACCTCAAAGAGAATGCCAACGCACCCGCCCAGCAATCTCTGGAGGAAAGCCGGGAACTGTTGGAAAGGCTGCTGCTGAGTTTGAAGCCGGACGAGCGTCTGGTCGTCCGATGGCTATACCTGGAGGAAAAATCGGTTGCGGAAATTTGTGACCTGACGGGCTGGAAACCGTCTAAAATCAAGGTTAAGGGGTTTCGGGCACGACAAAAACTGATGGCGACCGTTAAACGACTAAAGTAATGAAGGAAGAAAACCTGGAGAAGCTTTTCGCTGCAGCTCGCCGGGTCGGAGCCGAAGGGGCTCCATCCATGCCGGCGGGTTTTGCGGAAGGCGTTCTGCGACGACACCGTCAGCGCGTCGAAGAGAACAAGGCTTTTGTCAGGGCTTCGATTTTGTCCGTCGCAACCGCGTTGATCATTCTGGGAACAGTTCTCGGGATTAACTTCGAGACGAGCAACACCTCCGCAGATGATCAGGAATCGACGGTTGAAATGGCCTACGCCCTATGGGATCCAGTTGGAAACTAGTTCTGGTCT
The DNA here is from genome assembly GCA_036491515.1 of Chthoniobacterales bacterium. Classification (GTDB taxonomy): domain Bacteria; phylum Verrucomicrobiota; class Verrucomicrobiia; order Chthoniobacterales; family JAFAMB01; genus JAFAMB01. Next base: position 1,823 of record DASXBV010000225.1, read on the forward strand.
TCGCGATCCTTTTTCTAATGGGTGGTCTCAGCGGGTCTGTGATAACTTACGCGGTCCTACGCAGACACATGCCGCCAAATCCAACGCGAAGTTTCCATGCATGGACAGAGAATCAAATGCAAAGATTAGAACGCATCGGCAAGCTAACGCCCGAACAGGCCACCAAGATCCGCCCTCGCGTGGAATCCGCCGTAAAGCAGATGCAAGCGATTCAGTCCCAAGCAATGCTGCAAGGAAGCGATGCTTTTGATGCTGCTTTGGCTGAGATCGAGACGGAAGTGAATCCAGACCAGCAAAAGCGAATTGAAAACTTTCGCGAACACCGCCGGGCAAGGATCCAGGAAGCGATCTCCCGCCGGCAGGAGCAACAATAAGCCTGCGTCGCTACACTCTTCGATAGGTCTAGCCAAGCAGAATTGGCAACAGCACTCCGAGCCCAAGCGCGAAGAACCACAGTGCCGGGGCCGGCGTTCCTACCGGACGAAGGCGACGCAGCTCGCGGGCCGCAATGCGTGGATCGAGAAATAGCCATCGCTTGTACCGCCGCTCCAGCAGCAGGAACGTAAATGCAGTGGCCCCGCCGTAGATCAAGTGTCCGATGAGCGAGGGGAGCATAGCAGCGGCCGCGCTTGCCCGCCAATCGTAAACTCCGGTCAAGATCAAGGGCAAAAGAGTCAGCGGGCCTACGTACCACCACATCACACCAAACAGAAATCCCCAGGGAACACCCAGCCCAATGCTAGGGGCCTCATTGCGAAATAACAGGCCGTAGGTCATACCGATTCCTGCGCTTACGAGAAGGTGGACGACCACACCGCTGATTCCGCCGAAACTGGTGTCGAGCCCGGCAATCTTCGGCAGAATTCCGGTTCCGGCCATGACTGGAATCGAGACCACGCCTCCAACCAGCCCAGCCAGCCCTCCCCATTCGATTGAACGAAGAAAATGGAGGCCTAGACCCTCGGGTTCGCGATTCAATGGATCCGATTGAATAAAAAGTCTCACCCATATCCGGTCCAGGAATGCA
>DASXBV010000226.1:0-4692 GCA_036491515.1 Chthoniobacterales bacterium
TAACCGACGAGCAACGCAGCCGCCGGCCCATTTTCAACGCAACCCTCCGGGCCGCGGCCAGTTGGCTGTTTTTCCGTCCGGCGACTGCCGGACTCGACCCGTATGATTCAGATATGGGCGCTTCGCTCGCGCCTTGAAAAAATCCGCCGCGGCGGAACCTGCGGCGACGTCACCATTATATGCGAGATGGTGCACTAGCTAAAAGATAGCTGGGAACCGCGTAATTCGGCTCCGCCAATGATTACGGCAATTCGGACAAAAAAGAGTCACGTCCTTCCTACCGATTGTACAAACGCTAAACGCAAATAATCCGACTAAACCGCGCGGATGCTTACGATGATACAGCTGGTAAATTCTCCGGGACCTGAATGTCCCACGAATTTTCAAGGCAATTTCCGGGTCCGTGCGTAACTAACACTGATTTTTACTTATGTCTCACAAGATTTCTGCTAAGAAGACCGCGGTAGTGACCGGCGGTGCCGGCTTTCTTGGATCCCATTTGACCGATCGCCTAATAACTGAGGGATACCGCGTCATCGCTGTTGACAACTTAATTACCGGTTCGCCGCATAATATCGCGCACCTTGCCGATAACGAGGATTTCCGATTTATTCGTCAGGACGTCAGCGAGTTTATTTTTGTACCCGGCCAAGTTGATTACGTATTTCACTTTGCCTCACCGGCGAGCCCGATCGATTACCTAGAACTGCCAATTCCGACCTTGAAGGTGGGCGCGCTCGGAACTCATAACGCCCTCGGATTAGCCAAAGAGAAGAAGGCCATCTTTGTCCTTGCTTCGACTTCGGAATGCTATGGTGATCCTTTGGTTCATCCCCAAACCGAAGACTACTGGGGCAATGTTAACCCTATCGGGCCGCGAGGAGTCTACGACGAGGCGAAACGCTTCGCTGAAGCGATGACCATGGCCTACCACCGGTACCACGGGCTGGATACGAAAATCGTTCGAATCTTTAACACCTACGGACCGCGTATGCGCCTGAATGACGGTCGGGTTGTACCCGCATTTATTAGCCAGGCGCTGAAACGGGATCCAATAACAATATTTGGCGATGGTAGTCAGACACGAAGTTTCTGTTATGTCTCCGATCTGATCGATGGCATTTACAGGTTGGCGTTGAGCGACTATCACGCCCCAGTTAACATTGGCAACCCTCGCGAAATGACCATCCTTGAATTCGCCCACGCCATTCTAGAGATTACGGGTTCTGATTCAGCGATCATCAGAAAACCATTGCCGGTAGATGATCCCAAGACTCGGCAGCCGGACATTAGCCGAGCACGGAAAATTCTTCGCTGGGAACCGAAGGTTGATTTTGAACGCGGAATTTGGGGGACGATTTTGTTTTTTGAAGAGAAAGTGACGGAAGGGTTTATCGAATCAGTCGTCGTGAACACATAGTTCGCGCACACGCCCGGATGGAGCTGAGACTTTTACGCTATTTCGTCACAGTTGCGGAAGAACTGCATATCACTCGGGCCGCCGCGCGATTGCACATCGCTCAACAAGCTTTAAGCACCCAGATTCGGAATCTGGAAATGGAACTCGGATTCGATTTGCTTGTGCGCGAATCCAAAGGCGTAACACTGACTGCCGCCGGGCCAGTTTTCTGGAAGGGGCGAAGAAAACACTGGAAACGGCCGCAACCAGTGTGGAAGCGGCCCGAAGCGTGGCGGAACCCTCTTAAGTTGACGCACTGTTTCATGATGTCGGGTCCTCCCCATGCTTCGCCAGATCACCACCGGGAACTGTCGTCCTTTGGAATCAAGGGCGCCATTTGACTCGGAACGCCGTTGACCGTCGCTCCAGCATGGGCAAGGGAGGGTGCCTGGGCGAGAAAATCAGCAGGAAAATTGAGCACGGGCTTGGACACGTTGTCCAAAGACGCGATCTGCTCCGGCGTAAGTGTGAGATCAACCGCCTTGAGATTTGCCTCCAACTGCTCAAATGTTCGGGCACCGATTATGATGGAGCGTACCCCCGCCTTGGCCTTCAGCCACGCGAGCGCCACAGTAGAAGAATCGGTATCGCACTCCGCCGCAATCTTGCCGACCGCATCGATGATGTCGTACTGCTTCTCTGTAAATTCCCCGACGCGTGCACCCCGTAGCCCTTGCATCTTTGCGCCGTTAGCCCGTGTGTATTTGCCCGTCAAAGCGCCACTCTTCAGGGGTCCCCAAGGCAGGACCCCGAGACCCAGCTCTTCTGCCATCGGAACCAGTTCTCCTTCCACGGTCCGTTCCATCAGCGAATACTCAATCTGCAGCGCAATCAGAGAACTCCAGCCGCGAAAGTGAGCTATCGTTTGCGCCTGTGCAACCTTCCACGCCGGAGCATCGGAGATGCCCACATAACGCACTTTGCCAGATTTGACCAAATCATCCAGCGCGCTCATCGTCTCCTCGATGGGCGTATTGCGATCCCAGAGATGGAGATAATACAGGTCGATGTAGTCGGTCTGGAGACGTCGCAGCGATTCCTCGCACTGTGAGACGATGGCCTTCCTTCCAGCGCCGCCCCCATTAGGATCGCCAGCGAAGAGGTTAATAAAGAACTTGGTGGCGATCACCACACGGTCACGCTTGCCGTGGCCCTGTCGGAAAAAGTCCCCGATAATCTTTTCGGAGTGCCCATAGGTGTAGCCGTTGGCCGTATCGATGAAGTTCCCACCCTTTTCCAGATAGTGCGAAAGCATCGCTTCGGAGTCCTTCGGACTCGCCCCAAGGCCAGGGCCAAGGTCTTCTCCGAAAGTCATAGCTCCTAGACAAAATGGACCAACACGAAGACCGGATCGGCCGAGTGTAGCGTACGAATTCGATGACATGGTAATTTTCCTTTGGGATTGACGAGGGTGTTCTAAATAGCTCATCATTATTTGAGCTCAGTCTCGCATAAAGGTATTAATTGAGTACTTCCTCGCATAAGTCAATGGCAAAAAAACCACGAGCTGTTAAGCTACCGCAACGCTCGAACGGCAGATTGCGCGTGGCGGCCATATTGGAGGCGGCGGCGGCCGTCATCGCCGAGAAAGGCTACGAAAGCGCTACCATGGCCGAAATCGCCGACCGCTCCGGTACCAAGATCGGCTCGCTTTATCGTTTCTTTCCGAACAAGGAAAGCGTTGCGGACACAATCGTCGTGAGTACCCGCGAAAACCTCGAAGTCGTGTTCGACAAATTTGATGCCGGCGTCAAAGCACTTTCTATTCGGGCTCTGGCAGACGATCTCATGGCCTTATTGCTGGACCATGTGTTCCCCAAGCCCGCGCTTACGAAATTGCTCGATGCCGGCCAGGAGTGGTCGGTCAAGCGAGAGGAATTCCGGAGCGCCGTGCTGCGGCGCGTGGCCAAAACGCTTATGATCCACAGCCCGACCCTCCCGAAGAAGTCCGCTGGCGATATTGCTTTCGTCATTCTGCTCAACACGAAGGCGATAGCAACGCACAAGGAATTGCGCGATAGCGCCCTGAATGAGTTTCGTGACATGACCCGGCTCTATCTACAAACCAGACTAGGTGTAGCGGCTTGAGAACATAAGCGCCTTCCCTTTAAATCCTCCAATCTACTGAAGTCGTTCCCTGATCCAAAGCGGATCTCGGCGCAAATCCAACACGCGGTAAACGCGAACAAGCTTCTTGTCGCGATCAAAACGATAAAAAATCGCAAAAGGAAATCGCTTCGACAGAGCTCGGTGAAAACCGAAAATTGACCGGTGGATTCCGGCGTACAGAAGCAATGAATCGATATCCGAATAAAGCGAGTTCAAAAAGTACTCGCCGAGACCGGCACGTTTGCGTTCATAAAATTTAGCGCCAGCCACAAGATCATCTTCTGCTTCCGAGAGGATCTCAATCCTCATTTGAGCCGGTCACGGACCGAAACCTTGGCCTTTTCCCAATCCGAGAATGTAGCCTCACCGGACTCGACTCTACTCTCGGTTTCTTTTAATACATCCTCATGCCAGCTTGGGGACTCGATGCGGTCGGGTTCCCGACTTAAGTCCTCCCAGAGCGCTTCCATGGCTTGAAGCTTCTCTTCCAACGACATCTCATTCAACGGCAGGTTCGCCGGCATACGTACGTTTAACCTAAAGCAGGAGTAAGCAAAGCTCCAGGACGATTGGCCTCTTTCAGCCCTGAATAACCCGTGCTCCCACCGGTCGTCACAGAAGCCGTTGAAACATTTACAGAAAGTGCGTAAGAAGTGGGGGCTGTACCTCCCTTGATCAGGATGCGTTGCTTTTTCTCGGCAATGCTCATTCTCCCTGGAGAGTTCCCAATACCTAACTGCTACATCGGCCAGTGCCCAGAACTGTTTTTCGGTGGCGTACACGGCGATAATGCTGAGGCGGTATTTAGGGAGTTGCGGCAAGCAGTTGAGGAGAACGTCATTCTTCGCCAACAACAGGGCACGCTTCCCGAGCCACGTCACGCCGTTGCATAGCGAGGACGATCACACCACCTCATCTTTCCATTTCACGCTCACAATACAAAGATGACCATCGGCGGACCGCGGCGGACGGGTTACAAGATGTGTTACAATTTCGGCGCCATCGCTGCAGCCAGGTAGGTCATAACTTCTTGGTGACCAGAGCGTTACAACTGTTGGCAGCGCGTACGGGACTCGAACCCGGTTTAATTACTTCATCTTACCAGGATTTCCCGCCGTTTCCCA
>DASXBV010000227.1:0-6611 GCA_036491515.1 Chthoniobacterales bacterium
GCGCGCAAGGTGTCTCCCGCCAGCACGCCCAAACCGCCGCTGTAAGTCGGCATCGCCGGGTCCAGCGCGATCTCCATCGAGAAATAGGCGATCAGTTTGTTAGTCTGCATCGTTTCCCTATCTCCGGGTCGTTAACACCAGCTGTTGCAGTTCAAGTATTCGATTGGCGAACCATAGACCATCGCTCGCCACGGGTGCGAATCAAAATGTGAGCTGTTCCCCTTGCAAGGAACAGTTCAACAATACCCTTGCTACGGCACCCCCTCAGGCAATAGCGGCCGGTTCTACGAACCGACTAAAGCTTACTCGAAATAAATTTTTCCAATTTCACAATGTCGGCGGAGAACTTGCGAATTCCTTCGGCGGTCTTATCCACGGCCATCGGATCCTCATTGAACTGGAAGCGGAACGTCTTTTCGTCGAGGGAAATCCTTTCTCGGCTTTTGTGTCGAAGCGAGAATCAAACTGGGATTTGTCGTCGCGTCTTGAGGCTTGTAGGCCCTCATGCTTTCGAAATCACCTGTATCAGCGACAACTTTAGTGAACCCTTTGAGCTGATCGAGCTGAGAGACTTTTTCCAGAGTAGAGGTGCTCATATTTGAAGAAACTCTCAGGCTGTGTGGCCTGTCGGAGCGCTTGCCCGACTGAACAGATCGATCATACTCTGATTAAATGCTGGTATGTCATCGGGCTTCCGACTGGTCACCAGGTTGTCCGAAACGACTACCTCCTGATCCACCCACTCCGCGCCGGCGTTTCGCAAATCAGTTTTAAGCGATGGCCACGAAGTAACCTTGCGTCCGCGTACCGCGCCGGTCTCGATGATCGTCCAAGGTCCGTGACAGATCGAAGCCACGGGCTTTCCGGCATCGAAGAATGCTTTTACGAACGCGACCGCCTTTGGCTGGATGCGTAGCGAGTCGGGATTCATGACTCCGCCCGGCAACAGCAGCGCGTCGAATTCATCAGGCTGCGCTTGATCGAGAGCCACGTCCACCGAGGTCAGGTGTCCCCAATCCGTGAAATTCCAGCTGCGCACACGGTCGGTCTTTGGCGAAACAATGCGTATCTTGGCACCAGCTTCGCGGAGCGCCTTCCAAGGCTCGATCAATTCGACTTCTTCGAAGCCGTCATCAACTAGAATCGCGACTCTCAGGTCTCTGAGATTTTCCATATTTCTCCTCCTTCAGGAAGTTAAGACTTTGGGTAGTTCAATGGCATCAACAACGTCCGCTCACGATCAAATCGGTGCGAACAGAATAAGGTGGTGGATAAAATCAAACTTTCGACAGAGGCAGTTGGAGACCTGATCAGACTGCGGTGGACCGTCAAAACGATCGCGTGATGAGTTCAGCTACTCTTCGTACTCGGCCTTCTCGAAGCCAATCTCTGCTGCCTTCTACCTGAGTCGCCTCCCGGAGCAATTCCGACCCGATATTTAACGACACCCCAGCTACGGTGATTCTAGTGTACTCAAATATGAAGATGTACCGATCCCAGGATTTGGCCCGAGTGAAGTACTCATCAAGGTGCAGGCCGCCGGTGTTAATCCAGTCGATTGGAAAATTCGGGAAGGTCATTTGCAGAATGTTTTGCGCCATCAATTGCCGCTAATTCCCTTCGACTACCTGGTTTCGGGATCAGCTCTACCATAAATAATCTGTTTTGCCTGGGCTGCGATCTGATCCTCGTTTAGCTGACACTGGTCTAAGTAAAATTCCTCAATGGCGATCTTAAACATCGCAGCCGCCGGCACGGCTAGAACCGCTCCCGTTAAACCGAAAAGTGAGCTCATCGCTAATGTAAAAAAAAGAATGCTGACCGGATTCAGGTCCATGGCTCGACCAAAGACAAAGGGAATCAGCAGATTTGTCTCGACCTGGTGAACGAACAGGACAACGAGGAGCGCCAATCCGAATTTGTCAACGCCCATACTTAAAGCGACAAAAAGCGCCGGCACAGAGGCTACCACCGGGCCTACCATTGGTACAAACTCGCCGAGAAACGCAATAACAGCAAAGACGAGAGCCGGTTGCACGCCGATCCAGGCCAAAAATAGACCCATCGAAAGGCCGGTAATCGTTCCGTTAATGACGACACCGCGTGCCCACGCAGCCATTTGTAATGTCAGGCGCAGAAGTGCACGGCGCGCCGCGTCTCGGTGCCGATCAGGAATGAGTTTCAAGTAGAAAGTCACCAGCGGCTCGGGATTAATCAAAATAAATACAAGTAGCAGCGCAGCAAAGATCGCCCCGAAGAGGCCACCAACGATGTGAAAAGTTGATTGGACAAGCAGCTGCAATACTTCCCCGATTCGCGCACCAAAGGTGTTCACCACTTTCTCGGCATCAGGCAAGGCATTTTGAATATACGGATAACGCTGGCTGTACGTTTCTGCTTGCGTTTGTAATCGATTCCAATACTCCGGTGTTCGGCGAATCAGCTCATTGAGTTGTTCGAGAAGTGGAGGGAGCAAAAGCCAGAACACCAGCGCAAGTACGCCAACAAAGCTCACCGCAAGAAGTAAGACGGCCAATCCTCGTTTGATGCCTTTCCTTTCCAGGGATGCGATGATTGGGTTAAGCACCATTGCGAGCAAAATGACAATCGCGAAAAGCAGAAGGATGGGCTGCAAAACCCATGCAAGGCATGCAGCCAAAATCAAAAGCACCAAAAGCCTGAGCCAGCGTTTCAAATCTGCATAGGTTAGCGGAACATGGCAGCGTTCTTCCATATTGGACGGTACCGGATCACTCATAATATAGAGAGTTCCCTACTGTTCCTCTTCATCTTCTATTGCCTTCCGCGGACAAGTAACCGCCATTTCCGCGATCTATGCGCGACATATAGCATACGTTAAGTGAAGCTGGGAAATACACGAATCGACGCCACCTGCTCTTCAGCCGGAAATCCATCGCCCGCGCACACCGCCGTGTAGAGGCGGAGATATGGCAACAAGGTCGCTCCAACGGGGAACATTCTCAAGCGATTCCTCCTGGAGGGGAGCTGCTTGCAGCTCCTGGGCGTTGCGAGCAACGCCCTCCAAACTCCAAACTCTCCGATCCTTCTGCCCCCGGGCGCCGACAAGCTCCCGTGCCCATGGAGTCGGAAAGAAGATTGTCCCCCGCGCGATCGCGCCCTTCAATCCGCTTTTGCAATTCGTCGAGATTCATCGAGACTGCAGCGAGTTCCTGCGCGATCGAGTCGTGCAGCTCCCGGCAATGCGGGGATGTTCCTCGTCCTGAATCCGGAGCAGACGCCCGGAAAGCTCTCGCAACTCGTTTGTTGGCCTTTTCCCGGTCGAGAATGTTGTCAAGCAGCCGCCTAACCTCCATCTACGCGTGATCAGTGGCGAGGAATTCCTGCGATCATTTGGCTTCGACCGGATTGGCCCGCTGGACAAATTGCCGAATCGCCGAGGCCGGCATCGCACCGGCTTGCCGAGCCACCTCGCGTCCGGTCTTGAACAGCGCGAACGCAGGGATGGAGTTGACCCGATACCGTTGCGCCAGGCCAGGCAACGCTTCGGTATTCACCTTGACCACTAACCATCGGCCCCGCCCCTCACCGGCGACTTTGACCAGTTCTGGGGCGACCATTTTGCACGGCCCGCACCAGGGCGCCCAAAACTCCACCAGCACCGGCAGCGCGGACTGATCGACAAGGGCGTCGAAGAGTACTTCATTTTTTATTTCGATCGGTTCGGCTGGCGGGCGGAGTTCGGTCCGGCACTTGCCGCAACGGAAGATCTGCCCGAGCCGTGCGTAAATCAGGCGATTACGCTGGCCGCATTGTGGGCAGGCTAACACCAAGCCGCGGTCATCGGGTTCAATGTTGGTCATAGTTTGGTAAATTTCGAACTCAATCGGCAGAACGGATTGACTCGGCGTGACTCAGATCGTTGACAACCACTTTGGCCGGGCGAAAGACTTCATTGCCGCGTCGGTAACCGCGCTGAAAGGTCTCAAGTATGATATGGTCGGGTTGAGCAGGGTCATGGCGCATGGTAACGGCCTCGTGATAGTGCGGGTCGAATGGCTTTCCGAGGCTCTCTTCAGGTTCGATACCGTGGCGACGCAGGAGCTGGGTGAGTTGTTGGAGGGTCATTTGCACGCCCTGTCGGAGTTGTTCCGGCGAGGTGGAGACGTCGCTGCCGAGCGCGCGTTCAAGGTTGTCAATGACCGTCAGCAATTCGCGGATGAAAGCTTCCTTTTGCGCCGCTGCATTCCGCTCGGTTTCCTGCAAGGTTCGCTTGCGGAAATTGTCGAAGTCGGCGGCCAGACGCAGGTAGCGGTCCTTTTGGACGGCTAACTCAGCTTCCAGCGCCCGAGTGCTGGCGGCCGAGGCAGCATCAGGCCTGGCATCGCCGGTTGAGCCCGTTTCGGGCAGGTTGGAATCCGGATCCGTATTCATATCATTGAGGAGTTCGCGTTCAGGAATTGATCGAGCAGTTCCTTCTGCCCAGCCTTGGTAAGGTCGCGCGGGAGATTTTTCTTGATACGGTGGCGGACGAGCGGAGGCAGTTCCTCAAGAATTTGGTCGTTGATCTCCTTGTGTGCGGCCAACCAGCAATCGTCACAACCGCTCCGCTCGATAAGTCGCTCGATGTGATTGGCAATGTGGCGGATCAGACGCCGTTTGAATTCGAGCTTAAGGTTGTGATCATCGGCCAATGGTGCGCCCCAGTTCTTTTGCGTGGGCGAGACGTGGCGGCCGGCCATATCGGTAACTTTATCGATCACTCGACTGTGCGCCTCTTCCAGAATGACCTCCTCCAAATGTTCGAGCCGCGGAGTATGGTTAGGAGTATAGTCAAGCTTGTAGGCCTTCAGCAGACCGAGATCAGCAACGATAAGCAATTTGTTTTTCACGAGTTGGCATGACCTCTTCCTGCGGCGAACCGGGTCGTGGCGAAAGGAGTTCATCGCCACGACCGGTACGACGGTTTCAGGCGACTTTTACTTCGATTTGTTTAGGCTTGGTTTTTTCGCTCTTGGGCAGATGAACCTTGAGCACGCCGTCCTTGAACTCAGCACTCACTTTGTCGGCGTCCACGGAGTCGGGAACAATGAAACTCCGTACGAATCTGCCATAGGCGCGTTCTACACGGTGATACTTCTTGTTCTCTTCTTTCTCGAACTTACGCTCGCCAACGATAGTCAGCAGGCCATTCTCGACGGCGACCTTTACGTCCTCCTTCTTCACCTCGGGTAACTCGGTCTTGATGATGTACTCCTTTTCATCCTCGGTGATGTCCACCAAGGGTGCCCATTCCGCAACAGTGATGGATTCTTCCTTCGTATCCCCCAGCCGCGCCGGCGTGCGGCCAAAGAAGTTAGAAAGTCGGTTTTGCAGTTCTTCCATTTCCCTGGATGGATCCCAGCGTGTGACTACGTTCATATTTGAGTTATGTCCTTTCGATTCCAAACTCAACAATAAGCAAAGGCCGCAAGACCGCTCGGCTAAATTTGGCCAAGTATCTTCTCAATTTGTTCATTTGTTCTCTACTGGAGGGGCGTTGCTTGTACCTGCTTAGCGCGGTATTGGGTACTCCGCCAATCGTCCTCGTCCTCGTCGTCGTCCTCGTTCTCGACTTCTTTGGGCGCGGGAAACACGCCGATTGCCAACAACGTTCAAAGAACGAGAACGAGGACGATTGGAAGGTGCCAATGCCGCGCTAAGCACATACAGGGTTTCAACCTGGGCATCCGCCATCCAAGAATGCGCCCCGAAAGTGGCGCGAGAACGACGGAGCGCTCAGGGTTTCTTCTCGTTAAAGGCTTGAAACTCTGGTAAGCACAGGTTGTGCTATTATAAAGGCCCCGTCGTCAGAAGAGGAGGTTTGAAGCAAAGAATTCAAGAAAGAACACCATGCAACCCGTACTAACGTTTAACATATCCCCTCGATTACCGGAGATGCTCGAACCGCTCCGTGAAATGGCCCATAATCTGTGGTGGACATGGGAGCCCGATGCGCGCCGCCTTTTTCGGCATTTAGACCCGGCACTTTGGGACAGAACCAACCACAATCCGATCCGAATGTTGCAACTCTCGCGCCAGGCTCGTCTCCTGGAGCTCGCCGCCGACGATGATTACATCCGCGAAATGCAGGCCGTGTACCAGAAATTCAAAGCGTACATGGGACGGATCGACACTTATGGAAAGCTCCGAGCGACCGCACCGCGCATCGCCTATTTTTCAGCGGAGTTCGGGTTTCACGAGTCCGTGCCGAACTATTCCGGCGGCCTGGGAATTCTTTCCGGCGACCACTGCAAGTCGGCGAGTGACCTTGACCTCGATTTCTGCGCGGTAACGCTGCTTTACCGAAGCGGTTACTTCAAGCAACAAATCAACAAGGATGGTTGGCAGGAAGCTGTGAGCCTGAACCAGAACTTCAATCATCTGCCGCTGCGGGAAGCCAAAGTAGGGGATCAGCCGCTTCACGTACATGTTAACATTCTTGGCAGGAACATAACGGCGAAGGTCTGGGAGTTGCAGATCGGCCGGATCAAACTCTATCTGCTCGATACGGATATCCAGCAGAATTCTCCCGAAGACCGTCTGATCACGGAGCAGCTTTATGGCGGCGACTTGGAGATGCGGATACGGCA
>DASXBV010000228.1:0-18249 GCA_036491515.1 Chthoniobacterales bacterium
GGCAGTTAACTTCTCCAACGCGGCACTGACTCCGCCTTTCTTGAATGGAACACCAAATCGAGCGAGGCCCATTTCGACCCCGCACAATGTCCCACACAACATCAAATCGTTTAAATCCCCAAGGTGGCCAATCCGAAAGGCTTGCCCTTCAGTTTCCCGAGACCGGACCCAAGCGATAAATCGAATTCGTTGAGAATTAGTTTGCGAAGCTCGGCTTCATCGAATCCATGAGGGAGGAATGCGGCAGCCGAAGTGTCCGGTCTCAAACATCAATACTTGGTCGCCTGGCGACAGGGTGTTGACTATGGCCGCTTCCCAGGCGCCCGTGCCGCTCGATGGATAGATGAAAACATGACCCTCGGTGGTTTGAAAAACTTTCTTCATCCCTGCCAAACAGTCACGTCCAAGTCGCGAAAACTCAGGGCCACGATGGTCGATAGTCGGCCGATCAATCGCACGAAGAATCCGATCAGGAACATTTGTCGGACCGGGGATTTGAAGAAAATGACGCCCTGTCCTTCTAGCTGAGTGTTGTTTGAGCATCGCGGGTTAGTTTCACAGTTCCGGAAAACGATCAGCCCATGGTTGCAAAGCTTGATACTGGCCGGCCAGAGCGCACAACAGCCCGTCCTGTCCGGGCGCAGCTACCATCTGAAAGCCAATCGGCAAGCCTTCCGCAGACGGAGTCGCTGGCACGCTGATTCCAGGGCACCCTGCCATGTTCGCGAATCCAGTGAAAACCGCATGACCACGCGGACCCACAGTTTCTCCGGCGATCTGGGTTGGAAACGGTTCTGTGGCTGGCCAAGGTAACGCAGCAGCCGATCGACGCGTGCATATTTGTGAGAAATGCAGGTTAGGTAAACGGAAGAAAAGAAGGGTTAGCGCTGAAAGCGCGCGTCAATCTGGATGCTACATTCTATTCGCCAATCGGGTCGGCCGATGACCGTCGCTGAGCACGGTTAGGCATAAGTCCGGAGGACCTCATGTACGCCCTCAACCGCCATGCCGCCCTCACCCACCGCAGCGGCACACCTTTTCACCGAGCCGGAGCGCACGTCGCCTGCAGCGAAAATGCCCGGCCAACTCGTCTCCAGCGGTCCGGGTAAACGGCTCATGCCTTTCCATACGGGCGCGTCTGCGACCGCCTGACCGGTTTTGATGAAGCCCTTTTCATCGCGCTGAATTTCAGGAGGCAGCCAAGCGGTGCATGGCTTTGCCCCAATCATCGAAAAGACTGCCGACGTCTGCACCGTTCGTCGTTCGTTCGTCTTCGTGCTCTCCAGCTCAATCGCTTCGAGACTCTTCCCACCCATCATCTTACGAATCTCGGTGTGCGTTAGAATTTCGATGTTCTTCTCCGCCTCGACACGGCGCGAGAGATAACTTGACATGCTTTTGGTGAGACTTTCGCCACGGACTACCAGGAGCACTCTCTCCGCGTTTTCCGAGAGAAACATCGCCGCCTGGCCTGCCGAGTTGCCACCCCCGGCAACAACCACGGTCGAGCCCCGGCAGAGTTTCCCTTCCCGCGCCGTAGCAGCGTAATAAACACCGGAACCTTCAAAGGTTTCACGATCCACCGCCTCCAGGCGATGATAGTCAGCACCCGTCGCAATAATGACGCACTTGGCCAGAAGGACGGCGTTGCAACCCTCGATCTGTAGGCTCGCGCGATACTCGCCGTCGGTGCATGCGAGGGAGAGCGCCTGGGCAGGCGTCGAAAACTTTGCGCCGAAACGATATGCCTGAAGCTGTGCGTTGTAAGTCAGCTCGCCGCCGCTGATGCCGGTAGGAAAGCCAAAAAAGTTCTCGATCAGCGAAGAGGATCCGGCTTGTCCACCGGGTGCGTAGCTTTCCAAAACGACGGTTTGAAGTCCTTCGGAAGCTGCATAAACGGCGGCAGCGAGACCGGCTGGGCCTGCGCCAACGATGGCGAGATCGCAGACGGTTTCGCTCTCATCTTCGCGCGCCAGCGGCCGGAGCAGCCCGGCGACCCGCGCGACTTCGCGCAGCGACGGGCGCCGCAGGGGCATTCCACTCGCGGTAATGAGCGCGGGCAAGTGGTGACTCGCCAAGTGCAAACGTTCACCCAAGGTCCGCCCGTATTCGCTTTGAAAATCGACCAATCGGTGCGGGATATGATTCTTGTCGAGAAAATCATCGAGTTGCTGGCCGTCTCGCGAGCCACCGTGTGCGAGAACACGCAGCCCGGCAAACTCGCGGTCACGTTTTAGCCGCTTCCGGCGCATGATGAACGCGCGCACAATCGGCTCACTAACGCCGGGCATCTCTGCCAGCGCCTGTCGAAACCGATCTGCCGGCACCTCCAAAATTTCGGTCTCATCCGCTTTGCCTCTAGCATTGGCCAGCGCAGCAGTACCCATGAGCATCGCAACATCCCCGATGAAGCCGCGTGGTCCTGAAGTCCCGAGGATTTGCTCTTGCCCGTCGCGGGACTCGAAGACTTCCAGCTCGCCACGCAACACCACCATCAACCCAAGATCACGCTGCCCCGCTTTGTATAACAGCTCGCCGCGTCGGACGATACGGCGGGTACCAAGGGGCTCTAACATAGCGAGCTGCCGATCATCCAGTTTCGGAAAGGCTGTGCTCTCGGTATCGCGGTAGAATTGCTCATCTTCGTCAAGTTCTGTCATGGTCGAATTCGTTGGTGAGCGACCATACCTCGCCCTTGCGCCGTTGTCTCCGGTGAACATGTCGGTTGTCGCCTGGAACTTTCGAAGGTGGAGCGGGCATTCATTGATAGTGAAGAGGAGGGGTTCGCGGCGCTCTACACGCGCAAAGGGGCCGGCGAGATCGTCGGGGCGACACTGGTGGCGGCGCACGCCGGGGAGATGATCAGCGAACTGACGCTGGCGATCACGAACAAACTGCCGGTGAAAGGCTCTGGCTGAGAGGGTTCACTTCCAAAAAGAGGGACAGGCCAGATAAGAGGGAAAGTGAAAGAAGCGGGGTCAAGAAGTTTGAGTTCGAGGGGGCGGGGTAACAAACAAACAGGGAGGGTTCTGAACCACGAAGGTTTCGGCAAAACAAAGCGCTAGAGGCGCCCAGCGGAAATTACAAGGCAAAGCTAAAGGATGTATGGGGGTTGGTCAAACGATCCCGCTAAAGGTTGCCCCAGGCTTCGATGTGCCCTAAGATTGCCCCGAGATGTCCTTGAGTATCGAGCTAAAGGATTCCGCTGAGCAGACCGCGTTCAACCTCAAACGCTGGGCTGAAGTGCTTGCCGACCCTGAACTTATCCGTTTGCCGCACCGGATCGAGACTGACCGCCACGGCCATATCCTCATGAGCCCACCACCAGCACCGGCGCACGGTGACCGAGAGAGCGAAATCGCTTTCCAGCTTAAGACGTTGTTGCCGGAAGGGCGGACGATCACCAATTGCCCTGTTTCCACCTCCGACGGCGTGAAAGCCCCCGACGTAGCGTGGGTGGTGCCAGAACGTCGGCAGGAAGTGCGTTCCTTGATATGCCTTACGCGAGCTCCGGAGATCTGTGTTGAAGTTCTCTCCCCCTCAAACACGCCGCAAGAGATCGAGGAGAAAACGGCTTTATATTTCGAAGCAGGGGCATCTGAACTCTGGATTTGCGAGGAGGACGGAAAGATTCGGTTCCATTTTCGAACGCCGCCGACCGTTCGTCAAAGCTCAGAGCTCTGCCCGGAATTTCTACCGGCGATTGACGTCGCCTGATTTTGTCAGCCCTGACGCTGTTGATGTATTTCGCGTCATAGAAAAAGTCAGGCGGAACCACGCGATTGAGGCGAACGAAGCAATAGGGGCTAATTTCCAGAGTTTACTGCAAATGCGGGCCCACTTTTCGAACGAGGACGCTCGACGCCATCGCGTTGTTATCCAGGAGGAAAAGACATGCGAGGGCGGTGTAGCTCCCCGGTTTTCCCGGTCTCCTACTAGCAGGTCCCGTCCCGTGGACGCCGCTACTGCTTGAAATCCGCATCCGGAAGCGGCGAGCACAATTCGACCGTATGACCGGCTGGATCGTTTGTGTAGGCATGTCGCCAGCCCCAGGGCATATTTTTTGGCTGCTCTTCAAATTTCACGCCTTCGCTTTTCAGTCGCTCGTATGAGCGGGATCATGAGTATAACCGGTGATCCCGAATAGTAACGTCTCGGGGCTGCTTGCCTGCGTCGTCATCGTCGCGGTGACTGCCCTTGGCACTGACAATCTGCTCGTGGTTCTCGCGAGGCGAGTCACTGCCTAGGCTTAATCATGGATCCAGTGGATTCGCTGCCTATCCGGTGACAGTCACCGATCTGTCAGTATATCCGTCGCGCTGAGTATCCAACAGATTACCCGGCGATCCAGGGAGACGGTCCGCAGACCGTGTTGATCCGCGGTAGCGTGATTGTCAATCCGCAGGGTCGCGTGCTGGCGGGGCGGATTATTCGGGCTCTCTGAGGCGAAACGCGGCGGAATTCTGCGCGAATGGTCGGGTCTGCCGCTACCAGATCTTTCAGAGAGACTACCCCAGCAGCCGCTGCCCTTCATCGAGCGCGTATGTAGTAAATGGTTTTGACGTGGCTCAATTGCTGCCTCAGAGACTCTACGAGCGAAAACGAGGTCAGGTTACAAAACTGTAACATTCCGCTGGAAGCTTTACGGCGACTCTGATGCACGCCTAACCTCAGAGATTCTTTGTTTGAAAAAGAAGAGGAATGGCAAGGGTGTGCGCAGCAATCTCTTTGTTGAGGAAGGCGATGGTTACGGTTTGCGTACTCTGGAGCTTATTGGATGTTCGCGCAGCAACACCCGGATCCTCTGATGACCAGGTCGGTAATCTGGCAACGCATGAATCCTGGAGAGATTATTTGACAGATCGCGGAATAACCATCTCTCCCGAATGGGATGCCGACGTGTTTATCAACGCGCGCGGAGGAATCAAACAACGTGCCGAAACGGATGGCTTGATCAAGCTAGGCCTGGATCTTGATTGTCAGAAAATAACCAAGCTTTCTTTATTCGACAACACTGACATTCACGTCGAGGGATATTACCCATACGGGACCGACATTTCTGACTATGTCGGGGATCTCGCGGGCGTGAATAATAACTGGGCATACAACAGCCCCCGCCTCAACGAAATGTGGGCCCAAAAAGGATTCCAGATTGGAAGGGTTAATTGCAGCGTCAGGAGTGGTCTGCTGGCGGCCGACCAGGAATTTGACGTCAATGAAACAGCCAGTTTGTTTATCAATTCTTCCTTCGGCGCTCAGTTAGCGTTCGCCGGCAACGCACCGGTCCCGGTCTATCCGTTCGCGGCTTTAGCGGTTCGCCTGGATTTTAGCGTCGGCGATCCGAGGACTCTCAAAGTGTATTTCCGCACGGGCGTGTTTGACGGAAATTCGGCCGCACCTACGCTCGGCCCTTTTGCCGTCGGTGCACCCGCGTCACACTCTTACAACAGATACGGCGTCGATTTTCATCTAAATCCAAGTACGGGATTAATTTTCTTGAACGAATTCGCGTTTGATTTCCTGAAGAAGGGGGCGCCTGAAATTCCGGCGAATGGCCCCGGAGGCTGGTTCTTCGGTCCGGGACATATTGCGATTGGCGGTTTCTATGCATCAAATCAATTTGAGAACATTTATCAAGCAGAGCTTCAGAATCTAGGTGTTCTCGAACCCCCGGAACGAGTAGGCCATCTACCAGGCGATTACGGCGTCTATGTGATATGGGAACAGAAAATCTATGAAGATGCACCAGAGTCAGCGAACGGACTGTTCCTTTTCGGGCGCGGTTTATTGCTTCCAGACGACCGCAACTTTGATACGCTGTCAGCCGAGACGGGAGCCGTTTACAAAGGAGTTTTTCGACGGCAAAAAGATACGCAAGATTCGCTTGGACTCGGTTTCGCCTACAATTACATCAGCGATCGAGTGCGGGATGCAGACGCGTTTGCTCGGCGTGAGGGCGTCCCGGGAGTTTTGAATTTCGAATTTGAATCTGTCTTGGAAGCGACCTATGTCCTTCCAATCTTCGCCCATTGGCAGCTGCAACCGGATCTGCAGTGGGTCGTTCGTCCGGGAGCTGCCGGCAGCTATCGCAACGCTCTGGTGATCGGGGTACGCTCAACTCTAACGTTTTGATCACCTTGATTGCGCTTCGAAATGTTATGTTCTCTTCGTACGCGCCGGCGCGAGGACCGGCGATGCCGAACAAAGGCATGCGTTACTCTCTGCACCTTCTTCTGTTGTTGCTTGCGGCCGACCAATTCGCTCAAGCCGATCCGGTTCCCAAAATCGTGATGCCGAGCTATTCCTTGGTGGTAATGGATCTTACGGTAGTCCAGCACGGGCCGTTAGTTTCAATTTCCGGGCATGTGCGACGGTCGGACCCATGGACTGAAACTACCTGGGGATATCTGGAGATTTCATTATTTGACCAGAACGGAGGCTTGATCAGACGGATCGCGGCGGACTATTCCCCGAGACCAATATCGCCTTCTTTTCATAGTGCGTACCAGCCGCGATCGAGATTCTCAGTTACTATCAGCGCGGCCACCCGACTCGTCCGAACCGTTAAAATTGCTTACCGAGACGGGCCGCTTCCACATCTGGAGTCCGAGCGGTAGGGACGCGCTCCCGCGCGATCCGGGCTGGCACGTCCAAAGGAGATGGAAAAGGCGAAACCTCCCGGACCGTGTGAGGGAAATGGCCGTCGAAACGTGCTACTACGCCGGATCGCGCAGGGAGCGCGTCCCTTGTTCAATGGAAATCGTGCGAATCCGCGGTCTCGAGTTCCACGGCAGGTAACCGCTCAATTTGTTCGGCTCGAATGTGAATAACACCGGATTGTATCTGTAAGACTCCCTCGATTAACAAAAATGTTTCTTGCGTAATTACGAGACGGTTCTTTTCAAAAATCTGCGGACTAACAATGGCGTTCGATATGCCTGTTTCGTCTTCCAAGCTGATAAAGACAAACCCTTTCGCTGTGCCAGGTCGTTGACGACAAATCGCCAGCCCGGCAATACGGATGCGTGTACCGTTTTCCCCAAACGGCAGATCGGCGCTGCGCCAAATATCGTTTGGTAAGGATTTGCGGATATAACCCATAGGATGAGGGCCCGTCGTGAGGCGCATCGTGCAAAAATCTGCCGCAAGGCGTTCGATCGGTTGCATCGGAGCCAGCGGAGAAGCCGTTTCCACAGGAGCGTCAGAAAATAATTCCCCCTGATAAAATTCGCTTTCGACCGACCAGAGCGCATCGCGCCGGTGTCCGATCAAGGAATTTAATGCGCCGGCTTTTGCCAGTATCCTTAATTCATCCCGTTCGAATGAGGTTCGCTCACGAAAGTCGCGCATGCTCTGAAAAGGTCTCTGCTGCCGCGCGCTTAGCATCTGTTCGACGTGAGTGTGGTTCACTCCGCGCATCAGACAAAATCCAAGTTTGATCGATTCGTCAGATTCAACTGTGCATAACCATTCGGAATCCACCACGGAAGCTGGATGCACTTTGACACGGTGACGTTGAGCATCCTTGATCAAGGTTGCCGGGGTATAAAAGCCCATTGGCTGGTTGTTGAGCAATCCCACATAAAACTCAGCGGGTCGATGTACCTTCAACCAGGAACTAGCGTAACTGATCAACGCAAAACTGATCGCGTGCGATTCTGGAAATCCGTACAAGGCAAACGAGGCGATCGCGGCGAGGATTTTTTCTGCTACGTCGTCGTTTACCCCATTTGTTCGGAGCGCATTACGCAACTTTTGTTCGACGCGTTGCATTCGTTCCTGCGAACGATGATAACTGAGTGCTCGCCGCAATTCTTCCGCTTCATCTCCAGAAAAGTCGGCCATGATCATCGCGATTTTCAACATTTGCTCCTGAAAAAGCGGTACACCAAGCGTGCGTTCCAGGACCGGAATGAGTCGAGAATCAAGGTAGGTAATTTCCTCGAGCCCCTCGCGCCGGGCCAGATAGGGATGCATGAGATGACCTTGAATCGGCCCAGGTCGAATGATGGCGACTTCGATCACCAGATCGTAAAATTCTCTCGGTTTCATCCGAGGCAAGGTGGCCATCTGGGCGCGACTCTCAACTTGGAACACACCGATGGTGTCGGCTTGGCAAAGCATATCATAGGTTGCCGGATCATTCGTTGGGAGCTTGGCCAGATCGACGGGATGGCCCCGCCGATCGCAGATCTCGATGGCGTCCTGCAGCGCCGCCATCATTCCCAGACCGAGTAGATCCACTTTGACGATGCCCAGATCTTCACAATCGTCTTTATCCCATTGGATGACTGTGCGCCCGGGCATGGTGGCATTTTCCAATGGAACAATGGCATCCAATTGCCCTTCGCAAATAACCATTCCGCCAGAATGTTGACCCAGATGACGAGGTAAACCCTGGATGGCGTGGTATACTTGGAGAAACGCGTTTACTCGAGGATGATCCGCGGGTAGACCGGCTTGGCGCAATTGATCATGCGTTTCAAGCGTGTGTGGGAAATCGCCGTTGGCGTACAAACGCGAGAAGCGATCCATGATATCTTCCGGCAAGTTCAGCGCCTTACTTGTTTCACGCATCGCGCTTCGGCCGCGAAAGGTAATGACATTGGCTGTCATAGCCGCACCGAGCCTTCCGTAACGCCGATAGACTTCCTGGATGACTTGCTCACGGCGATCGCCGCTCGGCAGATCCAGATCAATGTCTGGCCAACCCTTTCGACCCTCACTCAGAAAACGTTCAAACAATAGTTTGCCGCCAATCGGATCAACTGCGGTGATATCCAGACTGTAGCAAACCGCGCTGTTGGCCGCGCTACCACGGCCTTGAACCATAATGTTCGATTCCCGGCAGTACCGGACAAGATCCCAAACAATCAGGA
Organism: Chthoniobacterales bacterium; assembly: GCA_036491515.1. GTDB lineage: Bacteria > Verrucomicrobiota > Verrucomicrobiia > Chthoniobacterales > JAFAMB01 > JAFAMB01. The sequence continues at coordinate 8,880 of DASXBV010000228.1, forward strand.
AATAGCCGGAGAACCCAAGTTTTCGGATCAAAGCCAGTTCGTGTTCGATTTGTGATCGAACACGTCCGCTGATCTTGCCGTAACGATGACGGGCGCCGTTCCAGACAACTTTTTCAAGGAAACTGTCCATGGTTTCACCCTGCGGCACCGGGAATCTGGGAAATTGGTAACCAAGATTCTCGAGCGTGAACTCTATTTCGTTGGCAACAGCAATGGTATTAGCAACAGCGTGCGGCAAATCTGAAAATATCTCCGTCATCGCCGTGGCCGGCTTGAGATGACGTTCTGTGTTCGGCTCCAGTAATCGGCCTGCTGCATCGAGATGGGTATGATGCCGCGCGCAGGTAAATACATCAAGCGCGGTGCGGCGGTCGGAGGTGCCGTACAGGACGCCATTTGTAGCTAGGAGTTTTAATCGATGGCGTTCGGCAAGCTCGCTAAGTTGGCGATTCAACCACTGCTCGGCGCGGAGCGCATGCCGTTGAATTTCCACAAACAAATGGTTCATTCCGAAAATTTCTTTGAGCAAAGCCAGGTATTGATCGGCTCGGGAAAAATCCCCGGTTACTAAAGCCTGTTGAAGCGGACCTTCTTCGTCACCCGTCAAACAGATCAATCCCTCTTGAAATTCCGACAGCTCAGACCAGCGAATCGAACTCTCGTTCTTGGGTGAACGGAGTTTAGCTCGTGAAAGTAAACGGCACAGATTTTGGTACCCTTTTCTCGATTGTACGAGCACCGGCAAAACCGAACCATCTTCCATCGTCAACTCACTGCCGACGATCGGCCTTATTCCGCATTCTTGTGCCGCCGTGTAAAATCGTGGCGCGCCAGATACTCCGTCGCGATCGCAGAGTGCCAATGCCGGCAAATGAAGATCCGCCGCTATAAAGGCCAGATGCTCCGGCGAAGAGCTTCCCCGCAGAAAACTGAAGGCGCTGCGAGCGTGAAGTTCGGCGTAGTTCATGGAAAAGAAGCCAAGAATTCCGAAGTGACTCGTCCTCGTGCTCGTCGTCGTCCTCGATGCTTCGGCGTTTTCCGAGGAATACGGAGCTCCATAGTCCTCCAACTATTTGTTCCGTTAGTCTGATTGTGAAACATCATGATTTCGAGGACGACCACGAGCACGAGGACGATCCTCAATTTCGGAGTTCAGGCTCAATCATAGACCCCCACCACTTCCCATTGGTCCTGAAACGTGAATGACTGGCCGCGATCGTTAGCGGCGTTCTCGTGCGCTGACGTCCGCCGTCGTTCGTTGGTGCTGGTTGTGCTCTGGGCGATACGGTAAAGACCTCGATGGTCGAGAGCGATATCCCATTCTATGGCTTCCCAACGAGTTGGATCCCACCAGTTGCCGGACAATTTCCATGGACCACGTGCTTCCAGGATTTTGCCTGAAATTACACTGCTTTGTATCAAGGTGGGTTTGCCATCGTCGTTCAGTTGCACGTCAGCGGGAACCCCCGGCCGATACCGGCGTAGACCGGGGCCAGTTTTTGGGTACCCCTTTTTTTTGATCCTGCCCCGAGCCCAATCGAATTCCGGCATTAGCATCTGCAGACTATCCGGTCGGTGAGTATCGATTTTTTGAGGTATGCCGACTTTTTCATTGCCCACCAAGGCAGCCAGACGCGCGAGTGTTTGAAAGAAACGGTTGGGATCTTTCAGACCGCCTTGAAAAAGATCGAATTGATGACCGCTTGGCCTGCTCGGTATAACCTCCAGGTGGAAACTGGTCACTGGTGCCGCGGTTTGAAGAGTTTCCAGATATTGGGCAGCAATGCCAAACAACGTATCCACATTCCGGGTCGGAGCCGGAATGTGTAGAATGCGAACGAGCTTCTCTCCATTTTCCAGGGTGAGCGTCAGATGAAGCTCGGCGATCAAAAGATAAACTGACTCGATGCGCAGTGATAGGGTCTCCAGAAAACGTCTGACAATAAATAGGAGAGGCTCAAGGGTTTCCAGGGGCTGTTCAAAGTCGACCGATTCTTCGAATGTCTCTGGTGGTTGGACAAGTTGAAGCACGCTGTTGGATTGTCCGGCTGCGCGATCCCAGAGTGACAAACCTTCCAGCCCAAGGCGTTGCCCAATTTCTTCTCGAGGCAAACGAGTTAATGCGCCAAGGTTACGAACTCCCCAGCTTTTCATAATATCGAGGAGAAAAGGGGAGGGAGCCAAAGACTCCAGCGGCAATGATTGAAGTAGATGGCTGTCTTGTGAAATCTCCAGGATCGGGTCAGCGATCTTAGCAGCTTGAAGAGCAATCTCTGGATTGGGGCCGATACCGGCCTGAGCTTTGAGACCGACCGATCGAAGTTTTGTCAATAACTCTCGTAACCATAGCTGATGCCTGCGAGTTCTTTTTCCTTTCAAATCGAGTGTACAAATCCCGGGAGCACTATTTTCGATAAAGGGAGAATAGCGGTAGACAAGCTGGAGCAGCGTGTTTTGGAGATGTTGTTCGTTAGAGAGGGTGCGCGGGTACAGAACGAGATCAGCTGCCCGTGCGATTGCCTGACTTGTGGACACTCCGGGGCGAATTCCAGCGCGTTCGGCAGCAGGGTTTAGCTCGATGACATGTATGCCATCACGAGCTAAAAGGGCAGCGGGAATATCGAATGATGGATCATCAACAATATTTTGTTGTGCCGTTCCAGGAACAGCCGTTTCGATTACATCCAGCGAGAGCTGACGCGGTGACATCCGATGCGGATTACAGCTCTGCCAAGCGTGTTTTTGTTGCGCACACTGTAACGAGTAAAAAGGAATATAAATTACTGCGAAACAGTGAGTTTCAATCTTATGCATATCGATATTCCAGTTGTGTCCGCATACGGATGATTTCTAGAGAAACAGATTTGATTATTTCTTCCCTTTGAGATGATAAATCATCAATATAAAGCTGATGCGTCATCGATATGGTAACGTGTGCGCTGCTTGCAATAGGATGACGTGTAATGATAAGAAGACTGGTTTTGTTCTCCTCGGAAATGCGCTGGAAGCGGTACCAGGTTGGCCCGGGAATTTTCCGGAGCTCTCTGTCAGAGTTCTGTTTAAAATCCAAAATCGTCAACGGCAGGTTACCATCCCGCAGAATCAAGTCCGTCGCTTTCAATGCCTGAGCGACGTCGTGGCAACGAATCCAGAGCAAAAGTGGATGATCGACGAATGGCTCAAAACAATCTTGGCCGTCGATCAACGCGACATACTGCGAAGCATCATGCATCGCTTCGATAATTTCATGTAAGACCATTGCTCCTCCGGAACTAATGTTTGGAATGAGCAATTGAGTGATCGCCCCTTTTGGCAAACCGCCTCCTAAAAGAGAATCGAGCGGAGACCAGCCAGTCGGAGTACACAGAGAATGAATACCCGTTTGCGGCGGGTAACGTTCGGCTAAAATCTTGCGTAATTCGATGATCTTAGGCGAAAGAGGCATAGTGTTCTTATGAACACTATCTGATGCCGTTTCTATTTCAACACGAAAAGTTTTGATTCCGCCTGGGACTTTCGAGAAAGAATTCGCCAAAATAAAGTTGCGATCGAGTTCAAGTGATATAGAATAACGTATTATATAAATGTTGTATTATGTCGCTGTCGCTACACTAAACACGAGAGTCAAAAGGAGAGAATAAGAGAATAATGAACATCAATCGCGTTCTGTTAGTGGGCAACCTTACGGCGGATCCTGAGATCGCTGAAGCCGGCAAAACCAAAGTCGTGAATGCCTCACTCGCCAATCACCAATATTTTGAGAATGCAACCGAAGAACGGCAGGAGGTCACGACTTACGTCGACCTCAAAGTGTGGGGGCCTTCGGCGGAAAATTTCGCAAAATTTGCCCGGCGCGGGCGTGAAATCTTTGTTGAAGGATCACTCCGTCAAGACCGATGGGAAGACGACCAGGGGAAAAAACGTTCAAAGCTCTATGTGAACGTCTTGACCTGGCAGTTTGCCCAAGGAAAGAACGACGACGCGTCAACGAAAGCACCGCCAAACGGGGCGGCCAAAAAAGCCTACACGCGCCGTCAAGCAGTTGGTTGACATTTACGCAATTGAGGTTGCTGCAGGTTGCAGGAAAATCGCTCCTGAAGCAAGCAGGGAGAATGTTTAAGTCATCAGCAGTTGTCCTGGGTCGCTTATTTCGGAAGCCACATTTTAGGGAGAGACTATCGTGATCGATTTGCGTCGTCCTTGATGCACACCCACCACACACACCCTAGCAACGCGGAACCGAGAAGCAAAAACATTCCCAAGGTCAACATAGGCCTCAGGTGATGCCGGAATCTTAGCTGAGAGTCAAAAGGAAAGTGCCGCTTTGCAAAAAAACCCGGACTTTATTTGCCGGCAGCCTGCATCGGTCCTCCGCGTAAGCGAAGGCTCCAGCCTTTGCCCTCTGTCTTGATGAGGAGGCAATAGCTGAGCTTTCGCTTACGTTAGAAATGGATTCGGAAAAAATCGGCGAAGATTTGGCGGTAAACGTCTTGCTTGAATTCAGGCACCCAGCTGATTTGAAACTCGCGTGGCTCAATCCAGCGGAACCGAAGGAATTCAGGTTTTTCGGTCGCCACTTCGATGCTTGAATCGGGCGTCGTCAATTCAACGAGATAATAGGTCTGTTCCTGTCCGTCAAAACCCTCTTTGGTTCGGCCGGGTAGGAAAAGGTAACGATATGGACCATTGGATTCGATTACTCTGTAATGTGCAGGCTCGAGAGAAACTTCTTCTTTTAGTTCTCGAGAAAGCGCTTCCAGAGCTGTCTCAGACTTTTTTACCCCACCCTGAGGAAATTGCCAGGCGCCGGCAACATCCGAGCGTTCTCCAATCAGAATTTTCCCATCGGACCGCTTGATAATTGCACCCACATTCGGGCGATAGCGAAGAGATGACATAATCACCGGTGAAACATGTCCAGCAACGATTTAACAGCGTCTTTCTTTTCTCCTTTGAATTCCTTGGTCATCCGGTCTCGGAAGGCGCTAATAAGTCGCTTCGTTAAATCCTCTTTTGGCTGCGTCGGACTCCCGCTTATCTTCACGCTTGTCCAGCGCAATCCGTCTCTTTGCTCGGTGAATACCTTTTCTTCGGCGCCGGGTATCCACCCGAGGATCTTGGGAGAAAGCCCCAGAAGCAAGTTGCCGGTGAGCCGGTCCGGAGTGATTGATCCGGTTCCTTCAACGCGAATTTGGTCCTGATAGCTTGCTCGTATATCTGAGAGCTGCAATTCGCGCTCTCGGTATCGGATTTGGGTCTCGATCGAATCGATCCGCACATCATCGAGGCCTCCAAACTTTGTGAGTTGATGAAGTGTCACAAAAAGGTTTGCCATATCAAAAGCGGCGTCGGAGATTTTGATCGACCCGGCAACTTCCCCGTGCTCAAACCGATCGAGATTGCCGGAATAAACGAGGTGGCCGGAAAGCTTGCCTCCGAGACGCCACTCTGCTGGAAATATTTTGTTCGCTTCCAATTCGGAAAAATCGGAGGTTAACTGAGCGTTTAATTGGCGTCGGGTGGCAACTTTTCCGCTAACCTGGATTTCGCCGCCGCCAGCGGTTTGCGCTTTTGCGTCGCGGATCGCAATAGAGTCCTGACCAACCGAGGCGTGCATTTGCTGGATATGCAACTCAGGATAGGCTGCGTGCTGCGCACTCCCTCCGATGGCTTCGATATCCCATCGATCAGGGCCGCTCTGAGTCACGCTGACTTTAGTGCCGATGAATTCGCCGGTTGCGCCGTTATTCGTTTCCCAATGAAGATTAGCAGAGGCTAAATACAGGTGCTCGATACGCCATTCTGTTGGTAGAAAATTTGAGAGTTTCAAACCGGACGATTGTTTTGGCAAGTTGGAGCTCGGAGGAAGAGTCCCCGTTTTTCCAATAAAGGCTTCGACTTTGTCTGCGTTGATCTGGTCAATCACCCATACCCCCTTCAGCAATTGCCACCAATCAATGTGGGCCGAGAGATTGGTGATCTGCAGCGATCGCAGTTTGCTTTTTCCAGCTCCTTTTGCCGAAAAACTTCCAGATCGAAACGACGAACCCTCCCAGCTGAGCGGTTCAAATTGACCATCAGCGTGGATTGATCGGCTGACCGTTTTGCTGAGCCATTCGCGGAATGAATCACTTTGAATATAGGAATGGAACCCGATCCAACCGCAGATCAAGACCAGGATGAGCAAGGCTACAACGAGGATGAAGAAGCGAAAACTTTTCAAGCGAAAACAAGATGGGGTCTGCGGGACGGAATTCAAGCGGAGTTGTGACACGGGCGTCCCGCCGGTCTACGCCAACAGAAAAAAGCAAAGAAGATTTTCATTTGGTCGTCGTCCGCGTGGAAATCTTTGGAGGGGAGTCGCTCGCGGCTCCCTGGGCGTTGCAAGCAACGCCCCTCCAGGCCTCCAGGCCCCAGGGCCGCCGATACGCCGAAACCGATCATTTGTGGCTGCGGCTATGCCGCGCCTTCTGGTTCAAAAGGAAGCCTAGAACACCAAGTGGCGGCAAGATGAAAAGATGCCAATAAGCTAACGGCGGCGAGACGGGCGGATTCACCTTGAGCAGAGTACCGATTCTCTCTGTGTCGTTTTCGCGCTGGATGTTGACCCTGAGCTGCCAAGCGCCGCTGTTGGGGATTTGCACGAGTGCGCCATACAGCAGGCGATTTTCTCCATGATTCAGTTTTGCCGGGATACCGGTAAGCGTCGCGGACTTGTTAAGAGAGCAGGAGGGTGGCGACCAAGCATCCTTCCTCAGGGCGAAGCCACCCTGCGCTTTGAGGTCCAGCGTTACGTTGGCATCCAGTAGCGGACTAAGTTTGGAACGATCTTGAACCAGGACAGTCACGTCAACCAGCCCGGCGCTCAAGATCGGCGGCAAGGTGAATACCGTGACGTGAAACGGACCGGCGTCGCCTTGAAACTGGATCGCTCCCCCGTCCGCCCGACTCATGCGAGCGAGGAGCAAGACCACGCAAAAAATGAGCGCCGTTCGCATAAATTTTATGACATTATCGTTCCGCGCATAGCCATGGGTTGGAAAATGATCCAGATCGCCACAAGAAAAAACAGGACGTAAAGCAGCGACCATGGGGCGAAGATGAGCAGGGAACGATTATTTGCGCTGCCGTAACGCTGCGCAACTTTCCACCCCGCGTAGAGCGAGACGAGCAGACCAAAATCCAACAATAGAATTTCGAAATCGAGCAATTGCGGAAGGGTCCAGGAAGCTATTGACCAGTCGGGTTTTTCGAGTGGCGACAGGCGCAAATCCTGGAGGACACGTTGAATGACCGGGATCGGCGTATGCGAGCCGGTAAAGAGATGAAATACAAAGTGGGCTAACCACATGCCGAAACCGAGCGGCACAAACGTCATGGCGAAGTCGGAGATCAATGACTTCAGGGGCACCGCGATTCCGCCTAGGCTCCGGCTGAGAAGCCCGGCCATGCTAACGAGCGACCCCGGAATCAGAAAGATTCCGACCAAAAGAAACAGGGCGACAACGAGGGGTCGACGGAGGTCGAATAAGAATTGTACCTGCTCCAAAAGGGCAGAAACCGGAGCGATCATCCCTGCGGCGTTAGTTAGTGCCCCGAAAACCACAATCAGCACCAGCACCGCAAAATCGAATCGATTTGCAAACAGCCCGATGGAGGAGCGCTGCTCCCCATTCCAGAGATCTTTGCCGGGAATCACCGCAAGCAGGCCGACGTTATCATGCGGACACGCGTGTACGCAGTCCAAACAAAACGTGCAGTCAACGTTGCTTTTCTTTTTCGGCTGAAAAAGTTTTAACTCGCAGCCTCGCTGCTGGGGTCCACCTCGAATGCAGTCGAACGTCTTGCAGCTGCGGCAGGCTTCCGGCTCGCGGACTTTCACCTCGAACGGAGAAAGTAGCGACTGGATGAAATTGAATTGGCCGATTGGACAAACGTATTTGCAAAAATTTCCGCCCTGAAAAAATCCGTCAACTAAAATCGCCGCCAGAAAGTAGGCGAGAATGATCCAGGCAGTCAGCCATGGACTGTTCCACAGGTTGAAGGCTTCGTATGCCCAGAGGTATAGGGCGACAAGGAGCGCAGCGAGCCACTTGTTTCGCAATGAACGAGGCCAGGTCCACTTCGCCGGGAGCCAGCGACGCGCGAAATCACGGACGAAAGTGAAAGGGCAGACCATGCAAAAGAGGTTTCCCACTAACAAAAGAGCGATTACTGCGAATCCGCGCCAGTGGGTCCAGGGGAGAACTCCGGCAAGATTCATCGGGCCAGTCTGAGGGCCCAGAAAGCCATCCAGAACAATCGCAACAGCCGCGACCAGCAGTATCGCCTGCATGCCCCGCCGGAACGACTTAGAACGCAAAACTCCGCCCAGGATTGGAATCTTGAATAGATCAAAAGGCTTGTTAGCGGGACGAGGACCCAACCCGATTTTTCGCAGGAATTGAATGGTTTCTCTCTCTTGACTCTGCACCGGACGCACGCTTTGGCTTTCAGCACGGCGGTATCTGGATCTCGGCGAGAGAAATTGAATAACAATCGTTGCGGCGGGCACCAGGAAAATAATCGATCCGGGCACCCACATGAGGGTTCCCGCGATCACTTGGTCATCGAGCGGGTTTGATCCCCATAACCGCGGTACGTGTTCATAAGTGGGGTACAGAACCCTGTCACAAAATGTCAGGAACGCCGCCAGGGCAGTATTTTGCAGGTCCGCGAGAACCAGGTAGGGGATCATGGCCCAGCGAGGCCAGGCCGAACGGCTGGGCCAGGGCAAGACCAAGTGCCACCAGAACAAAAGCCCGGTTCCAAAAAAACAGAGATGTTCCACTTGATGCCACCCCGGCGAATTCAGAGCCAGTTCATAAAAAATCGGGACGTGCCAGAGGATATTCGAGGTGACAAAGGCGATCCAACAGACAACGGGGTTGAGCAGGGCGTGTCCAAGACGTTTAAGCGGATTCCAAACCAGAAACGGGCCCAGAGCCTCCCGAGTAAACGCGCGCGGCAGACCCGAGAGGATTGGCAGGCAGGGCGCTCCTGCCAGGATCAGCGGCGGAGCCAGCATCATTAATAGAAGATGCTGAACCATATGCACCTGCAGCAACAGGCCGGCAAAGGCGTCTAGCGGTGAAGCAATCGCGAAGTAGATGGTAGCCAGCCCAGCAGCAAACGAAAGCAGGCGCCAGACTGGAAAGCGATTAGGGACCCGAAACTGCAGGCGGATCCAACCGCGCAGATAAATAACGAATGAGAGAATGACCGCAACCGCCGGGCCGATTGGTATCGACCATGAACTGAGGACCGCGTTTGCCGGATCGTCCATAGGGCTTTTACAGTTTTGGGTGTTGAGTCTTAGGTTTTGAGTCTT
>DASXBV010000229.1:0-4732 GCA_036491515.1 Chthoniobacterales bacterium
GCACGGGCCTGCTGGGGCGAGTGAAATCGAGCGACATCTGGCCGAAGAACGGCCACGCGTTTCCCGGGGTTGGTGGAGCTGGACGGATACTAAAGCTGCCCTGGAATTTCTGTTCTGGTGCGGTCGGATCACTACGGCAACCCGGCGCAATTTTGAGCGCGTTTACGACCTGACTGAGCGAGTGATTCCTCATAAGATTTTAACCGCGCAAGCTCCATCATTCGAAGACGCACAACGACAACTGATACGAATCGCCGCCCGAGCACTTGGGCTATCCACCGAATCGGACCTGCGGGATTACTTTCGCCTCGGGACGGAGGAGGCACGCACCCGGATTGCTGAGCTGGTTGAGACAGGGGAACTCCTCCCGGTGATCGTGCGGGACTGGAAGGCTTTTCTCCACCGCGACACAAAAATTCCGCGGCGAGTCCACGCGCAAGCACTCATTTCTCCATTCGATCCTCTTATTTGGGAGCGGAAGAGAGCGGAACGTCTGTTCCGATTCCGGTACCGGATCGAGATATACACGCCTGTGCAAAAACGTGAGCATGGCTACTACGTTTTACCGTTTTTGCTGGGAGATCAGCTCGTTGCGCGGGTTGACCTGAAGGCGGATAGGAAGCTGGGAAGATTGCACGTGTTGTCTGCGCACGAAGAGCCGGGCGTAGACCGGCCAATGGTTGCCGAGGCTCTCGCCGGCGAGCTCGCTCTGCTGGCGGAATGGCTGGGGCTGGATGGGATCTATGTCGCCGAGCGAGGAAACTTGGCCGCGCCAGTAAGATTGGCCATAAATAAAAGGTAGGGCGATAAACGGTAGGGCGAAGCTCCGCCTGAGCCGCGGCGGCTCGGACTACCTGAGGCGGGGGCTCGGACAGAGCCTCGCCCTACCTAAGCCGCGGCTCGGACGGAGCCTCGCCCTACCTGAGCCGCGGCTCGGACGGAGCCTCGTCCTACCTTTAATTTTGGAGTTTCCACTTGGAAGATTGGTGAATCGTTTCCATATTCTCGCCCGAAATGGACCAGGCTTTCATTGTTCTCGAAGATGGGCGAACCTTTTTCGGAGAAGCTGTCGGCGCACACGGGACAACGGTCGGCGAGATTTGTTTCAATACTTCGATGACCGGCTATCAGGAAGTGCTCACCGATCCTTCTTATCGCGGTCAAATCGTCGTCATGACTTATCCGTTGATCGGGAACTATGGAGTGAATGCGCTCGACAAAGAGAGCGCTCATCCCCATGTTCGCGGCTTTGTCGTGGGCGAACTTTCGCCGATCGCGAGCAGTTGGCGATCGACAGGATCGCTGGATGACTACCTCAAAAAGTGGAACATCTGCGGGATTCAGGGAATCGATACGCGGTCATTGACGAAGCACCTAAGGGTGCGAGGAGCAATGCGAGCGTGCCTCAGCAGCGAGATAAAGGACCCGGCAGAAGCTGCTAAGCTGGCACTGAACTCCGCTGAGATGACTGGTTCGGACTATGTTAAGGAAGTGACGACTCCGACGATCTATGAATGGGATCCGGAGGACAAGTTAAGTCGCGATTGGACGATCGTAAAAGGCCCAGGCGGCCAAGTTGATGAGGTACTGGAAAATGGCCAGGTCTTTAAAGCTTTGCCGCCGATTCGATATAGAATTGTGGCTTACGATTATGGTATCAAACTCAATATCCTGCGCAGACTGCGGCAACACGGGTTCAAAGTGACCGTCCTTCCCGCGACTACCCAAGCCGAGGATGTTCTTGCGATGAAACCGGACGGAGTATTTCTGTCAAACGGGCCAGGCGATCCGGGCGCCCTGCCCTACCTATCCAACGAATTGAAGCATCTCATGGGGCGGTGTCCAATCTTTGGGATTTGTCTGGGTCATCAGCTTCTCGGTCTGGCATACGGCGGCAGAAAGTTTAAGCTGAAATTCGGGCACCGTGGCGGAAATCAGCCGGTCAAGGATCTAACGAGCGGAAGGGTATCCATCACGTCGCAGAACCATGGATTCGCGATTGACGCCGAGTCTTTGCCGGCAAGCGTGGAGGTAACACATATCAACCTCAACGATCAGACCGTTGAGGGAATGCGCCACAAGGAATATCCTATTTTCAGTGTGCAATACCACCCGGAGGCTTCCCCGGGGCCCCACGATGCTAGCTATTTTTTCGACGAATTTCGTAAGCTCATAGACGACCAGGGCTCTTAACATACGAAAAAAAGGGACGCCACACAAAGGTCACGAAGGTCAGAAGAGGTCACAAAGGAAATATGAAAGTTGTCCGGACCGATCGATTTCCAATTCCACCCTATCTCTAAAAAAGCTTTAGCGACCTTCGCGACCTCCTCTGACCTTTGTGACCTTCGTGTGACTCTTTTGCGATCTCATGCGCTTACCAGAGATTCTCTGCCCGAAGACGATTAGCTGGGATCGATCCTCGCTCGATGCTTTGAATGCCGTTTGGGCCAATTGCGCGAGAATTTCTTTGCTGGAGAACGTTTCCGGTCGGCAACCGCGATGGGGTACGGAAGTCCGGCTTGGCTGGAACGATAAAGAAATCCATGGTCTGTTTTTATGTCAGGATCTTATTCGATGGGCCACGGAGACGAATCCCGGTGACGCTCTTTGGGAGGAAGAGGCCGTTGAAATCTTCCTCGATCCGTTTGGGGATTCGCTGTCGTACTTCGAGATCAGAATTAATACGCTCAACCACGTGACTACCGTTTTCGTCCGAAGGACCCGGACAAGTTTGAAGACAGACTTCAAGTGGCGTTGCGAGGGACTGGCAACTGCCTGTGGCATCCTAACGTACGGTTGGGTCGCCGCGTTCCAGATTCCGTTTGAATCTCTTGGCGACTGTCATCCGACACGCTCCCCGGTTTGGCGGGCGAACTTTGCGAGAATCGACTGGCCAAGCGATCAAGTACGCGAGCTGACCGCATGGTCCCCAACTCTGGTGAATAGTTTCCATGTGCTGGACCGATTCGGGGTCGTGCGGTTCGATGAGGGAATTCAAGAATCCAAGAATTCAGCGGAAAAATGCGCAAAAATTTCATCCGGATCGTTCCAGGCGACAAGGTCGAAGTGGAGATCTCGGCCTACGATTTGAGTAAAGCGCGAATCATCTTCCGTGAAACCTAGGAGTCTTGCAATTTCGAACTGCAACGAAGAGATTCGATATGAACATGCATTGGTAGAAAATAGTTTAAGCGATTGGAAGCATACATTATGGATGAAAATCAGAATCCTCAGGAAGGGGCGGATAGCGCCAAAGATCACGTAAAGGCGGCCGCAGACGACTTTAAGGCGGCAGCAAGCGCGAAAGCGGAGGAGATTCGTCGCGCGGCCGAGCAAAAGGCGGAGGAGATCCGTCGCGCAGCCGAGCAAAGGGCGGACGAGATCCGTCGCGCGGCCGAGGGCAAGGCTCGAGAATTCCGGGGCGCGGCAGAGAGCGCGTGGTCCGAAGCACAATCCAAGGCCAAAACCTGGCAAACCGAAGGAGAAGCCTACATTCGCCAAAACCCGACAAAGGCGGTTTTGGCGGCGCTCGGTCTCGGATTCGTGCTGGGACTCATGTTCCGAAAGTGATAAATGGATTCCGAAGCCCCGCTCGGAGCGCAAACTTCGAATCAATCGGCGAGCGACTCAGTTCGAAGCTGGTTGGCTTCGTTTCTTTCTTATTTAGAGCTCAGGCTGCGTTTAATCGGGCTTGAGTCAAAGGAAGCCAGCGTTCATTTATTGGTGTTGGCGCTGCTTTTCGCTGGCACAGTCGTTTTTTTTGCCGGCTTCCTGATCATGCTGACGGTTTTTCTGCTCTACCTCCTGATGTTAATCTTCCACTGGGAATGGGGCTGGAGCGCGCTGGCCTGTGGAGGATTACTTCTCTTAAGTAGCATCGCCGCCGCTTTGATTTTAAGGTTCCGAATCGTCAAACCGTTTTTCCCGACTACATTCGCCGAGTTTGAAAAGGACCGTGAATGGCTGACCCGCAAAACGAAAAAGAGCGAATAGCTGCTAAACTCGCGCGGGTCCGGACTGAATTAAGCGACCAATCCTTGCTTTTGCGCAGGAATCTGGACTTTGGGCGTCACTTGTCGGATTCGATGAGGCGGCATTCCTGGAGTTGGATCAGTATAGCTGCCATTTTCGGTTGGTTCCTATCCCGCTTGCCGGCAAGAAAGAAGAAAATCTACATCGATACTTCGGATAAAAAGGCGAAGAGTCGCGGGAGCGGTTTGTCGGGGCGCATTTGGAAGGCCGCGTGGTCGGTAGCCAGACCGGCGATCACAGCTTACCTGACAGGCAGGATTGCTCAAAAGATGAAGAATCCCGGAGCAAAATGGTTTTAGCTTACTTTCGCCCGAACTTTTTCTCCAGTTCTCCGTATCCTATCTGAATCATGGTCGGCCTGCCATGCGGGCAGCAGAAAGGCAGCTCGCAGCTCATCAGGTCCTTAAGCAAAGTTTCGATCTCGGGCCGGCGCAAGTCGTCGTTCGCCTTAATTGCGTGACGACACACGGTCTTGGCGATGACATCCTCGCCCATTCGCAAACGAGAAGTGGTACTCGTCATCGAGCGGAGCTCATCGACGAGGTGCCTGATTGCAACGCTCGGATCATCTGTCCGGAAGAATTGGGGAATGCCGTCGATCTTCAAAGTGGAATTGCCAAAGGGCTCCAGAGCAAACCCCATCTTTTCGAGCGTCGGCGCGTTGGTCGTGATCCAATCGTAATCCTTTGGAGTGACA
>DASXBV010000230.1:0-2695 GCA_036491515.1 Chthoniobacterales bacterium
TTTTTGCTGAATCCATCCCTGGAAGTCCAGGCGAAGGAGCTTTACATCCCTTTCTTCAAAGAGCCGATTATTGCTAATCTAGGTTGGTTCACGCTGTTGTTCTTTGCGATAGTGATCGTGGGCACCTCCAACGCCGTGAACTTGACCGATGGTTTGGATGGCCTTGCGACCGGATGCACTGTGACCGTAGCCTCAACCTACGCAATTCTGGCTTATGCTGCCGGTAACGTAGCTGTCTCAACCTACCTGGATCTGCCTTTTTTTCGTGAGAGCCAGGAACTGACCATTCTTTGTACGGCGCTGGCTGGGGCCGGCCTTGGATTTCTATGGTTTAACTGCCATCCGGCTAAGGTGTTCATGGGTGATACCGGATCGCTCTCAATTGGTGGGACGCTGGGTGTTGTCGCGATCTGTTGTAAGCAGGAACTCCTCTTAATTGTCATTGGGGGAATTTTTGTGATCGAGGCGCTTTCGGTGATTCTGCAAGTGCTTAGCTTCAAGCTCACCGGCAAACGGATTCTCCTGATGTCGCCGCTGCACCATCACTTCGAACTGAAGGGCTGGAAGGAAAATACGGTCATTGTGCGGTTCTGGATCATGTCGCTGATGTTCGCCTTTTTGGGCCTGGCAACTTTGAAATTGCGATGAATTTCAATTACACACGAGCAGCCGTTCTTGGGTTGGGCGCCAGCGGAGAAGCCGCGGCCAAATTGCTGCACCGACACGGAGCGCGCGTGACCGTTTTTGACAGCGGTAAACCCGATGCACAGAAGATTCAGGGAATCGCAGAGATCGGCGTTTCAGTAATCACGGGCGAAGCAGCAGATGTTGCCGTTGGCGACTACGATCTGACGGTTTTGAGTCCTGGAATAGATCCCGTGGTTCCCCTGGTCCAAAATTTCGTTCGGCAAGGCGCCACGTTCACCGGTGAACTCGAACTGGCTTTCCGCTTTTGCAAGCGGCCCGTAATCGCGATCACCGGCACGAACGGAAAAACCACGACGACTCAATTGATCGAATCGATGTTAAATGGAGCCGGCCTTCGCACCGTCGCATGCGGAAACATCGGAATGCCGTTCTCTGAAGCAGTTCAACGTCAGGAAGAATTTGATATTTTCACAGTGGAAGTCAGCTCCTTTCAGTTGGAGACGATTTCGACCTTTCGCCCGACGGTAGCGGTTTGGTTGAACCTGACCCCGGATCATCTGGATCGGTATCCTAACATTGAGCAGTACCGGGCGGCGAAACTGCGGGTTTTTCAATATCAGCGCTCCAGCGATTTCGCGGTGACGAACTGCGCTGACGCCTTGCCAGGAATTGTTGCGCGCCAAATTCGGTTCAGCGCGTATTCGCAAGGCGGCGATTTCACTCTCCGAGGAGAAACAATTCACTTTCGGGATGAGCCGATTTTGAACATGAAAGATACGCATGTTACCGGAATTCATAACGCCGAAAACCTAATGGCAGCGCTGGGCACAGCTTACGCCCTGCAAGTCCCTTGGGAGAAGGCCAGTCGCGGGCTGACAGCATATCGGCTCCTCCCGCACCGTTGCGAGCATGTCGGGGAGGTCGACGGAGTAGTCTTTATCAATGACTCAAAAGCAACGAATCTGGATGCTCTGGTTAAGGCCTTGGAATCCCAGCCAAAACCTGTTGTCTTGATTGCGGGCGGAAAAGACAAAGGCTTCAAATTCGACGTCATCATCGATTTAGTCTACGAAAAGGTCAAGCACGCCGTATTGATTGGCGAAATGGCCGATCGGATTTGCCAGAGCTGGTCGAAGGTGGTGCCATGCTCATGTGCACAGACGCTGCGGGAGGCGGTAGCCCAAGCTCGACAACATAGCCTTCCGGGCGAGGTCGTGCTTTTCTCGCCGGGAACATCTTCGTTCGACATGTTCAAAAACTATGCCGATCGCGGCAATCAATTCCGCGAGATCATCCAGGAGTTAGCAAGGTGAGACTCATCAAGAGACCCGTCAAAAGGACCCCAAGGAAAAAGCTCCGGGCGGGCGGTCAGCGATCCGCCGCGAAATATGCGGAAGAAGATTACGCCGAGGAGCCGAATGTAAAATTGTCGCGAGCGTTCGTGGTCGTGCTGCTACTTCACGTGGTCGCAGTGGGAGGCATATTCGCGTTTAGTGCGCTTAAGGATCAGCAAAGCGGCAGCGGGGCTGGCAAGGTGGAATCAGCCAATGGAAAGGCTGCTCCGTTGCAATCTAAGGCGGCGCGAGATTCAGGGGTACCGGAAAAATCCGGGAACAAAGCAGTTTCACCGGACGTGCAGAAATTAGTGGAATCGTCGCACCTCGCAGGGAGCGGTGGTGGGAAAACCGGCAACGTCGTCCAGGAGGGTTCGGGCGAAGCAGGGAAATTTTATGTGGTCCAAAGCGGCGATAGTCCCGCGAGGATTGCCAAGAAGTTCAAAGTTAACTACGCAGACCTATTAAAGGCGAACAACATAGAAGATCCCAAGAAACTGCAGATTGGACAGAAGTTAGTAATCCCATGAGGGCTACGCTTGGTAGGGCGAGGTTCCGGGTAGGGCGAGGCTCCGTCCGAGCCGCCTTGACGCGCCAACCCCGGCTCGGACGGAGCCTCGCCCTACCCGGAGCCTCGCCCTACCAAGCGTAGCCCTCATGGGATTACTAACTTCTGTCCAATCTGCAGTTTCTTGGGATCTTCTATGTTGTTC
>DASXBV010000231.1:0-2690 GCA_036491515.1 Chthoniobacterales bacterium
ACCGATGATTGAGCTGGATGGTTACGAGCTTATCCTCGGCAGCAGCATCGATCCGCAATTTGGGCCGGTCCTGCTCTTCGGTGCAGGCGGACAGCTCGTCGAAGTCATGAAAGATTATGTGCTTGGCTTGCCCCCTTTAAATGGCACTTTAGCTCGACGAATGATGGAGCAGACGCGTGTTTATGCGGCTCTCCAGGGCGTTCGCGGCCGCGCTCCGGTAAATCTGCGAAATCTCGAAACTCTGCTCGTCCATTTCAGCCTGCTGGTAGCCGAGCAGCGATGGATCAAAGAGATTGATGTTAACCCGCTGCTGGCGTCGCACACTCAAATCCTGGCTCTGGATGCGAGAATAGTTCTGCACGGTCCGCAAATTAGCGAAAACCAGCTGCCACGGCTCGCGATTCGTCCTTACCCGGAACAATATGTCACCCATTGGAAGTTGCGCGACGGAACTCCCTTAACCATTCGACCAATCCGCCCTGAGGACGAACCACTGATGGTGAAATTCCATGGAACCCTGTCTGAAGAGAGCGTCCATTCCCGGTACTTTGGCATGGTAAAATTGGAGGAGCGCGTTGCGCACGAACGCTTGACTCGAATTTGTTTCAACGATTACGACCGCGAAATCGCGATGGTCGCTACCAGGCAAGCGAATAATGAGGAGGAAATTTTAGGGGTTGCCAGGTTATTTAAAGTTCACGGAGTCAATGAAGGCGAGTTCGCCATTTTGATCAGTGACCAGTGGCAAGGGCAGGGGCTGGGATCTTGCCTCATGAAATGGCTCCTTGATATCGGCCGCCAGGAAGGGTTGGAACGCATCATCGGGCACGTTCTGGCTGACAATTATGGGATGCAGAAATTCTGTAAGAAGCTCGGCTTTGTGCTGAACTACGACCATTTTTGGGACGATATGAAGGCCGAATTCACATTGTGATAAGCGAGGAAAAGAATGGAATGAATGCGAAAGAATTTGAAACAATCGATGGCAATGAAGCTGCCGCGCGTGTCGCCTATCAGCTCAACGAAGTCATCGCGATTTACCCGATCACACCAGCCTCGCCGATGGGAGAATGGGCCGATGCGTGGGCTGCAGCTGGGCTGAAAAATCTGTGGGACACAGTGCCCGCGGTAGTTGAGATGCAGAGCGAAGGAGGTGCCGCAGGAGCGATCCACGGAGCGCTTCAGACTGGGGCTTTGAGCACTACGTTTACCGCGTCGCAAGGCCTGCTTCTCATGATCCCGAATATGTACAAAATAGCCGGTGAGCTTACGCCGTTCGTCTTGCATGTGGCGGCACGCTCCCTCGCCGCACAAGCGCTTTCGATATTCGGTGATCACAGCGATGTCATGGCCGCCCGTTCTACCGGATTCGCGTTGCTTTGCGCGGCTTCAGTGCAGGAAGCGCAGGATTTTACGCTCATCGCCCACGCAGCGACTCTCCAATCACGTATCCCCTTTTTGTTCTTCTTCGACGGGTTTCGGACATCCCACGAAATCGGCAAGATTGAACTGCTTGGGAAAGAGACCATTCGCGCCATGATTGACGAGAACCAAATTCGTGAGCACCGCTCGCGTGCTCTGTCTCCGGACCATCCGGTGATTCGAGGCACCGCACAGAATCCGGATGTCTACTTCCAAGCGCGGGAGACGGTGAACCGCTTTTATAGCGCTTGTCCAGGGATCATTCAAAGAGCGATGGATTCATTCGCGGAGCTTACGGGTCGCCGATATCAATTGTTTGACTATCACGGTGCGGCCGACGCTGAGCGGATAATAGTGCTGATGGGGTCCGGGTGCGAAGCGGCTCATGAAACCGTTGACTACCTGAACGCCATTGGTGAAAGAGTCGGCGTTCTCAAGGTTCGGCTGTTTCGGCCATTTGACGTTAGTGTCTTTGCTGAGTCGCTTCCGGCAACCGTAAAATCAGTCGCCGTACTGGATCGGACGAAGGAGCCGGGGAGCGCCGGTGAGCCCCTTTACGTTGACTGCATCACTGCGTTGCAAGAGACGGGTCGCACGAATCTCCGGATAGTTGGCGGACGTTATGGTCTGTCCTCGAAGGAGTTCACGCCGGCCATGATCAAAGCGGCGTTCGACAACCTGAAGGAACCGGTGCCGAAAAACCACTTCACGATAGGTATTCAGGACGACGTCGCCCACACGAGCCTGGATTACGACAAGTCATTTTCGGTTGAGCCGGAGGACGTCTTTCGGGCCGTGTTTTATGGACTCGGTTCTGACGGCACGGTCGGTGCCAATAAAGAGTCGATCAAGATTATCGGGGAGCATACCGACCATTATGCGCAGGCCTATTTTGTCTATGATTCGAAAAAATCCGGAGCGATGACGATCTCGCACTTGCGGTTTGGCCCGCGGCCCGTGCGGTCTACCTACCTTATCTCGAAGGCGAATTTTGTTGGCTGTCATCAGCCGGAGTTCCTGGATCGGTATAGCGTTCTCGATCAGCTCATCTCGGGGGGAACGTTTCTTTTGAATACACCTTACGGGCCGGAGGAGTTGTGGTCCACTCTACCTGAATCGGCGCAACAGCAGCTGGTGGAAAAGTGTCCAAGGTTTTTTGTGATCGACGCTACCAAAGTCGCGCGTCAATGCGGTATGGGCGGACGGATCAACACGATCATGCAAACTTGTTTCTTCGCCATTTCCGGGATTCTGCCGCGTGAGCAGGC
>DASXBV010000232.1:0-26948 GCA_036491515.1 Chthoniobacterales bacterium
GTTCTTAGAGCGCTGTCGTGCCAACATATTCCGCGCTGACTGTCTCGAATTTCGCAACGGTTCCGACAGGAGGTACAGTTCCGACTACATAACAGCCCGACCCGACGAACTGCTTCGACTGAGTATCAAATACCATCATACAGCGAAGCTTACTCGGTTCCACCCAGCGACTTGACAGCTGAGTTCCGGCCGCGGATTTGGCCTGCTCCCGCTTTTTCTCATAGTCTGCGAGTTGGGTTTTTGTCGGCCTAAGCGTTTCGACAGCGATATAACGATGATTGGCAGCATGGCGCCGGCCTTTTTTAACCGCAACGAGATAATCTTTCACACGTTTCTGCGCGGTCGCTTTCTGTTCCGGAGTTGGGGTGTACCAATAGTCGGAATCATACGAACCGGCGTAGCCTGGGTACCACGGTCCCCAGAACGGGTCCCGATAATGACCCTCTTGCCGGAATTGGTTCCCCTGATTGTTTGGAGCAGACATATGGCCGCCAGCGTTACCGGCGTTCCCTCCGTGATCATGCGCGAGTGAAACCGGGGAAATAGCGAAAAAAGCTGTCGCTACCAGTGCGACGGTGCACGCCTGCAGTTTCCATGACACGCCGCAGGGGGACCGACCTGGGCAATTGCTCAATTCGCCGTAGCAATTCAATAGGGAAGCAATCGGCCGGTGCATAGGATCAAGCTTTTTTGTGTACCAGAGCATATAAAGTCGAGTGTCCAAATATATTGTTCATTACCGAAGGACACAATGGCGGTCGAAAAAAGAAGCAGATCGAGGGGTGAGCTGCTAAATCCGGTTTTGATCGACAAATCGAATCTTAGGTCGGCGGAGCGCTATTTAAAGCTTAAATTTAAAGCTTAAATGGCATGCGGCGATGGTTTAAGATTTGGGCATGATGGAACTAAGCCGAGATATCGAAGTAATCGCCGTGCAGGAGCGGGAATTGGTGCTTCCGGAATTCGATGAGAATATCGCGTGGCAACTTGGCTTGCGACTGCGCGAACTCGCGGCGTCCCGCCTTCTGCCGGTGGTGATCGATGTGCGGCGCTTCGGTCAACCGCTATTCTACATTGCTTTGAGCGGGAGCATTCCGGACAACGCCGAGTGGGTCAGGCGCAAAGGCAATGTGGTGGCGCGTTTTCACCGGAGTTCGTATGCGATCGGGCTGGTCCTGCAACAGACAAACACTACCCTGGCCGCCAAGTATGACCTGCCGCCGGCGGAGTACGCCGCGCACGGTGGATCCTTTCCATTGAGAGTGGCCGGGGCTGGGGTGGTTGGATGTGTGACCGTGTCCGGGCTCCCGCAGCGGGCAGATCACGAACTCGTAGTGGAAGCCATGTGTGGCCTGCTTGGGCGAGAATACCAAAGGTTGGCCCTGTCAAAGTGAGTCGCCCGGCACGTAAGCGAAAGCGGTAGGGCGAGGCTCCGTCCGAGCCGGGGGTTGGCGCGTCGTGCTCGGCTCGGACGGAGCCTCGCCCTCCGAGCTTGGCGCTATGAGCATCGATGCGCTTTCGAGTGAAGCGTTTTGTACCATAGCTTCTCCAAGATTGGACGAAGGGTGACCGCTTCCTCCCAGCTGTTTGGCAAGCTGTTGAGATTGTAACCGCTACTGGTTGGACCCATTTCAGGGACAAGGGAAAAGTCCCAGGTAATCGGTAGCAACCGGCCGGTGACTCCATCAAAGCCGGCCGACTTGATGGCATCCAATTGGGCGTCGATTCCCCATGGGGCGCCGGTCTGCGGGTAGTCTCGCAGCGACCACAGAGTTGCAATCTGACGTAAGATAGGCATCTCAATCATTCTATCAGAATGAGCAACAAAATGACAAACTGGGACGCTTAGCCGCTGCTTCGGAATCAGTGCACAAAAGACTCGCGCATCGGGCGGTTCGTGGTAAGAAAGGCTTCAGCAATGACCGGTAGGGCAATTTTCATAACTGGTTGCATGATAGTGTTTCTGCTCGCGCAGACTGGAGCCGGAGAGAAGCTCTCCGTTCAGCGTCTGGATTCGATCAACGCTGACCCCGGCGCGGGTCAGACAATCGTTCAGCAAGTTTACCAGCTGATACTGAAAATGGTGGATTGTTGGAATAAGCACGACCTCGATGGCTACATGAATGGGTTCTGGAAGTCGGACGATCTATTGGCCGTGATCGAATCTCAGGTTCATTGGGGATGGGCGGACCTAAATGCCAGTTTTCATCGTGGATACCCCGATCGAGATAGGATGGGAAAAATCGACCTTCAGCGACTGCAGGTTCGTTCATCAACCGCCGACACTGCAGTGGCCCTTTGCTGGTGGCGGATTGTTCCGCCTCGCGGCGGCTCGCCGGTGTTTGCCACCGATACCATGCAGCTGCAAAAATTTGCCGAAGGATGGCGAATTACGGTGGCGCACTCGAGCTATTTCGAGCCATAAGCAGCCTGCACCGCTCACAAATCTCTAGAGATTTTCGAGCGATGCAGGCTATGCTAAGGGCTACCCGGTCTGATTCTGGATCTCGCTGAACGTTAAGGACGAGACTTCTACTCCCGTGGTTTGTTCCGGATTCAAAACTTCAATGTGGCCCGGAGCTGTCTCAACGACCACGCGGCTGTACGGGGTGACCCACGCCTGTTCCCGGCTGAGAACCTGGATCGAATCGCCACCGATACGGTGGATCGTAAATGGGTGCCAGTCTTTGGCTTTCAATAGTTCTCTAATCCGATCATTCATAGACTATGGCTAATCTCAAAACCGGCCGGATACAAGCCGAGCACGCCTAATTTGATTGGCCCGAGGTTAGCGATTTGCGGGGGTCTCGTGCGTATTTGAATCCGCTTAATTGGACATGCTCACCGAGCCCTTTCGTCAGTAGCAGATATTTAAAGGCCATGCCCATGTTTCCTGGATGCATCAGGGTTCGGTACGCGCCGAGAAGTGCTGAGTGAGCACGCGTCAGTCCTCCTTGTGCCTCGACTTCGATCTCAAGTGCTCGAAGGCGAGACTCGGCGGCGCCGACCATGAAATGGTGCTGATCCGTATATCCGGCCAAGTGGAGATCCGCTTGTTCGGCGGCTTCAACCAGAGATGTAAAATCGACGTGCACAGTAATGTCTATCTCTCCGGGTCGTTCGAACGGATTGAAGGTCCGCCGATGCAGCGAATAGCACGATAGCGTGCCTTCGGTTCGTTCGGGCTTATAGTATTCATCGCGCGGGTAGCCGTAGTCGACAATCAGGACAAAGCCACTTCTCAGCTTCTGGCCGACCGCCTGGATCCAGCGGCTTGCTGCCAGATTCACTTCGGTTCTGTAGACCGAGCACGGAGGCAACGGCAGTTTTTCCAATACCCGCGCCAAATCAGGCGCCTTGATCCGCGAAGGAACGAAACGGAAATTCTCTCCTGAATTCTCGACCAGAAGTTCGGACCAACGACCGTTCCGGTATTCGATGACGTGAACAGGCATTGCGTCCAGGAATTCATTTGAGATAAACGCGCCGATGACGGGCTCCGTGTCAGCTAACCTGGTTTGCCAGGCGACCTTGCCGAAGAACTGCGCTTCAAGCCGTGCGCGTTGTTGCTGCTCCTTGCTGAATATCGGTTCAACGATCGTGTAACGGACGGCTGCAGAGGCTTCTTTGGATTCCTCGTTAATCGCGGAAAGAATATCCAAGGCTAATTGTCCATCCTCAGCTCCATCCTCCACGATCGTGAAATGACCGGGCATTCCGAGGTGCTTCCACATATCGATGAGCTGAGTGCCCAGCAGCTGACCGTAAAGACGGCTGACGCTCACATTGGTATAGAAGTCGCCTTGCCGACCGATGCGGCGACGTGTCGAGGTATAGTATCCCAACTCGGGGTGGTAAAGCGCCTGCTCCATGAACCAGGGAAAGGGTGCCGGACCGTTACGCCGGATATTGTCTCGGATAAAGGCTACGAGCGGCGAAGATCCTGGCATCGGAAGAGCGAACTTTTTCGAAAATCGAAGTTTCGAGCTCATAGTCAAACTGAATCCGCTGGACCGGCCCCGCAAATGAAGAAGGTAGGGGTTGCAGAATGAGGCGGCGGCTTCCGGTCTTTTGATGGTGATTAATCGGCCGACATGCGATGAAGAATCACGATAGGGCAACTACTGACTTCTTGACTTGCTTCCAAACAAATCCTTAGAAGTTTGTGAGCGAGGCAGGCTAAAGTTTCTATTTGATCCGGGCGAAAGCTCGTGAAAGGGGTTGTGTCCAGCCGTCGATATGAGTGAACTCAAACGTCGCCCTTCATTTTTCCTACGACCGGTGTTCACTATTCCGCTTTTGATCCTGGTCCTTTTGATCGGGGTTGGTGCCTGGTTCGGGCTGGAATTTATCAAAAAATACGAGAAGAAGGCCGCGGAATTTGATCTTGGGAAATTGGACGCGGTCGAATCGGCAAGCCTGGTTTACGACCGGTACGGGCAGGAATTCGGAAAAATCTTTATTCAAAATCGCGAACAGGTGGGCCTTGATCAGATCTCTCCCTACTTGGTGGATGCCGTCGTAGCTGCCGAGGATAGCCGTTTTTACGAACACAGCGGGGTCGATCTTTTTGGAATGTTTCGCGCTCTGCTGAAGAATACTCAGGCCGGACGAATCCGCCAAGGGGCGAGCACGGTCACGCAGCAGTTGGCCAGAAATGTGTTCGATCTGCGGG
This sequence comes from Chthoniobacterales bacterium, assembly GCA_036491515.1. Lineage (GTDB taxonomy): Bacteria > Verrucomicrobiota > Verrucomicrobiia > Chthoniobacterales > JAFAMB01 > JAFAMB01. The sequence goes on from DASXBV010000232.1 coordinate 4,676, forward strand.
ATCGCACGTATGATCGGAAAATACTCGAAGTCTTTCTCGCGATGCGGATCGAAAAGGTTCTGTCGAAAAGTAAAATCATGGAGCTATACCTGAACCGTGTGTATCTGGGAGGTGGACTTTATGGAGCGCAGGCAGCCTCCAAGGGATACTTCGGAAAGCCGGCTAAGGATCTGTCGGTTGGGGAGGCGGCGATGCTGGCGGCGCTCTTAAAGAGCCCGAATAATCTCTCACCTTGGCATAATCTGGAGGCCGCTACGCAAGAGCGAAATTTCGTCCTTGCCCGAATGGTAGAGGAACACAAAATCACGCCACAAATGGCCGAGGAGGCTCAACAACAGCCGTTGGTGGTTATCCCGAAGTCCAACGTCGTGTCCCAGTCGTACGCGATCGATTTGATCCGGCAGCAGGTACAGGGACAGATCGGTCTCGAATCAATCGAGAGTCAGGGCTACCGGATTTACACGACTCTGGATCCGGTGCTGCAACGGACTGCGGAGGAATCACTTCGCCGAGAGTTGAACGAAGTCGAGGAGAGGCCCGACTACCAACATCAGCGGTACGCCGAATACACGAATTTTTTGAAGTCTTGGAAAAGCACACATACAGCCCCGGGGTCCCCGCCGGTGCCTGAGTATCTGCAAGGAGCAGTGGTTGCGGTGGACAATCGGACTGGCGGAATTCTCGCGCTCGTCGGTGGACGTGATTTTGCTCAGAGCGAATACGACCGCGCGTTTCAGGCAAAGCGTCCGGCGGGCACCGCATTCACGCCGCTGGTTTTCGCTACGGCCCTGGAAAAGGGGGTCTTTCCCGGCTCTTTGTTCGAAGACGCGCCGCTCGATAATCGGCAGGTGATGATTGGCGGTATGACTGGAATCCTGGGTGAATGGGGAGTTGAACGCGGGGACAATCGGTACGAAGGACAGTTACCGATGCGCCGAATTTTCGCATTATCGAAGAATGCCGCGACGGTGCGAATCGGCGTGGAGGCTGGTCTGGATGCTGTGCTCAAACTAGCAAAGCGAGCAGGAATTCAAGATGATCTTCGACCATATCCTGCGACTTTTCTGGGGAGCAGCGACGTCACGCTGGCAGACCTGGTCACAGCCTACACGATGTTTCCTGGAAACGGTTTGCGCCCGGAGCGGTTGATCCTCGTGACAAAGATTGAAACGCAGGACGGTCGGGAGATTTATGTTTCGGAACCGAAGCGCGTTAAAGTCATCGATCCAGGTATCGCTTTCGAGATGCATTCTTTTTTGACCGAGGTTATGGAGGACGGTACCGCGTCGAACGCACACCAACAATTCGGCCTGAAGCAGTTTCCGGTCGCCGGAAAGACCGGTACGGCGTACAACTTTACGGATGTCTGGTTCCTGGGATATGACAGCGAGATAACCTGCGGTGTCTGGGCGGGCTTTGACAAACCGCAACCGATCTTTCGCGGGGCGTTTTCTAACCAGGTCGCGTTGCCGGTTTGGACCGACATCATGAACGCGTCGCTTGCAAAACAGCCTCCTAGAGAGTTGGGTCGGCCGATTGATCTCAAGCGCGTGGAAGTCTGTTTGAATACCGGGCTGCCCGCTTCACCGAAGTGTATGCTGACGACCATCGCGGATCCCTGGTTGCCGCCGCGGAAGGGGACCTTCTTCGAGTTTTCCACCGCCAAACAGCTGCCCAAAGAGACATGTTGGTTGCATGGAGAGGATACTCGGTCGTTTGTGCGGACTTTACGCTCTCAGGACGCGCCACGTGCGACATCCGCGACAGATGCAGCACAGGCGGTGCCGGTGCTGATGCGTGCTCCGACACTGCTTGGCGATGATCCATACCATTCAGTAAAGCCGCGCCCGAAGGAACCAGCGCAACTTGCTGAATCAGCGAAAGCGGATTGGACTCCCGCTCCGCGTGCCCTTCCGGTCGACAAGCCACCGCCGGAGGTTCGCCGCGCCGAACCAGTGGGTCCTCTCGATCGCCAGCCGCCGCCGCCGCCGGTCGATTTGCCGACACCCCCGCCTGTAGATCTTAACGATGATCCGACCAATTTGTAATGGTACGAACATCCGGAATACGAAAGGAATTTGAGGTTTACGATGATCGTTTCCTTTATCTGACCCTTGGAAACGCTTGGGTGGAAAAGCTTTATACTGGAACGCTTTGGGCCGAGGGCCCGGTGTATTTCGCCGACGGTGATTATCTGGTCTGGAGCGATATCCCGAACAACCGGATGTTACGTTGGGTCAGCGGGCAGGTGAGCGTTTTTCGTGATTTTTCCAATAACAGCAACGGGAACACACGGGACCGCCAAGGCCGGTTGGTCACGTGCGAACATGGAGCGCGCCGGGTAACTCGGACTGAACCGGATGGGTCTGTCACAGTTTTAGTTGATCAGTTCCGAGGAAAGAAATTGAACTCCCCGAATGATGTTGTCGTCAAATCGGATAGCACGGTCTGGTTTACTGATCCGCCCTACGGGATTTTGTCCGACTACGAAGGGCGCGTCGCCGAGTGCGAGTACGGCGGTTGTTATGTTTTCCGTTTTGATCCTGCAACTGGCGCTTTGGATGCGGTCATCGAGGATTTCAATAAGCCGAACGGCATAGCATTTTCTCCGGATGAATCCAAGTTGTACGTGGTGGACACCGGCCGTTCGCATTCGCCGGAGGGGGAACATCATATTCGTGTCTTCTCGGTAGGCAATCAGGGAAGGTTGAGTGGAGGAGAGGTATTCGCAGAGGTGTCTCCCGGCATCCCGGACGGCCTGCGCGTTGATCTACACGGCAACATCTGGACTAGCGCTGATGACGGGGTCCACTGTTATGCGCCGGATGGAGTTTGCCTGGGTAAGATCATGGTCCCGGAACCAGTGTCTAATCTAGCCTTTGGTGGTCCGAAGAGAAACCGGCTCTTCATCACGGCAACTACCTCATTGTATGCTGTGTACGTCGCAGCGACCGGAGCTCAGCGGCCTTAATCGCTACTCCAGGTAGGCCGATCCGCGCTGCTGCGCGGAGGGACGTATCTTAACATTGGACATTCTTGCGAGATTGGTTCAGGGTGGGCGATGGCACGGCAAGCGCGATTAGAGATTCCTCATGGGTGGTATCACGTAATCAACAGGGGTCATCAGCGGAGAGCAATTTTCCGTGAGCGACGTTGCTACGAAGACTTTCTCGAGCGGCTGGGGCAGTTTCCGGAACGGTTTGGGGTTAAGATCCACAGTTATGTGCTGATGCCTAACCACTACCATTTGCAGCTGCAACTAGGGCCTGCTGGAGGGCTTTCGGCAGCGATGCACTGGCTTAACACCGGGTATGGGATATGGTTCAACCGTCGCTATCGACGGCAAGGAGCGTTGTTCCAGGGCAGATACAAGGCCATCTTGTTCGATCCTGATGAGTGTCTGCTGGCCATCCATTACTACATTCATTTGAACCCTGTTCGGGTTGGAGTACTCAGGGCTGCCGAGACTGAGGAGGGAGCTCTGGACAAGACGCTATTGCTAAAGCGCCGCGAAGTATTGCTTAATTATGAGTGGAGTTCTTACCGGGACTACGCTGGATTGCGCCGACCGGCTCGATGGCTCACGGTTGAAGCGGTGAGAGAACGAACGGGCTTATCGGTAAGGAGTTATCGACGGGAGTTCGATCAACGAATGACGCACGATCAACTCGGATTGGACTGGTCAGGAGAAATCGTAGGCGGAATGTTAATGGGAAGCGGCGAAGTACTTGGGCGTTGGAAGAGATTGTTGGCAAAACAGGCCAGCGGGGATGCAAAGGGCGAGCGTAGACGCTTTGGGATGGTGAGTTGGGAAGAGATCATAGCTGCAATAGAGAAAGAATGGCGGCAGCCATGGCAAGAGCTTCGCCGGAGTCGTGGTAACAATGTGCTGGCGATGGCCGTCTGGTTTGCCCGACATCGAGCCGGGATGACGCTTGAGCAGGTGCGTGAAAGATTGGGAGCCCGCAGTTACAGCGCGGTCGCGATGCAGATTGGTCGTTTGCAGCGACAACTTCCTCAAAATCCGCAACTACGAAAACAACTTCGCGCTATCGCCGGACGCTTAAATGTCTAATGTTAAGATACGTCCCTTGACGAAGCCTTACGCGATGCAGGGGATCAGGGCCTTCACCCGGCGCCGGTATTTCGTCGTATTCCGCACCGAGATGTGCGCATAGCCACCGCTCTTCGAGCGTCAGTTTCAGGACGAAGGAGGCGAACATCAGTGGGATCGCGATACAGCTCTGGACCGTGCCGATGCTGATGACCGTTCCGAGCAACGCCAAAAGAATGCCACTATATATGGGATGCCGGACAAATGCATAGGGCCCACTTTGAATTACGTGATGATCCACTTTGAGAGTGATGCGTCCGCTCCAATACTTCCCCAGGTGGCGTCGCGCCCAGACGGCGATGCTCACCCCGGTCACGGCCAGACATAGACCGATGGCCAGCGTGACGACGGATTGCGGCCATAGAGAAGGGTTGGCTGAACTCAAATGGTATCCGGGAAAGCCAAGCAGAATGACTCCGAGGACCAGAAAGACTCTGTACGAAGCACCAGTCAGCAACGATTCCGTACGCCGATTGGTCAAGGTATGGCGCGCCGCGACAATCCAGTATGCCGCCCAACCCGCCCAAACCATCCCGATTAGGGCTCTTCCGAGAACCATCCAGCCGTGCATTACTCTTATCTGCTTGATTCGCTGAGAAGGTCAACTGGTTCAATCTTCGGAAAAATCGGGGACGGGTTGCCCAGTTGATGGCCAGATGGTAAACCGCCCCAGTGCAGGATGCGGATGTGCTCAGCCCGCAACTGTTCCAGGATCCTTTCACTCGTCGCCGGAATGACAGGGCTGACTAGAAGCGCCAGCAACCTTATAGTTTCTACGAGCGTATACAAGACTGCATCTAATAATTCAGATTGCGTCGGCTCTTTGGCCAGTTTCCAGGGAGCTTTTTGTTCCACCAAGCCATTGGCTCTGGTTACAAGTTGCCACACCGCTTCAATCGCGGTGTGCACTTCGAATTGCTCGAACGCTTCGCGGTAACATTCGATGATGGATTTTGACAGATCGCGAATCGCGCTCAGATCCGGATCGTTCACCGCGAACGAGCCGATAACACCGTCACGATAGCGTTGACTCATGCTGATGGTCCTGTTGACCAGGTTGCCGAGATCATTGGCTAGATCGCTGTTGTAGCGCATGACCAGGCGCTCTTCGCTGAAATCAGAGTCCTGCCCTACGACATTATCCCTCATCAGGTAGTAGCGAAGGGCATCGGCACCATATTTGTTCGCTAAAATATCTGGATCAATGACGTTTCCGAGGCTTTTGCTCATCTTCGCACCCGCTACGTTCCACCATCCATGGACTAGCAATCGAGGCATCTGTTCGTCCGAGAAACCCATGGCGTGGAGCATAATTGGCCAATAGATTCCGTGGGCTGGCACAAGGATGTCCTTGCCAATGATATGGGCCTTGCACGGCCAAAGTTCGCTAAAAGTCGGCAGGCTCGGATCCTCATCGGAGAGGTAGCCGGCAAAGGTAACATAATTTAAGAGAGCGTCGAACCAGACATAAGTGACGTAATCCGGATCAAATGGGAACTCGATGCCCCATGACAATCGCTCCTTTGGCCGAGAAACGCACAAATTGCCTGATAGTCGCTCGACCGCATTGATGAGTTCGTTCCGGCGAAAGTCCGGGATCACGAAATCCGCGCGTGTCTCGACAAAATGTTTGAGCCACTCCTTATGTTTCGCGAGCGGGAAATACCAGTTCTCTTCTTCAAGAAATATTACCTCACCCCATTCCCGTCCAAACTCTCCCGCCTCGTTGCGCTCTTTGTCGGTCAGAAACTGCTCCTGCCGAACACTGTAGTATCCGGCATACTTCGCTTTAACCAACTCGCCCTAATCGTAAAGCGACTGCAGGACCTTGCGAACTGCCCTTTTGTGTCTCGGGTCGGTTGTGGCGGCCCATCCGTCCCTTTGGATCCTGAGCTTGTCCCACAGCGCAATAAATTTTTCAGTGACCTGCTGTGCAAACTCCAAAGGATGGACGCCGCATTTCTGAGCGGCCTGTTGCACTTTTTGTCCATGCTGATCGACGCCCGTTAAAAAGAATGTGGGCCCTTCAAATGCACGGTGATATCTGGCAATGACGTCGCCGAGAATCTTTTCGTACGCGTGTCCGATGTGCGGATCACCGTTCGTGTAATCAATTGCAGTTGTAACGAAGTATTTCACGTCTTCACTCTCGAGCGATTTTGCCGCCCCAGGATAAGATACGAGCCTTTGTTCCAGCGGACTCCGCTTCTTTGATCTGATTATTGCGAACGTAGAAGAGCGAAAGACTCGACCACGCAAGTTGATCGTTTGGCCGAAGTTCCACGGCTCTTTTACCTGCCTCGATTGCCTCAGGATAATCACCGTGTTTCATAAGCGCCATCCCGAGCGCGTGCCAACCGTTAAAGAACTCCGGAACTTGTTCGATGCATCGCCGGTACTTCTCAATTGCGGCAGATAATTCACCAATTGCGAGGTCGCCGTTGGCATCGTCAAAGAGTTCTTGGATTTGCGGTGGGGTCTCTTCCATACGTTTTTCTGATCTGAGCTTTGCTCGATATTGAGCACCAGCCATCACACACGGATAAAAACACAACTCAAAAACATGACTATCCGGTCGCTCCCTGGCCGAAGATCGGCGGACGCCCGGCCCTTTGCTGTTCAAGCTTCAGCCATTCGCGGACTGCAAGTGCTTCGTATCGGCTATTTTGCTGCGCGTATTCGGCCTTTTTATACGCTTCGTATTTCGGCTCATCGATGGGCTCTTTCTTGAGCAGGTGGATGATCAGCCCGCCATTGTCGCTTTCCAACAGTTTCGAAGTCTCACCCTGAGCAAGATCAACGCCGTTGATTGCCATGATGCTGGCGATTTCTCCGCTGCTGCCGGGATCTGCGAGAGCAAATGGTGGCGGAGTTTCAGGGTTATAGCCGGCCTTTTCCGCAGCTTGCACGAAATCCGCTCCATTGCGCATCGCCGTGTCGATCTTTTCTCGAACTTCTTTGGCCTTTGCCTCAATGGCACTTCGGACCTTCTCCGCTTTGATAGCAGCAACGACCTTGTCTTTCGCTTCCTCGAGCGAAAGCGGCTGGCTGGGTTCGATTTTCGTCAATTTCATAACGTAAAAGCCATCCTTACCTTCTATGACATCGCTCAGCGGATTCTCTTTGGTGAGATTGAAAGATTCGTGAACCAATGCGGGATCTTCCGTGATCGCTTTGTCCGGTTGTTGCAGCGTGAAGAAGTCGGTCTGCAGAACGCGGAGACCCCTTTCTTGCGCAACCTGGTCAAACGACGCTGGATTCTGCATCACGGTCTGAGCAAACGAATCTGCCTGCTCCGCAAGAGGCTTCTTTGCGGCAACTTGCTGGGCTTCCGGCAATTTCTTCTGATCGTCGTTCAGCAAAAACGAAACGAGCTGGATTTTTCGTTTTTCCGGTGATTGCAAAGTATCCTTATGTTGATCGTAATATTTGCGAATCTGGTCGTCGGAGACTTGGATGGAAGGTTCAAAATCGGCTCGTTTGAACCGGATGATGGCTAGAGAGACCTTCTGGTTCATCTGGTCGTATTGCCGCCGGAACATCGCTTCCGGCAGCGGAGAACTGCCCTTAACCAGTTGGCTGACGCCGGCCAACCGTAAATTATCGGCTACTACATCGTCGAGATCCGACGCGCTGAATCCATTTGGCTTTAAAGCTGTGTCGACGAACTGCTGATACTTCCTTGGGTCAAATTGACCATTTGTCTGAAATCGGGGGAGACTCTTCTCGGCATCTCGGATCTGCTCGGCAGTTGGTTCAACCTGAAGCCTTTTAGCCTCATCACGGAGCAATAGCAAATTCCAGGAGAAGCTTAAAAACTGATCGTCGCGGGTCCGTCCTTGTGTGGTTAACTGGTCCAACAGATCATTCATGCCGAGGGAAGCGATTAACTGGATGTTTCTCTCGATTTTCTGAATGTCGCTGACGGTAACCGTACGGCCATTCAGTTGTCCGATGGCTCCGCCGGGGCCTCCTGCGCGACGCATTGAGGCCGGGTTGTAAATCCAGCCAAAAGCCACGATAACAACGATGGTGATGAGCATCAGCAAAGTCCGCTGCCTCTTGCGAATCGCGTCCAACATAGGGAGGAGAAAGGTGGACGCTGCGGGTCTGATTTTCAATAAGAAAGAACCGACAGCACAGAGAGCCGGCGTTTGGCGTTGGTAGCGTTGAGCTACCCGGGCGACTTTTTAACTTAAACTCCGAAGTTGAGGAGTCGTCCTCGTCCCCCAGAATCCGAATGTTCTACAATCGGGCTAACGGAACAAAATAATTGCCGGACAAATGGGGGTCTTTGCCGGCACAGAACGCCAATGCACCGAGGACGAGCACGATTCCCAAATTTCGGAATTTGGGTTTAAACACAGTTGCTACCGGTTACGCTGGCATGAGGCCCACCGCAACCTGCGGGAAAATGCCCAATACGAAGATCAGCAGCACCATGATCACGATCGCCACCAGCGAAAGTTTACTAACCGCGATGGTTGCGACGTTCACCGCGGCCGGCTGCCAATACATTGCTTTCACTACTTTCAAATAGAAGTAGTAACCGCAGCCGACCGTAATAATACCGAGGGCGAGCAGGAAAAATTGCCCGGTTTCGAAGGCAACTTTGAAAACGAGAAATTTACCTAGAAATCCTGCAGTGAGCGGTACGCCGGCTAGTGACATCATGGCCACGAGCAGACCGAACGCCAGAAACGGAGAACGTTTAGCCAGGCCGTTGAAGTGAACGATGTCGTCGCCTTCGCCATGAGCGCTGACGATCACCAGGATGAGGAACGAAAGCAGCGTCATCAATAGATAAGCTGCGAGGTACACGACGACAGCCTGGCCCGAATCCTGGGCGCCGATCCCAGCTACGGCCATGAGTAGGTAACCGGCATGACCGATGCTGGAATACGCCAGGAGGCGCTTAAAGTTCGTCTGAGGCAATGCCGCGAGATTGCCGTAAATCAAGGTAGCGGCAGCCAAAAGAATGACCGCCGTGATCACCCTGTCCCCAACCGCGGGCAGACTCTGAAAGGCTTGAACGACCCTGAGAAGAACGATGAAACCAACCGACTTCGAACCCACCGAGAGAAATGCGGTGATCGGAGTGGGAGCACCCTGGTAGACATCGGGGACCCAGAATTGGAAAGGAGCGGCGGCGATTTTGAATCCGAGACCGACGAGGACAAGGAGCGCGCCAAAAAGAACGCCAGGTTGATTGTCGAGCGGAATCGATGGCAGGACGTGTTCAATCTGGATGAGATTAGTCTGGCGAGTGACACCGTAGATCCAAGTGATGCCGTAAACAGTGAAGCCCGTGGCAAGGGCGCTCAGAATCAGGTATTTGACACCTGCTTCCAGAGAAGAGGCATTCCTGCGCATGTAAGCGACCAGGACATAGAAGGAAATAGTAACCAGCTCGAGGGAAACAAATATCAGAATAAAGTCGATGGCGGAGGACATCCACATCATTCCGGCGCAGGTCAGTACCGGCAGCGCGAAAAATTCGCCGAGACCGGATTGGCTGGAGCCGCCGGGCAGGAAACGCTTGATCATGTCTGCATAATCGATCGACATTATCAGCACGACGATCGTTGTAAGCACCACGACCTTTTTGAAGAAGATGGCTGCAGAGTCCACGACGTAAGAAGCCATCCCGCTGGGTCCAGGCACGCTCGCCTGAAGAAACACGAATACGATCGCCAGTCCGACCATTCCAATCACCGCGAATACTTTGCGGTCCTCCTTCTCAGAGAATGATTCGAGTAACAGAATCAATATTCCCAGCGCGAGAACGAACAATTCGAAGAAAACTGGAGGAAAAGTCATTTCACGAAAAGCCGGATTCCTGGTTCAACAGCATCCAAAATGGTTCGGGGCGCCAGACCAACGACGAGAAGCGCGGCAACGAGCAGAATTACTGCCCATCCGAGCTTTAGCGGCATGTCTTTTACGGTTTGCCAACGGGCCTGACGTTCTCCCATGAAGATTGCCCGATAAGCGCGCAACATATAGACCGCGGATATCACCACACCCCATATGGCGATCGCGCCGACGATCTGGAATTCGTTAAAGCCCACACCGGGCGTAGAATTTTTGAACGCGCCGAAGAAGACCAGAAGTTCCGAGGCGAAGTTGGCGAAGCCAGGGAGTCCAATAGAGGCGAAAGTCGCCATTCCAAAGACGAGGCTAAGGCGCGGCATACTTGTAGCCAGGCCGCCGAGGTCGAGATAATTGAGAGTACCTGTTTGTTTTCGGAGTTCGCCACACATCGCGAAAAGCGCTGCGATCGACAGGCCATGAGCAAACATAAGAAGGGCCGCGCCGTTCAGGCCAATTACGTTATAGCTCGCGATTCCAAGGAATATATATCCCATGTGCATGACGCTCGAATAAGCGAGGGTGAGATCGAGCTGCTTTTGGGAAATCGTGGCGAGTCCGACGTACAGAATATTGCCGGCCAGCAGGATCAAGAGCAGCCAGGTCCAGTGCCGCGCCGCCTCAGGCATCAGCGGCAAGCCCACCCGGAGAAGACCGTAGAGTCCGAATTTCTTCAAGACGCCCGCATGAAGCATCGTGACCGGTACCGGCGCGGATGCATAAGCTTGCGGCGCCCAGGTGTGAAATGGAAACAGCGACACCAGGATCCCAAATCCCAACAATAACAGGAAATAGACAGACCTGCATCCCGGACCTGAAAAGACGCCGGTTGAGGCGAGTTGTTGGAGCTTGACGATGTTAAACGTCCGTTGTTCCGGCGAAGGCAATAGATAGAGGCCAATTAAGCCGACTAAAAGGATAATGCTGCCGATTGACAGGTAGATGGTGATCTTCCAGGCCACCCCCTGACGATTGCCGGATCCCCAAATCCCGATCATGAGGAACGTCGGAATAAGCGCCAGTTCGTGAAAAGCATAAAAGAAGAAAAGGTCGAGAGAAGCAAATGCACCGGCAGCCCCCGCCGCGATCAATAAGATACAGGCGTAATATCTGTGTTCGCCTTCTTCCACCTTGGGTGCCAACCATACGGCAGCCAGTGCTACGATGGAGGTCAGAAGCAGCAGTGTCGCGCTCAGGCCGTCCACCCCGGCAGAAAGATTCATGTCCCAGTCAGCCACGAGGGGAAGGAAGCTTGTGAATTGGTACCCCCCAGTTGCGCGGTCATAGCCGATAAACACAATAAAGGCTGAGACGATCGCGATGACAGCGGCTGTTACAGCCGTCTTCCGTGCCGGAAGTCCGAGGATAAGACCCACACCCGCCGCGAGTGGTGATAGATAGATAAGGTGAACAAGAAAATTCATTTTGTGACGAACAGGATGTAGTAAAGCAGTAAGACTACTCCTGCTCCGAAGAGAAACGCGTACGCCTGCAGGTTGCCAAGTTGCAGGAAACGGAGAGCGAAGCCGGCGCCCCAGGTTATTCCAGCGAGGCCGCGGACCAGAGTACCGTCAATCACCCAGCGGTCTACGAAACCGGAAATGTTTGCGAGCAGGTCCTGGGTCCATTTTATTAAGCTGGCGTACATCTCATCGAAGTAGAACTTGTGTTCGAACAGGGGTATCTCGATCGAGTCCTTGGCTTTATCTTTATAGAGATAGTAGCCGGAAGCCGCTCCTGCTGCGAACGCGATCAGCGAAACCGCCATCGCGCCAATCGGCGAACCCTCGTGTTCCGGCACTTTGATGAAAATCGAAGCGATAAACGGGAATCCGGCAATACAAGCCGGAATTGAGAGGAGTATCAGCGGAATTGTCATCACTCCGGGCGATTCGTGGGCGTGGCTGGCGTGTTCCGATCGGGCCTGCCCAAGAAACGCCACAACGAAGAGTCGAGACATGTAAAATGCGGTAAGGTACGTGACGGCTGCTATGGCGAGAAACGCAGGAATATTACGATCCGAAGATGCCAGGATGTCATCCTTGCTCCAAAATCCGGCAAAAGGCGGACAAGCGATCAGAGCTAGAGTTCCAATCAGGAAAGTCCAGAAGGTCACCGGCATTTTTTCCTGCAGACCGCCCATCTCCCAGATGTTTTGTTCGTCGTGCAAGCTATGGATCACTGAGCCGGCGCCCAGGAACAAAAGCGCCTTAAACGAGGCGTGTGTGAAGAGATGGAACATGCCTGCTTGCGGGGCCCCAAGACCGATAGCCGCGATCATCAACCCAAGCTGAGACAGTGTTGAATAGGCCAGCACTCGCTTAATGTCGTCCTGTTGCGTCGCCATGAGTGCGGCGAGCAGAGAGGTTATCAAACCGATCCAAAGCACGACATCGAGAGCTGTTGCGGAAGGCTGGAAAAGAAAGTAGGTGCGAATGAGCATAAAGACCCCGGCTGCAACCATGGTCGCCGCGTGGATTAATGCTGAAACAGGAGTCGGACCCTCCATGGCGTCTGGTAGCCAGACGTGGAGTGGGAACTGTGCCGATTTTCCGACTGCGCCGCAAAAGATAAGCAGCGCTGAGACCGTCATAAACTCCGGACTCAACCCGAGAGTGGACCAGCGTCCACTCAGTTCATCGAAGGTCACCGTTCCGGAGGCAGACCAGACCAAGAGGATGCCGAGCATGAACCCGAAATCGCCGATGCGGGTGGCGAGAAAGGCCTTATTAGCGGCTGCCGGAGGGGCGGGACGATAGAACCAATGACCGATCAGGAGGTAGGAGCTGAAGCCGACCAACTCCCAGAAGATAAACATCATGATGAAGTTGTTCGCGAGCACAATCCCCAGCATCGAGAACATAAACACGGAGAGACCGCAGAAATAACGCGACCGCCCGCGGTCATCCGCCATGTATCCGATCGAATAAATATGAATCAGGAGCCCGACACCCGTAACAACCAGGAGCATCAGCCTGGTTAAATCATTGATGATATAGCCGATCTTAACCTGGAAGGTACCCAGGTCGATCCAGTTGAAGCTCGCGGTTCCATCCGGGCCAAAAAAAACCGCAACGCTGAAAACGAACGAGATGGCGACAGCCGCGACCGAAATATAAGAGCTGAGCTTCTTGAATCTCCCGGTGATCAGAAGGATGACAACAGCCGATACGAACGGTGCGAAGAGGATGATCCAGGGGCTGAAGTTCATTCGTCAGAATTTCAAGGTGGTGATGTCCTCGACATGGGTGGTTTGTCTGGCCCGGAACAGCGCCACGATGATGGCCAGTCCGACGGTAACTTCGGCAGCAGCGACAGTGATAATAAAAAACACCAGGACCTGCCCATTGTAGTCCGGCAGGCCGTTGTGCACGTTATATCTTGAAAACCCGATCAGCGAGAGATTGGCCGCGTTGAGCATCAACTCTAACGCCATGAAAATGATGATGACATTCCGCCGGAGAAGAACTCCGGCGAATCCAATGGCGAACAACAGGCCACTGGCAATGAGATAATCATTGAGCGTAACCATTGGTTATTTCAGCTCTCGCTTGCTTAGTATTACTATACCGATCGTCGCGACCAGGATCAGTGTTCCTACCACCTGAAGCGGAACATTGTACTGCTGGAAAAGGACCATGCCGACGTGCCAGACGTCACCTTGGGGACCCTGCGAGATCGGCGGAAACTTGGCATTCCCTCCCTCGAATCCGTAACAAACATCAGATAGGACCTTGATAAACAGGATGATCACCACAAATCCGCCACATACCGCCGGGAAATTGACACGGCGATGGCTCTCGGCTTTGAGGTCCAGGAGCATGATGATGAACAGGAATAGCACCATGACCGCCCCCGCGTATACGAGGATCTGGATCACTCCGATAAAATATGCATCGAGCGATACATAAAGAGCCGCTAATGCGAGAAAGGAAACGACAAGACTTAACGCGCTCGCGACCGGGTTGCGGTTAAGCACCACCATCGCGCCGAAGAAGAGCATCATCGCAACGAAGATCCAGAAAAGTATAGGTGACATGCGGCTATTTTTTTTCGTTCCACTTGTTCACCAGGCCGGTCATTACACCGCCAAGTTCATATAACTTCTGCTTGTTGTGTACCATCTCCTGCCTTGTCAGGCCGGTGATTGCGTAATCTTTTCGCAGGAAGATCGCCTGTTCCGGGCAAACCTCTTCGCACAGCCCACAGTAGATGCAGCGTATCATATCGATCTCGAATTCCTGCGGAAATTTCTCGACCTTGCGCCACCGGTCTTCTTTCGGGATTTCCCCGGGATGAATGGTGATCGCGCGCGGCGGGCAAATAAACTCGCAAAGCTGACATGCCACGCAGCGCTCCCGGCCATGTTCGTCCGTCACCAGGGTGGGCGCACCGCGGTAGTAAGGCGGTAAGTGCTGGTCCCATTTTTCCTCAGGGTACTGCATGGTGACCTTCCTTTTGCCGGTAAGAATACTAACGAGATGACCGATGGTAATCGCCAGGCCCGTCATGATGGCAGGCAAATACGCCTTTTCTGCAAAGGTCAGTTTTGGACGGCTAACGGTGTAAGCCATAACAGTAGCTCATTATTTTCGCACGAAAGGCAGAATGATTGCGACGACGAACACGTTCACCAAAGCAATCTCGATGAAGAAATACCAACCGAGCCTCATCAATTGATCGTACCGGAAGCGCGGCAATGTCCAGCGGACCCAGATAAAAAAGAAAAGGAGCAGAGCCACCTTGACGAAGAAAGCGGTGATGTGAATGAGCCCAAGTAATATGCCCCAAATCGTATAGGGATTATGGAGCGTAGTTGGCAGAAACGGAACGTGCCATGCACCAAAGTAAAGGGTTATTATCACCGCTGACCCGGTAATCATCGCAGCATATTCTCCCAGGAAGAACAGTGCGAACTTCATCGATGAATACTCGGTGTGATATCCGCCGATCAGCTCAGTCTCGGCCTCCGGCAGATCGAACGGCAAGCGGTTCGTCTCTGCGAACATTGAGATCGTGAAAACTACAAAGGAGACAAAGAGCGGAATCCAAAGAACGATTTTCAGGATGTCGATTGATTGCAGGATCTCCTGAAAATTGATGTTAGGAGGGAAGAGACTGATCCCCTTAATCCAGATTGGAGAAATCATCCAGCCATGGTCGATCTGGTACTGGACGATGCCCGGCAGGTTCAGAGTCCCGCAAATCATAAAAATCGGGATCACCGACAGGGCCAGGGAAAGCTCGTAAGAAATCATCTGTGAGGTGGAGCGGATCCCACCGAGGAAGGGATACTTCGAGTTTGAGGACCATCCTGCCAACACAATGCCGTAGACACCCAGGGAAGAAACGGCGAAGACCCAAAGAACGCCGACATTAACATTCGCGACTACCATCGGCTCGCCCCAAAGTTGGCTTCCAAAAGGAATCACGGCGAGAGCCATCATCGACGGTGCCATTGCGCAAGCCGGCGCTAACCAATAGTAGAACTTGTTTACGTGAGCTGGCGTAAAATCTTCCTTCAACAACAACTTTACGGCGTCTGCGATCGGTTGAAGGAGGCCGTAGATTCCCACCCGGTTCGGGCCTACCCGATCCTGGATCAGCGCGCAAACACGTCGCTCGGCGTAGACCGTATACGTAACCATCGGGAGGATGATCAAGAAGATCAGTCCGAGGGTCTTGGCCAAAGAAACCAGGATGATAATCAGAACATCGGTCATACCGTCACGGGCGCCGCCCGCGCCTCCTCCGTCTCGTCGACGAGTTGCACGCCCTTGTCACCAATCCTGCTGAAGGATAGCCCTTTCATTTCGGGAATCGCATCTGCAATTTGTTTAAAAACGTCTTCGATAAGATAGATCCCGTTCGATCCGGTCAACTGTTGAATCAGGTCACGAATAATTTCCCAGTCGTCCCTGGCCTCTCCCGGAGGCTGCACGGCCCGATTCAAACGCTGCAGCCGACCTTTGATATTGATCATCGTGCCGCGCTTCTCCGGGAAAGCGCAGGCTGGAAGCAACACGCTCGCGCTGCGGGTGGTGTCATTCGGCAGAATGCCGACGACAATCAGCGTCGGCAGTTTCTTAAGCTCGCCTTCGGTCAGCCCGAACTGGGTTAAATCTTCGCCCAGAGCCACCACTGCTTTGATCTCGCCAGATCCAATTCTTTTGGCAATTTCCGGCAGCTCGGCACCAGGACGTTCGCCGGTTACTCCAAAAAGCTGGGCGCCCAAGGTGTTTGGATTACGATCTGCACTCATGAGGATGTCATCAGCTTCTCCGAATCGAGGAACGATGTCGTGATAGGTCGCGCCGAGCGAATCGATCAACTTTTTTGCCAGCCAAAGTTCCTCGTTTGTCATCTGCGCGGAAGCAATGACGGCGACGGCGTCTTTTTGGAATTGTTTCAGCTCTTCGGCGGCGGTCGCGAGAGCGCTTCGCCAGGAGGCGTTTGCCAATCCCTCAGTCTCCCGCACTTGCGGGATTTTGAGTCGTTCGGCGGAATTTACGTAGTGAAAATTCAAGCGGCCGTAGTCGCACATCCAGGCAGAATTGACCGCGTCATTTTCCCTGGGTGTCTGCCGATAGATCACATTCTCGCGAGTCCCGATGATGGTGTTGCAACCCGTGGCACAGCTCGTGCAGATGCTCTTGGTTTCTTTGAGAAACCAGACGCGCATTTTGAATCGAAAATCTGTGCTCGTCAGAGCACCAACAGGACAAATATCTACGGTGTTCAGCGAGTAATTGCTGTCCAATACTCTCCCAGGATACGCGGTGAGGTAGGTGTGGCTTCCGCGGCTGGCGAACCCTAACACATCGTCATGCGCGATCTCTTTCATGAACCGGATACATCGAGAGCACAGAATACAGCGCTCATCGTCGAGCGTGACCCTTGGACCGAGCTGAACACGTTTTGGTTTTTTGACCTTTTCGTCCAGGAATCGGGAGCCTGCGGTGCCAAACTCGACGCTGTATTCCTGGAGCTGACATTCGCCGGCCTGGTCGCAAATCGGGCAATCCAGCGGATGATTGATTAAAAGAAACTCCATCACTCCGTTCCGGCACTCCCGTGTCAATGCTGAATCTGTACGCACCCCCATGCCCTCCGCGACATCTTGGGCACAAGATATTTGGGGGCGGGGAATCCAATTGATGACTGGTTTACCGTCCGGTCCCAATTCCGGTTTCCGATCGGGGCCCAGCTTGGGCATGCCCATCTCAATGAGGCACATACGGCAATTGCCTGGTGAGCTCAGTTTGGGATGGTAGCAGTAATGAGGCACGAACTTTCCGGCCTGAGCGCAAGCTTCAATGACCCGAGTACCCTTTTTGAACTGGTACCAGACACCGTCGATCTGCACGTTGAGAAGTTCGGTTGGTGCACTCATGGTTAATCGTCAGTGGTTAGTAGATCCGTTCGTATTTCCCTTTTTGCCGGCGGTCGCGACAAACTCATCTCGAAACTTGGCGACAAAGCTTTGGGTAGGCCACGCACAGGCTTCTCCAAATGCACAGATTGTCCGCCCGGCGATGTTGTCGGCAACGCTCTTCAGCGTAGCGGTGTCTTGTTCAACGCCTCCACCGTGGAGCATTCGTTCCGTTATCTTTTTCATCCAGAGAGAACCTTCGCGGCAGGGTGTGCATTGGCCGCAGCTCTCGTGTGCGTAGAATTCGTTGATGTTGTTAAGCACCCACACCATGTCCCGGGTATCATCCATCACGATAACGCCGCCGGACCCCGCCATGGAGCCTGCGGCAGCGAGGGTATCGAAATCGATAGGGATATCCTCGAGCCCCACCTCTTGCTCTACCATCTTACCGTCCGGCTGCTTCGTTTTGATTTTATAGCGGTCCTTGGCGCTCATTAACTTCGCGGAGCTACCTCCGGGAATGACCGCCTTGAGCGTTCGTCCGGGCTTCATACCGCCACAAATATCGTTGATCAGTTCGCCAATCGTGATTCCCCCAACCTCGAACTCGTAATAACCAGGCTTCTGGACATCACCGCTCACACAAAGCAGTCGGGTACCCGTGTTGTTCGGTTTTCCCATCTTTGCGTATTCGGCGCCACCGATCCGGACGATATGCTTCACGTTGCACAGTGTTTCGACGTTGTTGACAATGGTCGGACACATATACAGGCCGAGCGCAGCCGGAAAGTAGGGCGGCTTGATGCGTGGATACGGACGCTTTCCTTCCATTGATTCAATAAGACCGGTTTCTTCTCCGCAAATGTAAGCTCCGGCGCCCCGGAAAACGTAGATCTCCAAATCGAATCCTGAACCCAGGATATTCTTGCCGAGAAATCCATGTTCTTTGGCCTCAGCGAGAGCGCGCTCAAGGATTTTTGCGCCTTCAGGAAACTCGCCGCGGATATAGATGTAGGCTAATCGCGCGTTAACCGCATAACAGGAAATGATCATCCCCTCGAGTAGCTGATGTGGGTCCTGGTGAATGATGTAACGATCTTTGAACGTCCCCGGCTCCGACTCGTCCGCGTTGCAAATCAGATAGACCGGCTTCGAGCCACCTGGTTTGATAAAACCCCATTTAACTCCGCAGGGGAACCCGGCGCCGCCTCGCCCTCGTAAACCGGAGGCTTTCACCTCATTCACGATTTGCTCCGGCTTCATCGTGAAAGCCTTTTTTAGCTCTTCGTAGCCGCCGTCGCGGAAATAACACTCAATTTCGTTCGTCCAACCCGGGCGATCGATATTTTTGAAGATGATCCGCTTTTCGCGCGGGTGTGGAGTGCGAGCGATCGAGACCATGGCTACTGATATTTTGCGAGTAGTTGTGGGACTTCCTCTTGGGACACTGCTTCGTAAAAATCATCGTTGATCATGCAAACCGGTCCAAATCCGCAACTGGCGAGGCACTCCACGAACTCGATGCTGTACTTACCGTCTTCACTCTTCAAGAGGTGAGCGCCGTGTTGTCCATTGTGTTGCCGGTCGATTCTGGCGTGTTTGCAGAATGTGTCCAGCAGTTCGTAACTGCCTGCCATGGCACAGGAGAGGGTGCGGCAAACTCGGATGTGATGCTTCCCAGCCGGTTCTCGCCGAATCATTGGATAGAAAGTAACCACTTCCAGCACGTTAATCGGTTGGATACTTAATTTTCCGGCGACCCATTCAATCGCAGCATCTTCGATGTAGCCAAAGTGTTCCTGAATTAGATGGAGCAACGGTAAAGTGGCGCTGCGTTTGGAAATCGGGTACTGGGCGATTGCTTCGTCGATCTTGGCTTCAAGCTCGGCCGGGATTTCCATCTTCATTTCTCCTTCAGTTTTTCGGGTGCATTGATGAGGTGCCCGTTCTGGAAATGAAGCACGACAGTTTCTCCCTTCTGATTGTAGTAATAGCGGGTGATCGCCATCGTCTTTTTCTGTGTTTCCAGTTCCAAGTCCACTTTCTCTGTCCGATCCGGATTTCCGAGGATCGACTCGACCTCCTTCTGAGACATGTTGGGTTTCACTTGCTCCAGATTTCGGTTGGCGAACTCCCTTTGGCAGCCGGCGATTGCAAGAACCGCGGCCACAACCGGAATAAGCTCGCCACGTTGCATTGCTATCGGTCGGATTCGCCCATCACGAAGTCCAGGCTGCCGAGAATTGCGACCACATCGCTCATCATGTGGCCGGGAAGAATCTTCGGCAGAATGCTCAGGTTCACGAACGACGGGGCCCGAATCTTTAACCGGTGAGGTACACCACCTCCCCGGCTGTTAACATAAAACCCGAGCTCTCCCTTCGGATTTTCCGCGCTAAAATAGACTTCTCCTGTCGGCGCGTGTACTCCCTCAGTGTGTATAATAAAGTGATGAATCAACTCCTCCATTTTCATCAAGACCGCCGGCTTATCCGGAGGAAGATTTTTCCGATCCTGCACCATGAACGGTCCTTCGGGTAATTTCTCAATCGCCTGACGCAAGATCTTGACGCTCTGACGCATTTCCTCTATGCGAATCAGATAGCGATCATAGGCATCGCCCACCGTACCGATCGGGATATCGAAATCGTAATTCTGGTAATCGAGGTACGGCTGAGCTTTGCGGACATCGTACTCCACACCGCTGCCGCGGATATTCGGTCCACTTAAGCCGTAAGAGATAGCATCTTCCCTGGAAATCACGCCGAGATCTTTAGTGCGATCGACCCAGATGCGGTTGCGCGTAAGGAGCTTATCGACCTCATTCAATTGCGGAATGAACTCATCCAAAAATTTCTTGAGCGGCGGGATGAATCCATCCGGCAGATCACGCGTCATGCCACCTATCCGCGTGTAGGAGGTAGTGAAACGGGCGCCCGTCAGCAATTCGATCAAATCATAGAGCTTTTCGCGCTCCGTAAACGTATAGATGAACACCGTGGTAGCCCCTACATCCATCGCAAATGCCCCGATGCCCAGAAGATGAGCTGAGATTCGGGCTATTTCACAACAGATGACGCGAATCGCTTTCCCACGCGGCGGCAATTCCCAACCCATCAGCTTTTCGACTGCGAGGGCATATGCGACGTTGTTGGCCAATGGCGCTAGATAATCCAGCCGATCCGTGTAGGGAACGAACTGGTTGTACTGCATGTTTTCCGCGATCTTTTCGTCGCCGCGGTGAAGGTAGCCTACGTCGGGGTCGGCTTTCGTGATGATTTCTCCATCCAGTTCCAGGACAATGCGCAAAACGCCATGGGTGGCCGGGTGGGAAGGCCCCATATTGATCGTGAGTTTTTCGCCCAGTAATTCGGAATCGCTGATGGCCTCCAGGGATTTAGACGCGCGAGCTAGCGTATCAGGCGTTACGATATCGCGAGTGGAGATTGCCATGGCGAAAAACTGGAGCCGTTTTCAACATAGGTTTTTCTTATTTAAGCCCGCAAGCGATTATTTGTGAAATATTTCACAAGCGCCCGATAAGGGAACAGGGAACGGGTAACAGCGGGTTCAGGTAAATACTTGGCCGCTGCAGAGACCTGAACCCGGTGAGCCCGCTGTTCCCTGTTCCCAAGGCAACAGGTAAGAGCGGATTCAGCGGGTTCAGTTTTGCATTTGCGTCGATTGGCAACTATTCGTCTTTCGAGAACGTGTTCGATTACATCCAGCGCATTCTGAAATTCATCAGATTTTCCCATACAATCTTCGCGCTGCCTTTTGCCGCGGGTTCAATGATCGTCGCAGCACACGGGTTCCCGAGCGTTCGAATCGCTGTGCTCATCCTTTTGGCCATGGTCTTCGCAAGGACTGCGGCCATGGCCTTCAACCGGGTAGCAGACTGGGAGATTGATAAAGAAAACCCGCGTACTGCCGGCCGGCACAAGCTGGTTTCAAAGCGGGTGGGGTGGTCATTGGTGTTGGTGCCCTCCGCTGGATTTATCTTCGTCAGTTGGTTGATTAACCCGCTCTGTTTCCTACTCTCACCCGTGGCTCTGGCGATTGTTTTCTTTTACTCACTGACCAAGCGGTTCACGTCATTTACTCAATTTTATCTTGGGCTGGCTCTGGCGGTTTCACCGGTAGGCGCCTGGCTGGCAGTCAAAGGTCGGTTCGATGTTCCTCCGCTCGTTTTGGCTCTGGGCGTGGTCTTCTGGCTGGTCGGATTTGATCTGATTTACGCGATCCAGGACTACGACTTCGATAAGCGCAAGGGTTTGGGATCAATGGTCGTCAAGTATGGCATCCCGGGAAGCCTGCGGTTGGCTCAGGTCATGCACGGAATTTTGGTCATTTGCCTGGTTCTGTTTGGATTGGCGAGCGGACTGGGTGCGATCTACTATGCGGCGCTGGTGCTCGTTTTGGGCGCTTTGATCTACGAACACCGTGCGGCGGCGAAGCTCGATCTCGCTGGCATCAATAAAGCTTTCTTTCAGAGTAACGCATTTGTGAGTCTGGTCTTCGTGCTCGCGGTTGCGGCGGATGTGTTCGCGTAGGAGAGGAGGAGAACTCGAGAACTCAAGAACTCGAGAACTCAAGAATGGTGCGATGCGAATTCGGTTGGAAACCTTCGTTTCTTCTTTGGCTTCTCGAGTTCTCGAGTCCTTGAGTTCCCAGTTCAGCGTAATCCATCTACATATCTGGATACATCAATCTATTATTTGCAGAAATCCTGCCCAGATGCTAGCTTCTTTGCTTCATCCCTATGCCAAGCCAGCTCCAAAAAACCGCCGCCTCTTTCGATATCGTTCAAGCGCTGGACCAGCGGATTCTCGTTTTGGATGGAGCGATGGGGACGATGGTCCAGCAGTTCAAGCTACAGGAAGAAGATTATCGCGGTGCCTTGTTTGTAGATC
>DASXBV010000233.1:0-19123 GCA_036491515.1 Chthoniobacterales bacterium
TCAGAGTTGTCGGGCAGACGTTTGGGCAATGGGTAAATCCGAAGGAAAACAACACAGCTTTTCCGTGCAGTTGGCTCAGCTGAAACGTCTTTCCTTCCTGATCTACAAGACGGAAGTTAAACGCCTCTTTAGCCGGCACCAAAGCCTGTCCGTAATAGCTTGCCTGAACGGTTTTGTAGGCCGAATAACGGGCAAAAAGAAAGCTGACGAGCAGGGCCAGAATGAGGGCGAAGGCCGCCACAAACATCCGTCGCATACCTCCAGGAGTAGAACCGTTTGGGAGTAGGTTTTTTTCAGGTTCCGAGACTGTTTTATTCATTTGGTTCCTGTCTAAGGACTGGGATCTCAAGATCAATCCGGTGATCGCCGGGCGCAAATCGCACAGTCAATTTTACGCGTTCGCCTTCCTTGGGATGAGCGGTCAATCCCATCATCATAAGATGGTTTCCGCCGGGTTTCAGCTCCAACATGCCACCAGGCGGAATTTCAAGCTCTGCAACGGTCTCCATACCCAGTATTTCCTGACCATTCCGGACTTGTTTGGTTGTGATCATCGGCTCGATCCTTGTCGCGATTGGAGAAGAAGCGCCGGTCAGTTTCAGCGGTGCCTCACCAAGATTTCTTATCCTCATGTAGGCGGCAGTCGCCTCGGCGACCGGAGGAAGGGCCTGCAGCCACGCGTTTTCGATTTTGATCGGGACGCCGTCTGCCACGGCGGCTCTGGAAACACAGCAGAGGACCAAAATAACAAGGCGGGTAATCATGTGGAGAATCGATAGTGACCGGCTACTCATTGTCGAGAACAGGCGCCGGCACAAGGGGACAGACCCCTTTGCAAAGGAACGGGTCGGCGTATCGGCGTGTCGGCGTATCGGCGTGTCGGCGTATCGGCGTGTCGGCGTGCGAAGAGGAAAGTACTCAAGAACTCGAGAACTCAAGAATTCAAGAATTCAAGAATGAGTGCCTTCGCTTAGCCCCTGGTTGCCGGGATCCCGAATACCGATTGCTGATTGCCAAGGCTCCTGTGACCTGTAGCGCCGGCGGGTCGTATTCTCGAGTTCTTGAGTGCTCGAGTTCTTGAATTCTTTCCTCTTCGGCTTCTTGTCTTGTCAGTTTTGACCTAAAATCACTCATCTTTCGGCTGAATAGCGGCCCGTACGACCGGTTTTTGACGTTGATGGGTATTCTTTTATCGGATTTTGGTCAGATCAGTGGTTGACACATATCGTAGCTGCTTCTACACTCGGGTTCTTTTTTATGAGAAACGAAGGGTTACTCTTGACATTTGTGTGCGGCTTAGTCTCGACGGGAGCATCGGCTCTTGTCGCGCAAACTGCGAGCGATGCCGCCGCGCGCTTCACAGAAAACGCTATGAAACTTCGCGAGAGCATCCTCTTCAAAAGCGAACCCAGTAATTTGCAGAAAAATCCCCTGGCGCAGCCAGGCGGGAAATATCCGTGGCACGTCCAGATCGTCACTACTGTGTTCTGGATCGGTGAAACACCAGCAGGCAACAACCCGGTTCCAAATCGTTCAAGTTCCTGGGATTCCAACTGGGCAAGAAACTTTGGCGGATCCGACAGTCCTGAATCAGCTGATCGCAGGGGGTTCATTCCGGCAAAATTCGTTCCCGGCCAAAATCCGTTCTACCTGGCTTTACCTTACAATGATGTGAGCGGAGGCCGCACCAAGGTTGAGGCATACACGGTGATCCCTTGGTTTCGGGAATCGTTTGTCAAATCCGGCCAAACGGTTCTGAAGGGGCGTTGGGTGGCCATCCGGAAGGGCAACCTGGTCTGCTACGGACAGTGGGAAGATGTTGGCCCGTTTCGCAGCGATCACTGGGCGTATGTTTTTGGCGGCGACCGGCCGCGTCCGAACTTAAATCGAGGTGCGGGTCTCGACGTCTCGCCCGCGATTCGGGATTATTTAAAGTTAGGGAACACCGATGCAACAGATTGGCGTTTTGTAGATTTTGAAGAAGTTCCTCCCGGGCCGTGGACCCTGTATGGTAACAACAACACGTTTGTCATCGAGCGCCGTAAACGGGAAGAGGCTTTCGCGAAGAGACAGTAGGACAAAACGCTGGACCTGAATTCCGTCTAAAATTTTCAAAAACCTTTGCTACCTCCTCTGACTTTGTGACCTTCGTGTGAGTCGTCCCTTTTGTTCCGGATGTTTCTGAAGTAAAATACTTCACCTTCCGCCACAGTCTCGGAGATGCGTCGCCCGTTGACGGAGTAGACGACAGTGAGCGTTTTGGGGCGGTTTGGAGAGGGATCAATCCGCAGGGTTTCGTTGCCTACCCTGAAAGGCTCACCGTAGTCCGCGAATCGTTGAACTCGGCTGGTAACGTCAACACCGACGCCGTCGCGAGATCCATAATAGGCTGATTCAACCTGGATACCCTGACTGATCGCATTAATAGCCCCACCAAGGAGGCATATCAGCACTAAGGACGTGGTCCACAACACTTTCATAGTCTGATCTGCTTGGCTCTGCTTTTTGCGGGACAAAGTCCGGCTCCCGAAAGTATACTCCCTCCCACGATGCGTAAAATCGGATCAAAGCGAGGATGGAGCTGCGTACTGGCAATCATCATTTGGACGAGTGGGTTGCAGCCAGGACTGTACGCCCAACAAGTGGCTAAGTTGAGTCCGAAAGTCATGGCGGTAGTGAATATGCCATTGGTCGAGTTAAAAGACGATGACCCTCCACTTCTTCGGTTGAAAAAGCAGCGATTCAATGCTGCGTTGAGCGAAACAAAGGCGCGGTTCGACCTGTACAAACGCGGTTTGACGCGGGTACCCGAACTGATCGAAGTCGGTGAAAGGCTGTTTGGTGCCGAAGCAGATCTCTACGATAAACCGGAAGAGAAAGCTCAGATCCTGGAGCGACACTTAGACGTCTATCGTGAGGCGGAAGAAAATCTCGAGAAACAGGTAAAACAGGGTCTGGCGACGGAAGCTGATCTTGAGCGATTGCGGTACAACAAATTTTCGGTTGAGATCGATTTGTTTAACCTGAAAAACATGCACGAGGAGCACGATTCCACAGTTCAACCCACACCAAAATGAATCCTTTAGCTATGAAAAACTATTTATTTGCTGCCATCGGCCTTAGTCTGGTCGCGGTAACCGCCGGGGCTTGGGGGGCGGATCAACTGACTGGGACACTTAAAAAGGTCAAGGACGACGGATTCATTTCGGTGGGCCACCGGGAATCTTCGATACCGTTCTCCTATTATGACGATAAGAATCAAGTGGTGGGTTACTCTCAGGACCTGGTCATGTTGGTGGTCGACGCTGTCAAGAAGAAGCTCAACTTGCCAAATCTGCAGGTCAAATTGATCCCGGTCACTTCGCAAAATCGAATTCCGTTAGTTCAGAACGGGACGATCGACATCGAATCTGGATCGACCACCAATAATCTTGAGCGGCAACAGCAGGTTTCTTTTTCGGATACGATGTTTATCATCGGTACGCGGCTACTCGTGAAGAAGGATTCCGGCATAAAGGATTTCCCGGATCTAAAAGGTAAGAACGTTGTAGTCACCGCTGGAACGACCTCTGAACGTAATATCCGCGAAATGAACGAGAAAAATAAGATGGGGATGAACATCATCAGCGCTAAAGATCACGGCGAATCATTCCTAACCTTGCAGAGCGGACGAGCGGTCGCTTTTATGCTGGACGATGCGCTACTGGCTGGAGAACGCGCGAAAGCGCGGAAGCCGGAGGACTGGGTGATCGTGGGGACCCCGCAATCAAAAGAGGCTTATGGGATGATGATGAAGAAAGGGGACGCCGACTTTAAAAAACTAGTCGATGAAACTATCGCTCAAGCGGAAACATCGGGCGAGGCTGCAAAGCTTTATCAGAAATGGTTTCAATCACCAATTCCGCCGAAGGGCTTGAATCTCGATCTTCCTATGAGTGACGACATGAAAGAGCTGTTCAAGCATCCGAACGACAAAGCTTTTCAGTAGAAGTTCCCCGGTTTAAGCGAAGGCTCCAGCCTTTGCCCTGCGTGGCGCGCTACGACAGGCTATGGTTAGTGTGCTGTCCCCCGAAATAGCGTGTACGAACTCAAGAACTCGAGCACTCAAGAACTCAAGTATGGAGCGATACGAAATTCGGCGCAGAGAATATTTGCTCTTCTTGAATTCTCGAGAGCTCGAGTTCTTGAGTACTCGAGTTCGTCCGTGCTATTTCCGGGACAGGACACTAGAGCCTTTGCTTACGCCACGGGAGTTCTGAGCTTATGGGCACACTTTCGACGGGGTTTGATTGGAATATCTTTTTTCAGCCGGCTTTTGATGGGAGTGGCACCTATCTTCGTTTCCTGTTAGTCGGGTTGGAATGGACGCTCCTCTTGTCGATCACGGCTTGGATCCTGGCTTTTGTGGTCGGCTCGATCGTCGGGGTTTTGCGAACCTTGCCCGGTAAACTGCTTCCAGGCTTGGGCGCAGCCTACGTCGAGATCTTTCGGAATGTCCCGCTGCTGGTTCAGCTTTTCATCTGGTATTTTGTGCTACCCGAAATCGTTCCGGTATTCGGAACATGGTTCAAACAGGGATTGAGTCCGATATTGCAGCAATTCATCTCCGGAGTTTTATGTCTTGGATTTTTTACCGCGGCGCGCGTGGCAGAACAAGTGCGATCGGGCATCGATGCTCTTGGGCGCGGGCAGCGAGCGGCGGGCTTGGCTCTGGGTCTACATCTGATGCAGGTTTATCAATTGATCCTGTTGCCGGTTGCCTATCGGATCATCATACCGACCCTGACTTCGGAATTTTTAAACATTATCAAGAACTCCGCTGTGGCGTCGACGATTGGATTGGCGGAGCTATCGCGTCAGAGCCAACAATTAGGTGAGTTCACTGCGCACTGGTACGAGTCGTTCATCGCTGTGACCCTTCTTTACGGCATTATCAATGTGACGGTTATGATTGTTGCGCGATTTCTCGAGCGGGTTACTCGTTTACCCGGATATGTAGGAGGCAGAAAGTAAATGTACGCATTTGATTGGAGTTCGATCCCGGGGGCGCTGCCGTACCTCTGGCAGGGGATGGTGCAGACGCTGGAGATCACCGGCGTAGCGATTGTGGTCGGCGTTGTCCTTGGCACGCTGATCGCGGTCGCACGTCTGTCGAAAAGCTCGATTCTTTCGAATCTGGCTGCGCTTTACGTCAACGGGTTCCGATCAGTCCCGTTGGTGATGGTTTTGCTTTGGTTCTACTTGTTGGTGCCTCAGGTGATCAACAGCCTGATTGGGCGCCCTGGTTTTGATATTCGACTCCTTTCGGCTTTTGTGGCGTTTGCACTTTTCGAAGCCTCGTACTATGCCGAGATCATCCGGGCCGGGATCCAAAGCGTATCCAGAGGGCAAGTTTCAGCAGGTTTAGCTCTCGGTATGACGGGTAGGCAAACGATGGGCCTTATTGTCTTACCACAGGCTTTCCGGCGCATGATTCCGCTGCTACTCACTCAGGCGATCATTCTGTTCCAGGACACGTCGCTGGTTTACGTCATTGGCTTGGCAGAGTTTTTCGGCGTCGCCTACAATACCGGGAATCGCGACGGCACTCTGGTTGAATTGCTGCTATTCGCCGGAGCTGTCTATTTTGTAATCTGTTTTGGCGCCTCGATGGTCGTGCGCGTGCTCCAAAAGAAACTTGCGTCATGATCTCAATCAAAAAAATAAGCAAATGGTACGAAGAATTCCATGTTCTCAAGGAGTGCAGCACAGAAGTCAGCAAAGGTGAGGTGGTCGTCGTATGTGGACCTTCGGGCTCGGGTAAATCCACGCTGATCAAATGCGTAAACGGCTTAGAGGCGTTTCAACAAGGCGAGATCTTGGTCGACAACATTTCGGTGAGCGCTCGTAACACAAATCTCTCTAAGCTCCGTTCGCGGGTCGGAATGGTTTTCCAGCATTTCGAACTCTTTCCGCATCTGACGGTAATGCAGAATCTCACGATTGCTCAGTGTAAAGTGCTGGGGCGAGGAAATCGGGAGGCGAGCGAGAAAGCGCTTAAACTTCTCGAGTTGGTGGACCTGGCGGCGCACGCTAAGAAGTTTCCTGCCCATTTATCAGGCGGGCAACAGCAGCGCGTGGCGATTGCGCGCGCCCTGGCGATGGATCCGATCGCGATGCTGTTTGATGAGCCCACGTCGGCGCTTGACCCGGAGATGATCAAAGAAGTGCTCGATGTCATGGTGAAGCTGGCGGAAGAGGGGATGACGATGATGGTAGTCACTCATGAAATGGGTTTCGCGAGAGAGGTTGCCAATCGGGTTATATTCATGGACCAGGGCCAGATTGTGGAAGACCGCCCCAAAGCGGACTTCTTCCAATCGCCTGGAACCGAG
This sequence comes from Chthoniobacterales bacterium, assembly GCA_036491515.1. Lineage (GTDB taxonomy): Bacteria > Verrucomicrobiota > Verrucomicrobiia > Chthoniobacterales > JAFAMB01 > JAFAMB01. Next base: position 6,375 of record DASXBV010000233.1, read on the forward strand.
CGCGCACAGCAATTTTTGTCAAAGATCCTCTCTCACGGGGTATGATTATGTCTACGCCCGCATCCGTCGTTTCGGCTCTGACCGCTGGGGAGCTCCGAGCTCAACATCGTCGGGTTATTCTCGCCTCCTCCCTGGGCACCGTTTTTGAATGGTATGATTTCTACATTTACGGCACTTTGGCTGCCTTCTTCGCCGGTCTGTTTTTTCCTCCAGGCAATCCGGTAACAGCATTGCTGACCAGCCTCCTGACGTTCGGCGTGGGTTTTGTTGTCCGACCGTTTGGAGCGCTGGTATTTGGGCGGATAGGAGACTTGGTTGGAAGAAAATACACGTTTTTGATCACGATCACGGTGATGGGTTTCTCGACCGCGCTCGTGGGGGTATTGCCAACCTTTGCCTCGATTGGATGGCTGGCGCCGATTATTCTCTTTCTTTTGCGTGTCGCGCAAGGCCTGGCGCTCGGTGGTGAGTACGGAGGTGCTGCTACCTATGTCGCCGAGCATGCCCCGCAGGGTAAACGCGGTTTTTACACGGGTTGGATCCAGACGACGGCTACTTTAGGTTTGTTTCTCGCGCTCGCTGTGATTCTGATTTTGCGCCTTTCGATGTCCGCCGATGCTTTTAAGTCCTGGGGTTGGCGAATCCCATTTATCCTGTCAATAATTCTCCTCGCGATTTCTGTTTACATCCGGCTGAGACTTCAAGAGTCGCCCGTCTTTGCGGAAATGAAATCGCTGGGAAGAGGATCGAGGGCTCCTTTACGGGAGAGTTTTCTCAGGATGCCGAACGCTAAATATGTCTGGCTGGCGCTGTTTGGCGCAACCGCCGGCCAGGGGGTCGTTTGGTATACCGGGCAGTTCCACGCCTTGTTCTTCCTTCAGAACGCCTTGAGTCTCAAAGACTTTACGACGGCCTACATGCTGATCGCGACTTCACTGGTGATCGGCACTCCGTTCTTCATCTTCTTCGGATGGCTCTCGGACCGAATCGGACGCAAGGGCATCATCATGGCCGGATGTCTGTTGGCGGTCTTAACTTATTTTCCGCTCTTCCATCAGCTAACCAACTTTGTGAACCCGGCCCTGGCCGCGGCATTAAAGAATGCGCCGATCGTTGTTTCGGCTGACAATGGTGCCGACTTAGAGCAGCTCAAGCTGGACCTGAACACGCGAGGTTATTCGTTTGCGGCTAAGCCTCCTCAAGGAGGTCCAACCCTCGCCATCTCCATCGGTTCGAATCGATTGCAGGGCTATGACGCCAAGGCGTTGGCCGCTGCTCTTACCTCGGCTGGCTATCCGAAGACCGCCGATCCAGCGAAAATATACTACCCAGGAGCGGTTCTGGTACTCGTTATCCTCGTCCTTTACGTCACGATGGTTTATGGCCCGATCGCTGCCCTTCTCGTGGAGATGTTCCCGACCCGGATTCGTTACACATCGATGTCGTTTCCATACCACATTGGTAATGGCATATTCGGAGGGCTGCTGCCGTTCATCGCGGCGAGCGTGAGCGTGGCGACCGGGAACATCTACGCCGGTCTTTGGTATCCGATCGGCGTCGCGCTCGTTACCTTTGTCATCGGTATGGTGTTTCTGCGCGAAACAAAGGATGTAGATATCCGAGCGTGAGACGCCCTTTTATAGGGCGAGGCTCCGGGTAGGGCGAGGCTCCGTCCGAGCCGGTTACGGCGCTTGGGACGCAGGGCGAGCCCCGGTAGTCCGGGCCGCGAAGATGCCGTAAAGAGCTGGGGATCGGTTCTCGTGGGACGATGTTTCCGGAAAAGTTTTCGCGCGAAGCGGAGATGGTAGCGCCGTGAGCGGCTCGGACGGAGCCTCGCCCTACCGGGAGCCTGGTACCTACCCGACCACCCAAAAACTTCGTGTGGCGAATTCCGCTGAAGTACTTTATCAGTTCTGCGTATGAAGGTTTTGGCTTATTCTAAGTGGGATGCCGTGCCGGCCCTTTGCGGATTTTTGCATTTCGCATACATTTTGACCTTTTTCACCCTTTTCCCCGTTGCTCCGTGGTGGGTGCTGATTTGCATGGGAATCGTCTACTCAGTCAGCATCTCGTGGAACATCAATGGGATCTCACATAATTTTCTACATAACCCGTATTTCACCTGGCGCCCGTTGAATCGAGTGTTCGCGATAATCGAATCACTGTCTCTAGGATTCTCTCAAACATTCTACAAATATGTGCATCACAGGCATCACATGGGGAACAGTGACAGACTTGATGATCACGGGGATACTGTAGACTGGTTGTCCATTTACAGACACGGCCACGATGGCGAGGCGGAGAACGTCTGGAGCTACGTCTTTCTCAGCTACTTGCGCGACGACCCCAAGGCGATTTTTGCGGAAATCAAACGTAAGAACCCGGCGGACGCGTATTGGGGTGTCTTTGAGATTGTTGCGTTCATCAGTTTCTTCGTTCTTCTAGGTATTCTGAATTGGAAATTCATCCTGTTCTTTTTGCCGTTCTACTATCTCGGGCACTGTCTTTCGTACCTGAACGGCTACTATCTGCATTACGGCGGGAACCCGGAGAAACCGATTGCCTGGGGTGTGAGTTCGTACGAGAAAATCTACAATTTGCTTTGGTTTAACAACGGTTACCACGCCGAGCATCATTTCCGTCCGAAGCTGCACTGGACCAAGATGGAACTACTCCATTTACAGATCGCAGAGCAGCAGCGCCGGGAAGGGACTCGAGTAATCAAGCCGCCGCACGCGCTAGCGTTCCTGGATCCGACCCTGCCGGATAAAAGCAGGCCGCTCACCCCTGAAGCTGAGTCGCGGGCGACGCCGTAGTACGCCATGCATCCTTCAGGTTCGTCCACTCGGGATTCACAGGCAGAATCTGCGGAGAGTCTCCTGCTAATGCCCTTCATTCAGTTTACCGTCAAAGCCTCTTTTGGATCAGCAGCGGTAGCCGACAGCATTCCGCCCGAAGATTACGAGACCTGGATTGCCGGTTTCAAGGATTGCCCGACGGATCATCGTTATTACGAGATCGTTCACGAATCGCTAAAGGAGCAATTTGTCCATTACTACCTGTTGCTAAAAGACGCCGGTGGAACAACGCGGGCAATACAGCCGTTCCTGATTGTAAGCCAAGATCTCGCGACCGGAACTCCAACTTTTATCCGGAATCTCCTGGCTCGGCTTCGACGACATTTTCCAGGATTTCTGAAGGTACGAATGTTGATGGTTGGTTGCTCCGCCGGCGAAGGGGACATTGCTCTGGAGAAGGTGAGCCGGAGTCCTGGTTGGACGGTTGAGGCGTTGAAGGAAAGTCTAAATCCGGTAGCGCGGCGATTGAAGGCGGTTCTAATCGTCTTCAAGGATTATCCGAAGTTTTACCGCCATTATCTGGACCGGCTACGCCTCTGCGGGTTTACGCGCGTGCCCAGCATGCCTGCCACTAAACTGGACCTGAATTTTGCGGATTTCCAGACCTACCTAAAAACACGCGTCAGTTATACGATGCGGAAAAATCTTCGTAAGAAATTTCGAAAGGCGGAGAGCGGACCGCCGATCGAATGTGAAGTTGTTAGGGATATCGCGCCGTATGTGGACGAAGTTTATCCGCTTTATCGGCAGACGCTGAGTAGATCGGAATTCAAGTTCGAAGAACTGACGAAGTATTACCTTTGCGAGCTTGGTGAGCGGATGAATGATCGCGCGAGATTTTTCATTTGGCGCCAAGAGGGCCGGATCATCGCGTTCGCTTCGACGATCGTTCACCAGGGTGTACTCCGCGACAATTACATCGGCCTGGATTATTCTGTGGCCTTTGCATATCATCTCTATTTTGTGACCTGGAGAGACACGATCACTTGGGCACTCAAGAACGGTATTCACACCTATCATAGCGCGCCGTTGAACTACGATCCCAAGTACCACTTCCGAATGGAACTGGAACCGCTGGATCTCTATGTCCGCTCGCCATACGGCTGGCTTAACCCGGTTTTTAAGCGAGTTTTGCCGCTTCTGGAGCCTACAAGATACGACCCCGTAATTCGCAAATTCGCGAATGCGAGTGATCTATGGTAAACAACGCGGGTTCAAGCCGAGGCGTCGGGAGCGTCTGGCTTGCGTTCGACGACGCCTGGGATTTTGGCGTGTCTTCATCCTTCGAACCTCCCATTCGGGTTGATGCTCGAGAAGCCGGGCCTTCGCTGCGATTCATCACTTCTAAACGGGCGATTGAGCGCTTCTACGGGGAATTTGCCGAGTCTTTGCAGCCATTCATCCTCTCTGGTTCGGGGGATTTCCATCACCTGACTGCGATTTTTATCCGCCAAGTGAAGGTACCGTTCGTAATTTTCTCGTTCGATAACCATCCGGACTGGGATGTCCGTCCACCTTTTTGGTCCTGTGGTGCTTGGGTTAATCGTGCGCTGGAGAACCCCTTGGTTAAACAGATCGCGGTTTGGGGTTGCGGTAGCTTTGAGTGCCGTCTCCCGTGGAGATTACTTGGAAATCGGTCTGCATGCCGCTCGGGCAGACTCTGGGTTGCCCCTTGGCGATCCGAAGGCGACGATTACCCGTCTTGGCTTCATCCGGTGTCGACGCTGGATTGGCGTGCCGCTTTTGCCCGATATGTCGAATCAGTGGGGACATTTCCGGTCTATGTGACTGTGGACTTGGATAGCCTCGTGGAGAGCGACGCAATCACCAATTGGGAGAACGGCCGATTTTCGTTGTCTGATATTGTTTGGGCGATCGACCTCTTACGACAAAAATCGTTGATCATCGGAGGAGACCTTTGTGGAGCTTCTTCGCCCGCGCGGTACGGCTCGTGGTTTCAGGCGCTTGCGGGACGGTTCGATCATCCGCGGCCACGAGTTTTCAGCGATAGCGAACGACGTGCGGTCAATCTTCATGCGCTGAAAGCGATTTGGCCTAGCCTGATTGGGGAGCGTTTGTCAGACGCGAATTCAAAAAGCTCCCCAATTGTATGATTTCGGGGAATAATGGAGGTGCAATTGCATCTATAACTATGCCAACGCGCGCACAAAAAGAAGACCGGAAGTTTGATCGTCTTCTCTCCAGGGCAGTGCTGTCGCGAAGGCGAGCAAACACCAACTAAATAAGAAAGAGTTAAAAGATGATTAGACCATCCAGAGCAGTGATTGCGGGCGCAGCGGTCGCCGGCCTTCTGACAGGTTCATTCGCGGTACGTGCATATGCCGCGAGCACAACTAGTACCAAAGCCGGTGTCGCTCTGCAGACCATGGCCGACGCGGAAAAGGGCAAGCACTCCTGCAAGGGCCAAAACGATTGTAAGGGCCAAGGGGGCTGCAAGACCGGGGATAATGGCTGCAAGGGCAAAAACTCCTGCAAGGGTAAAGGCGGGTGCGCTTCAGCTACTCCAACACCAGGTACGTAGAATCCTGGCGCCAATATAAGTTAAAACTCGCGTCGCTCGGCTTGAAAAGAAAACAACCTTGGGGAGGGCGGCTTCCAGGTCGTCTCAATCTGGGACGGCATAGAGGTCGTCCCTCTCCGGGAACAGGAGGTTAGATTATGCCAGCAAATGCTTTCAATGGGTTCACCGAATATGGCATTGGTATAGGCCTGCGGGTACCACATTACCGGCACATTCTCGCGAAAAAGCCTGTGGTCGATTGGTTTGAGATCATCTCCGAGAATTTTATGGTGGACGGAGGCAGGCCTCTCGAGGTGCTTGACTCGATTCTTGAACAGTACCGGGTAGTCCAGCACGGTGTAGCGATCTATTTTGGCTCGGCCGACAAATTTAACCGAGAGCACCTAAAACGCCTCAAGCGACTGGTTAAATACACAAATACGCCTTGGCTTTCCGACCATCTTTGCTGGGGCAGCGTCGATGGACGTTACACGCATGACCTGCTGCCCATGCCTTATACCTTTGCGGTGGCGCGCCATACCGCGGAGAAGATTCGGACGGCGCGCGATTATCTTGAAGTGCCGATTTGTGTCGAAAATGTCAGTAGCTACGCGGAATATCATGCCTCCGAGATGACGGAGTGGGAGTTCCTGAGCGAAGTAGTTGAGTTAGCTGATTGCGGCATTCTTCTGGATGTGAATAACATTTACGTTTCGTCGCAAAATCATAACTTCGATCCCTACGATTATCTGAACAACGTGCCTCACCATCGGGTAGGGCAAATCCACATTGCGGGTCACTCGAAGTATGAGAAATACCTTCTCGATACCCACGACCATCCGGTTCTTGACCCTGTCTGGGGGATGTACGCACATGCCATCAAACTGGTCGGCAACACCGCCACCCTGCTGGAATGGGATGACCGTATCCCGTCCTTTGACGAAGTTCACAATGAAGCACTCAAAGCTAACAAATTCCGCGACAAACAGCTCGCCGCGACCGCCCCGTGAGATCAATTCACGGGCTCAGCTCCGCGAATTGCAACGAGTGATGGCCGCGGCTCTCTTTCGTCCGCTGAACTCACAATGGGGAATGCAGAAGCGGTGGACGGATGGTGCTCCTATGGAGGCGGTCGCTTCGGAGTTTATCAAACCGAACGATCGGCTCAGCTCGTTTGAGCGGTTGGAGATTTATAATCGCCAATATTGGTTTCGGACCCTGGATTGTCTTTACGACGATTACCCTGGGCTTCGAGCCGTCTTAGGGGAGCGGAGGTTCATGAAACTTGCCGCTGCCTATCTATCGCGCTACCCGTCCGATTCGTATACCCTCCGGGATCTCGGCAATCGGCTTGAACAGTTTCTACGCGAAGAGCCGCAATGGAGCGCGCCGCGAGAGGAACTGGCTCTCGACATGGTCCGCTTTGAGTGGGCGCAAGTGGTGGCCTTCGATGGTCCAGCCAACCCGTCAGTCACTCCCGACGACATCCTCGATACTCCGGCTTCAAAGCTACGACTGGGCCTGCAACCCTATCTCTCGTTGTTGGAACTGAACTTCGCGGTCGACGATTTCCTGATTGCTATAAAAAAGCGTGAGTCGGATGTATTGCGCAGTGAAGCGAGTAACGCAATGGACGGTGCGCCGAAGGCCGAAAAAAGGCGAAAACGTGTCAAACTTCCGAAGCCGGGAAAGATTTATCTTGCCGTTCATCGGCACGACAACATGCTTTATTACAAGCGGCTTGATCCGGAGGCGTTTACGATCCTGAGATCACTTGGCGGCGGCGCAACGGTCGAGGACGCATGTGGCGAGGCAGTAATGGTGAGCGAAAGGACGAACATCGACTGGTCCGCTCAAATCAAGGAATGGTTTGATACTTGGTCCGCGCTTGGCTGGTTTTGCCGCAAGTCATGAACACGATTCGAAATGCAGTAGTGCGCGCTTACGAACTGCTCGTAACGGTCGCAAATTTCCTGCAGTCGCCGTTTTTATTGGCTCTGCGTCTGTATTTTTTTTGGCAGCTGTTCCTTACAGGAAAAGGCAAGCTTTCAAACATCGGAAAAATCATCGATTATTTCACCAGCCTCGGTATTCCGGCGCCGGCGGTGAACGCCTATTTCGTTAGCGCACTGGAGTGCTTCGGCAGCCTGTTGCTGATCATCGGCCTGGCTTCCCGACCCCTCGCGCTGCTAATTGTCATTTCGATGAGCGTAGCTTACGTGACCGCGGATTTTGAGGCAGTGTCGAGCATCTTCAGTGACCCGGATAAGTTTGTAAAGGCCGATCCGTTTCCCTTTCTCCTGGCTGCTTTGATTGTGTTGGTGTTCGGTCCCGGCTTATTGTCGATCGATGCGCTGTTGAAACGCTGGGTAATAGGGACGGCATCTGTTCCGTTCGCTGGACGACCCTTTCGACAAAAGGATAGGTGAGTGGAGCCCTAGAGTGCACCGTCTCGCATATAATGGTGATGTCGCGCGGCGGTCGGCGGATCAGTTGGCCGTTTTTCAACCCGGTCCGAGCCGGACTGGCGGTAACGAAGCGCCCATATCTGATTCATACGGGTCGAGTCCGGCAGTCGCCGGACGGAAAAACAGCCAACTGGCCGCGGCCCGGACGGTTGCGTTGAAAATGGGCCGGCGGCAGGGGGAAACGTATCGGCGGGTCGGCGTGTGGGCGTGTGCAAAGAGTTATCAGCTTCGTGGAGACTTCCTGGTCAATATAGCCATGTCCAAAAGCAGTTTTATTCCCCAGACGCCGTTACGCCGACACGCCGATACGCCGACACGCTTCCCCAGCCGGCGGCCCATTTTGAACGCAACGACATCATCATTATATGCGAGACGGTGCACTAGCGTTTTGACTACGATCGTCAGCATGAGTAACGAGTCCGGTTCCCAAACTTACGAGGATCGCGCGTGGCAATATTTTTTGCAGCTGCAACCGAGCATTACCGACGTGAACGCCGCTGCCGAACTTGCGTTCCGGGCAGTCGATGCATTCGAACGACAGCTTAAACGCCGAACAGAGCGAGATGACTAAAGCGGGTGATTGTTGCGGGTTAGCCCGCTACACCGGAGTTCGTCTGTTGCGGCGGTGGGATGTGCGGGCGCCCGATCCACCAAAGCACGACCCCCACGATTACGGGCAGTAGAGTCCCGGCGACGGGGAGGAGGACATCGCGCCTGAGATTGAACTGGGCGAAGGTGAATGCGTGGTGACAGGCATCGCTGTAGCGGGGGTCCAAAGCCCCGACCCACGAGGCCACAAGGCTAAGCGCGTAGGCTGAGGCGAAGAGGCCGAACGCCGTCCCGCGACCTCGAACCAGCCGCCAGGCCGCCGCGAGAAACAGTACGCCGGATGCCACCCAAAAGCCCAAAAGCCATCCGGGCACGGTGTCCATCAGCGGAATAAAGCGCCGATAATCGTCCCCCGGCGTCAATCCACCCAGCGCCTGGGTGACGCCGATATCGCCCAAGCGATAGGACAAGACCATCAGCGGCGCGAATAATGCCCGAAACGCCTCGAAGCCAATCACCAGCGCCAGCATCGATCGGGCCAGCGGTGTTCGCTGAGGGTCCATGGATCAAAAAAGAAATGGCTCCTGAGGTAGGATTCGAACCTACGACCAATCGGTTAACAGCCGACCGCTCTACCACTGAGCTACTCAGGAGTGTGGTGGGCAAAGACACTAGTCGCGACGTCAGTCGATTCAAGCGAAAACTCTCTAGAGCATCCCGGGTGGCAACCCAAGCCCTGAAGTAAGTCGGCCCATCTCGCTTTGCGCCAAACTCTTGCCCTTTTCGATGGCTTGTTTCACTCCGCTCAGGATCAGATCCTCCAGCAGCTCGGTATCTTCGGGGTCGACGACTTCCTTGGCGATCTTGATCGAAAGTATATCGCCGAGGCCGTTTGCAACGACAGTAACCTTCTGGCCGCCAACACTCACTTCAACGGTTTTTTCCGCGAGAGCAGCATTCATTTGTTCCTGCATCTTCGCAGCCTGCTTCATCATCTTCTGGATGTTCATCGTCTAGCGATCAGACTGGATCTCGGCTTTGAAAATTTCCAGAGCTTTTTGAATCATTGGGTCTTTCTTAAAATCTTCCATCGGATCGCTCGGCTGCGCCGGCTCCCGTTTCATTTCTGGAGCAGTGAGCTCGTCTCGCAATTCGAATTCGAGTTTCCATGCGCCGCCGAATATTTGACCGACCACCTCCTCCAGAAGCTTTAGGTTGTTTGGCCGAGACAATGACTCGACCGCGAGAGAGTGATTCTTTGGAAATCCGAGTTTTAACGTTCCATTCGCAAAGGAGAGCGGAGTGGCCGGCTCGACCCATGAAACGATCAAAGGCCTGCGATTACGCACTTCCTGCATAACTCGCTCCCAGCCTGGTTCCACTGGCGAGCTCGGTACCGTTGCTTGTTCGCTGGTTCGATCGGATCCTTCTTCCGGTGTTCGAATCTCTGCTGATTGAGTGGACGGAGACGCTTCGGCCATCCGTTTTTGAGCCACCTGGCTTTTAGTCGGTTCCTTTATTGCGGTCTCGCCGACAGCAGGAGGTTCTTTTCCGGCGTGTGAGTGCGAATCTTCACGCAAATTTTCCAGAGCATCGACCACGTTTTCCAGGCTGACCTCGCTGAGCGTGTGAATCGCTCGGATCAAAGCAATTTCCAAGTGAAGCTTCTTGTTTGATGCCCACTTTATCGTGGCTTCGACCTCCGAAATCTCTTCGATCAGGCGGAGGAGTCGTTGGGTGTCGACGATGCCAACCAATTGTTCAAGTGAAACACGCGCGTGATCGCTGATTTCTTCCCGCAAACTTTGTGGGTCAATCTTATAAATCAAGAGATTTCGAAAGAAAGCGAGCAGGTCGCCGAGAAGTTTTGTTAAATCTTTGCCTGCTTCTGCCTGCTGATGGACAATCGCGAGCGCCACAGCAGCTGTCTGAGAGAGGATAGCACGCGTCAGGTCCGTGACAATATGTTCGGAGGTAAGACCAAAGACATCGAGCACTTCTTGCTCACCGACCGTATTACCACAAAATGCCACTAACTGATCCAGCATCGACTCTGCGTCTCGCAAGCCTCCTTCAGCAGCAACTGCGATAGCCGCTGCAGCGTCCTCGGCGAGGTCTACCCCTTCTTTGGCCGCGATGTAGGCCAGATGTTTCGCAATCGTCAGGGCCGGAATCCGTCGTAGATCGAACCGTTGGCAACGGCTAAGGATAGTTGGTAAAACTTTGTGCGGCTCAGTTGTCGCAAAAACGAAAATCACGTGAGCCGGCGGTTCTTCTAAGGTTTTCAGAAGCGCGTTGAACGCTTGCTGCGTCAGCATGTGAACTTCGTCGATGATGTAGACTTTAAAATTACCGCGGGTAGGTGCGAAGCGGACATTTTCTCGAAGTTCGCGAACCTGATCGACGCTGTTGTTGCTGGCACCATCGATTTCAAGTACGTCCAGACTGATGCCCTGGGAAATCTCCCGGCATGAGTCGCACACTCCGCAAGGGTTGATGGTTGGGCCATGAATGCAGTTCAGAGCCTTGGCTAAGATACGGGCAATCGAAGTTTTACCAGTCCCGCGGGGGCCGACAAAAAGGTAGGCATGCCCGATACGCCTTTGCCGAATCGCATTTTTCAATGTTTGAACGACGTGATCCTGACCCAGAACGTCATCGAATACCTGGGGGCGATATTTTCGCGCGAAGACTTGGTAACTCACGGGGATAATCTATTGTCCTGTCCGCGACGCGGCCAGGACTTAAAAGCTTTGAGTTTTGGGTTTGGAGTTTTGGGGTTTGGGTTTGGAGTCATCGCCCGTCCGCGTACATTCAAAACGCAAAAACTCAAAACCCCAAACTATTTTCGTCACGTGCGTTATTTCCGTTTACTGCTCTGGTTTGCCTTTTTTGCGATCGCTACGATTTGCTGGGTCGTCATTATAGAGCACGGACCCGAAAATTTCATCGAAGGGATGAAAATCGAAATAGAGAATCTGGGTTGGGTGCCCTCCCGATTTTTCAAAAAGACGGCTCCGGGGGAAGGAACGAATCAGGCAGATCGGGATGATTCCGTTCGCAGGGGCGCTCGTTGACGCTGTTCAAACAAGTCGATATTTTTCACATGTGACGAAGGTTGTAATCCCCCAAAAGACCGTCTATCGGCTCTCGCTCTACTTCAGGATTGTTGAACGGCTCCACCAGAATCGGATTGAGACGGTTTCGTCGGCGGCTTTGGCAAAGGCTGCCGGCGTTAAGCCAACCCAGCTTCGGAAAGATCTTACGTATTTTGGTCAGTTTGGAACCAGAGGGCTTGGCTATAAGGTCGAGTCTCTCGTGACGCAGTTGGCGAGCGTGCTTCGCACTGCGCGCTTTCAGCCGGTGATTCTCGTTGGGGCCGGCAACCTGGGGTCCGCGCTTATGCACTATGATGGCTTTGCCAAAGAGGGCTTCGAGATTATTGCGGCATTTGATATTCGGCCGGAGCGCGCCAAAAGTGGAAATCCGAACATTCCGATTCTGCCGATGGATCGCTTAAAGGGATTTATCTCAGAGCACAGCGTAAAGCTCGCAATCCTGACCGTTCCTGGAACCAACGCGCAGGTTGTAACCAATGAACTTGTCGAAGCTGGCATTCAAGCGATCCTGAACTTCTCGCCGTCAATCTTGCAGGTTCCAAACAATGTTGTTGTCAATAACGTTAATCTTGCGATCGAGTTGGAGAACCTGAGTTACTTCATCACGTAGCTTACAAAATGAAGCTCCGGGTAGGGCGAGGCTCCGTCCGAGCCAGGGTTGGCGCGTCGTCCTCGGCTCGGAGTAGAGTCGAGATCTGGCGCGGTAACCAGATGGTTCCGTTTCCAGATCCCGCTCATCAAACCGGACTTGCGGATCTCGCATCCGGCTTTCGGACAAGGGGCTCGGCGCTCTTGCACACGGCGAAGCCAGGCTTCGCCTTCGCTCAAGCCGTTAAACGTCATCTGTATCTGCCGAGGTTTTACCAGGTTGCTAGGCCTACGGGCCAATCGCTTTCCTCTTGTTACTTCCAACGTTGCCCTTGAACTAAGGTCCCTTCGCTCCACGATCATTACTCGCTTCAGCGCTACTATGGACCTCTCCGACTCCCAACTCAGCCCAGCTCCGATCCTCACGGATCGCCGGTTGCTTTGGCTTGCGCCACCGCACTGCGCTGGATCTCCCGTGTTGACACCTCTATCCTTTGCGCGCATACCACCGCCATTACCCCGGTCCTCCCGAAAGATGCTCGCTACGCTCTCTTCTCTTCCGGACTTCGGTCTTCGATTTGCTCCGACGATCTCGACAGGCACATTGGGCTTTTCGAGGCTTGCTCGGCGTTCAGTTTTCATTGTG
>DASXBV010000234.1:0-11777 GCA_036491515.1 Chthoniobacterales bacterium
GGAGCGAATCTGGATCTCCTCCGCACATTTCAGAGATCCGGGGCGGTGCTGGTCGACTTCGATCGCGAATCGGGCCTGAACAATGTCGATACGGTTGTCGTAGACAATCGGCGCGGCGCCGAACTCGCCACGCAACATCTCGTTGACCTTGGTCATCGCGAAATAGCCACGGTCGCAGGGCCGCAACATCTTTCAAACGCACGAGGGCGCCTGGGAGGGTTTAAAGATACCCTGCGCAAGAACGGCATCGGCGTAAAGACGGCGTATATTCAGTACGGTAATTTTCGCCAGGAATCCGGTTTTCTGGCCGCGCAAAAACTGCATTCGTTGGACCGCCCTCCGACGGCTCTATTTGTGGCAAACATGGAAATGGCGGCCGGGGTGATCGCTTTCGTCCGGGACCAAGCGGTATCCATTCCCCAAGAGATCTCCATCGTGAGTTTCGACGACCCCTTGTGGGCTCGTTACATGGACCCGCCTTTAACCGTCGTCTCCCAACCAGTGGAGTCGATGGGTAAATGCACCATGGAACTACTGCTCGCGCGTCTGCGCGGAGGTAAACCCGTGGAAACGATCGTATTCACGCCCGAGCTCATTATTCGTCAATCCACCGCCCCGCCGGGGGGAGACGTGTCGGCGTAACGCAAGGCAAAGGTAAGAAGGCAAAAGGCAGAATGAAGAAGTTGAGATGGTGGGCCAACAAATAACTTCTGCCTTTTTCCTTTTGCCTTCTGCCTTTCCACGCGAAGCGTCTCGCTTTGCTTCTTCAGAGCCGAGCAAACCGGAGACGGTTCGCAGATTAGGGTAGAAGGGCACACGGTCTATGCCATACGCAATTCCCATATGGTTTAACCGCCCTATTTTATCGTTTGGATCTGGGCTTGGCTCAACTCCCAAATATGCGGCGGCAAGGCGATGAAATGGACGCTATCGAGATAACTTTCGTTTGTCTCACTCGGCACAATGCACCAGAGCAGGAACTTGCGGATTGCAGTGGCTTTCGCCGCGTCTGCCTGCTTGGTTGACACAATAGCGTACTCGTAATTGACGAGCGGGTAGGCATCTGCACCCGGTGCCAACACGATGGTGAGGCGCTCGTCCGGTGGCGTCCTGGAACCCAACCCCTCCGCCGCCGCTTCCACCGCCTCCTTTGTCGGAAGCACGAAATTACCCGATTCGTTCTTGAGCCATGCAGTGCCCAGGCCAGCATTGGCGATCGCGTCACTGAAGCTCACGCCAATATACGCCAGCGAGTAGGCCGTTTTCTGGGTTGTTTGTACCATCCCGGCATTGCCGGTTGCCTCCAGACTTCCCGGGACAAGCGGCCAGGTAATAGTCGTACCGTAACCGTTTTTGTCCGCCCAGATGGGGTCGGAGAAAGTCAGGAACTGGGTGAAGATGAAGGTGTCACCTGACCCTTCGGCGCGACGGATCGGAATGATTGGCTGATGCGGAAGTTTAACACTTGGGTTCAGTGCGGCGATCGGCGCGGCATCCCAATCGCGAATTTTGCCTGAGTAGATACCCGCGAGCACCGTAGCATCAAGTTTCAATTTCTCGGTGTTGAGACCGGGGAGGTTGTAGTTGACCATTTGCGCCGAGATACACAGCGGGATGTTAACGATCTGCGGATTCCGCTTGACCTCAGTGTCGGACATATAGGCGTCTGATGCACCGATCTGCGCTTCCCCCGAGATGACCTTCTTGATGCCAGCCTCTGAGCCCGTTGGATTGGTGGTGATGTTTATGCCCGGATGTGTTTTGGTGTAGTTCGCGACCCAAATGTTGAACAGTGGATACAAAAGAGTCGAGCCTGTCTCGACCAATGTAATTGCCTCTGCCTGCACTCGGGCTGTGGTGACTGCAGTCAGGCTGAGCGCAAAAGCAATGGCGCTAAGTAGGCGTCCGCGTATCGAATATATCGTTGGGTTGGTCATGCCCATTTTCTTTTCCCGCTGAGCGTTGGCGGATAGCAATATGAGTCAAATCCTGCGTTCGGATACTCCCATTGTGTCCGATCTCGTCGAGGTTCACACCGGTTGTCTCAATCCGGTACATCCAGGTGATTACCGCCCCGAGGATCGATGTAAGGACAAGGATATAAAGCAGCGCCGTCGTTCCAATGCCGGCTAGAAGAATCGGAAACAGAAACCCGGTTGCGACCGCGCCAATCTTCCCGAATGCAGCGGCAAAGCCAGCACCTTTGCCGCGAATTGCCGTCGGGAAAACCTCCCCGGCGAGAAGGTACGTCTGGGCGTTTGGCCCCAGGTTTGTCATGAAATTGAAAAGCATGAAGCCGGCGAATATCAAAATCATCTTTGCTCCGCCCGTCGCATAGACGGAGAAGGACGCGAGCAGCAGGCCCACCGCGCAACCAAAAAACCCTAGGACCTGCAACGATATCCGACCCACCCTGTCCGCAAGCAGGATGGCAAACACAATACCGACGATGAGGAGCAGAGTGATCAGGGCCGAGCCTTTAGCGGCGACAATCCCATCGGCGATAAGGTCGCCGACGCTCCGGACGTGCTCCACAAGTCCTCCGATCGTAGCAGCCAGGATCGTCGGTGTAAAGATGCCGATACCGTAGGTTCCGAGATCCTGCAGAAACCATGGGACCGAGGCCAAGATCGTTGCGCGTCTGTTTTGCGGTGCGAGCAGCATTGCGAATCCCCGATTCTGACGCTTGCATTCCGCAGCAGCCGCGGAATGCGGTAAGAGCATGATGTTGGCAGGATATTGCGGTCTTCGAACTAGCAGCCGTGTCGCCGCGCGCTGAGCCTTCTCAACCGCACCGCGTGCGTGCAGCCAATTTGCGCTCTCCGTCACGTAAAAGCGACCGATCGTTACCGCCAAGGCGGGAATCACTACGGTCGCATACATCCAGCGCCAGGCGCTGAGATCGGGCAGGCTCGAAAGAACAAAGAAGCCGACCAAGGTGCCTGCGAGGGCGCCTACCGCCTGGAACCCGAATGCGGCCAGAACAAGCCTGCCGCGGGTGAGACTCGGGATGCTTTCCGAAATGATCATGTGCGCCGTCGGATAGTCGCAACCAAGCGCGAGCCCGATCCCGAATAGACAGATGACCACAGACAAAAAATTCGAGCACAGGATCAGCAGCACCAAAAACGCCACAAAGATGATCATCTCAACGATGAACATCGGTTTGCGTCCAAAATGATCGGACATACTGCCAAGGCCCACAGCTCCCACGAGCATACCGAGCAGGCTGGCCGCACCGATTAACCCATGCTCCGCCGATCCAATATCGAACTCTCGCGAGATTAGCGGCAACGCCACGCCGGTCATGAAGACGACGTAACCTACGAAGAACTTGCCGGTGGCGGCAAGCGACCAGATAAGCCACTGCATATTGGTCATCGGTGGCGCAGGGAGGTGCGTTCCGTCAGGCCAAATCGGCCGCTCGTCTATGTACTCTTGAACGGATTTCATTTTGGCAAACACAAGTCTTCCGCCAGTTTGAGTTCAGTTGAATGGCCCTACCCATAGGGCGTCCACTGACCATGATCAATGGAACGAAAGACCCAGGGCCGGAGTTTAGCGATACTTCGCAGTCCGAGAAAACTGCGGTCGATAGAACCACGCGGCTACATGCAAAAAAATCGAGTACGAGG
Source organism: Chthoniobacterales bacterium (assembly GCA_036491515.1). Taxonomy (GTDB): domain Bacteria; phylum Verrucomicrobiota; class Verrucomicrobiia; order Chthoniobacterales; family JAFAMB01; genus JAFAMB01. The sequence continues at coordinate 3,636 of DASXBV010000234.1, forward strand.
AGGAGGACGAGTACGATTAGGTATACAGGGAGCGATCCCCTCCTACCTCACAATCCCTCTTTCGCTCGTTTCGATAAAATTAATCAGCTCGCGCACTTCAACAACGTCGGGAAAACTCTTCTCCAGTTCCTCTACTGCCTGCTTCGTATTCAGATTGGACCGGTACACGATCCGATACGATTCCTTAAGCACCCGGATTATCTCTGCGGAAATACCCCGCCGTTCGAGTCCGACAACGTTTATACCGCGAATCACCGCCGGATTTCCATCTGCGATCATGAACGGAGGCACATCCTGAACGATCTTCGAGCATCCCCCGGTGATGGCATGTTTACCGATCCGACAAAACTGATGAATTGCTGTTAACCCGCCGATGATCGCATGCTCCTGAACTAACACGTGGCCCGCCAGTGTGCCGTTATTAGAGAAGATCACATCGTCTTCCACCACGCAGTCATGAGCGATATGGCTATACGCCAAAAAATTGCCACGATTACCTACTTGAGTGATTGACCCGACTGCCGTTGCACGGTTCACTGTCACGAACTCTCGGAAACAGTTGCCTTCGCCGATTTCCAAATAGGTCGGCTCGCCCGTATATTTCAGGTCTTGAGTCTGTTGCCCGATAGAACAGCCCGCATGAAACCGGTTTCCCGCGCCGATCTTCACCGGACCGCACACCGTGACATGGCTTTGCAGCCAACAATCCGCTCCGATCGTGACCTCCCGCCCGATCACGCAATAGGGACCAACGACGACGTCCGGACCAATTTCCGCGTTCGGATCAACCACTGCGGTCGGATGAATGTTCATTGACTGACGAACGCGAACATCAACGTCCCTTCGGAAGCGACCTCTCCATTGACCAGACACCGGCAACTGGCTTTTCCAACGCTTCCTTTTGCTCTCACGAGTTCGGCCTCAATAAGAAGCATGTCTCCGGGAACGACAGGTTTTCGGAACTTTACATCGTCCGCGCTCATGAAATAACCGATCCCGTTTGGCACGGGGTATTGTTTTCGGAGTAAAATACTTGCGACTTGCGCCATAGCCTCTACCTGCAGCACTCCCGGCATCACCGGATGCCCCGGAAAATGGCCCTGAAAGAAAGGTTCATTGATCGACACCGACTTTGCTCCGACGCACTTGTTGTCTCCTTCGAATGAAACAATCCGATCAACCATCAGGAACGGATACCGATGCGGAAGGACTTCCATTATATCCTTCACATCCATTACGCCCGTTCCCTGCGGTATAACCTGCGCGGGAACCATCGAAATCATGCGCGTGTAGCGCTTAGCCAAGGCCTTCGTCAGTTCAGCATTGGCCGCGTGCCCGGGCTTGACCGCGATAACGTGACCCAGAAACCGGCAGCCGGCCAAAAAAAGGTCACCGACCATATCAAGGATCTTATGACGAACGAATTCTTCTGGATATCGCAAGGGCTCCTTTCCCATAACCGATTCGCCGCGCACAACGATTGCATTCTCCAGGCTGCCCCCGCGAATCAAGCCTTTGTCGAGAAGCGGCTTCACATCTTCGTAAAATACAAACGTGCGAGCCCGGGCAATTTCTTTCTCGTAAATCTCAGGCGTGATTTCGGTCGAATAATATTGGGTAAAACGTCCCTCTGGGCCGACCTGTGTGCAGGAGATTCGGAACTTGCTGTCCGGCACGATCGTAAGTAGAGAGCCGGCCTTCGTTTCGATATGCAGCGGCTCGCGTACTTCCAAGGTTCGGCGCAGAGCGCTTTGCTGTTCAATCCCGCATTTGTTGATCAGCTCGACGTAAGGATAAGCGCTCCCGTCGCCAATTGGCGGTTCGTTCGAATCCATCTCGACGAGCGCATTATCCACTCCCATGCCGTACAGCGCCGAAAGCACATGCTCGACCGTGTGCACCTTCACGTTGCCTTCGGCAATGGTGGTCGCTCGTTCGACGAACTTCACGCGCTCGATCTTTGCGTCGATCGTCGGCTCATCCGGCAAATCCGTCCGCTTAAACTTGATCCCATGATCGATCGGCGCCGGTCTCAACTTCAAGCTCACCTGCGAACCTATGTGCAATGATGTCCCCGTAAGACTTGCGCTCTTCGCCAACGTCTGCTGGTAAAAAAAAGCCATAAAGGAAGGGACCGTGTTAACACAGGAGACTTACTGACGCAACTCACGAACAACTATCGGCGTATCGGCGTCTCAACCGTCAGCGAACAGATCTCACACAAGGGGCACGAAGGTCAGAGGAGGTCGCGAAGGTTCTTCAGATTTAAATCATAAGATGGCATCGGATATCGCCCGGTTCGGACAACCTTTCGAAAACTTTTGTGACCTCCTCTGACCTTCGCGCCCTTTGTGTGAGTCTTCTCTTCACCCATAGGCTGATACGTCCTTTCACTTCTCACTTCTCACCTCCCTACGCCCTTCACGGTTCGGCGATACGCCGAAACGCAGATACGGCAACGCGCGCCTCTCCCTCCACCACCACCCTCCCATTCCTCAAATATATCCTTCGCTCCGCCGTTTCGGCGACCTCGATACTGTGTGTGACAACAATCAACGTCGTCAGGTGTTCATCGGAAATACGGCGAAAAATCTCAAGTACCTTCTCCGCATTGGCACCGTCGAGGTTGCCGGTCGGTTCATCAGCCAGCAGCACTTTTGGTCGGTGCACCAGGGCGCGCGCGATCGCCGTGCGCTGCATCTCGCCTCCGCTGAGCTGATGCACGAAATGCTGCTCTCGTTTTTCCATCCCCACCAGAGCCAGCATTTCCCGGGCACGAGCCGCGGCCTCGCGAACTTTAACCCCTTGGAACTGTAACGGAACACAGACGTTTTCCAACACGTTGAGAGTCGGCAGCAGGTTGAAGAACTGAAACACAATTCCCAGGTCACGCGCCCGATATTCGGTTAACTCTTTTTCTGATGCGGATTGGAGAGCGAGTCCGTTTACGAGGACCTCGCCCGCATCCGGCTTATCAAGTCCACCGACCAAGTGCAGGAACGTGCTCTTACCCGATCCGGATTCACCCGTCACAGCGACAAACTCCTGTGTCCCGATTCGCAAACTGACATCATCCAGCGCCAAAACTACATTCTCGCCTTGCTGGTAACGCCGCGTAACGTTCTTCAATTCGATCATGAAAAAAACAAAGAATCTCTTTAATCGGTGAAATCCGCGGTTCCATATTCCCCATCCTGCGGGATCGGCTCTTCTATCGTTTACGAAGATGACCGGTTTCTGGTCATTGACAAACCCGCAAATCTCCTGGTTCATCCGACCGGTCCCGGAGGACCTGACACCCTTTGGGACGAACTGAAACGCGTGCTGGCTTTCGAAATCGTAAACGGTGCTCGGATCTCCTTCGCGAATCGGCTCGACCGAGAAACCAGCGGACTCATTCTGGTAGCAAAATCGACCGATGCAGCCAGACAGTTAGGCCTTAGGATTGCCCAGCAGCGCGTTCGCAAAACCTACACGGCTATCGTCTTCGGCTGGCCCGCTGAAGAGACCTACGTCGTGGATCAGCCGCTCCTGAGGCAAGGAAGCGTTCTGCCAACGAAGATCTGGTTAAAACAAGCAGTCCATGCCGACGGCTATCCAGCCGTGACTTCGTTCAGAGTCTTGAAGCGGTTCAAGAACCAAGAACAACCATTCGCCCTCGTAGAAGCCGAACCAAAAACCGGCCGAACCCACCAGATCCGTGTGCACCTCGCATACCTCGGCCACCCAATCGTCGGTGATAAAATCTACGGCCCGGACGAAAATTGTTACCTGGAGTTCATCGAGTCTGATTGGAGCCCTGCTTTGGAAGCCAAACTTCTGCTCCCTCGCCACGCCCTCCATGCCTCCGCCCTCTCTTTCGAATTCGAAGGTACCCCTTTCACCTTCAAATCCCCTCTCCCTCCCGATATGAAAAATTTCCTCCCCATGTAAGCCAAAGACACGAGATAAACGGCAGATTCCAGTGGTTTCAAAATTTGGGCTCAAAGCCCCAATGCCAGTTGCGCCTCCGCACCCTTCCTCCGCAACATCCATCGATCCGTCCGAGTTCGGATTCTTTCCAGCTCATTCTGCAACACGATCGCCTCTCGGCTTAACTCTCGGACCGCCCTCTCAAGCTCGCTGCGAACATTCCGCAAGCACGTTTTTATTTCCGCTGAGTCCAGCGACAGAAATCGCCAACTCGGTAGCTTCATCAGGCCATCAATTGACCGCCGCAAAGTCGCTAATTTCGAATTGGCTTGCATCACGAGTTCTCGAAGCTCCGACAAAGTCCGACCATTGGCCCCGACTCGATCGCACCTGGCAAGGATCGTTTCCAGCGCAACGACATCCTTCGCCTCATACGCCCGTTGCACCTGATACCAGAGTTCCAACTCCTCTCTGGTTAATGCACCGGCCATGTCCGGATGGAGCAACCGTGCAATCTTCCTATACAAGCTCTGGTGCCTCGCGCTCTCACCCCGCTCGCCTTGATCGGACCGATCGCGATCATCCCCAAAAGTAGCGTCTTCCTCATTCCCCAGGTCCGCGGATCGCCCATCAGTCCGTTCATCATCGAGCCCGTCATCAAATCGTCCGGCCTCAACACCTCGCGCTGTTTGCTTTCCAGACCGTCCAAGCGTTACTTCCTCCCACGCACGCCGTACATACGGAGGAACCACAGCTGTTTCCCGTTCGATCTCATGAAACCAGAAAAATGCTTCCGCCTCATTTCTGATCCCGTGTTGCGTCAATCCGCGGACCGCGGATAATCGGGCGCGCAAACCCCAGATTTTCTCTTCGATCAGACGTCGTTCATTCAGTAGATCCGAACATTGCACAGCCATCCACTGCCGAAATGCCGGCAGATCAAGCGTCTCATGGCGCACAATCTGTTCTTCACATCGGTGGATAGCTTCCCGCGCCGATTGCAGTTCAACCTCGACCTGCCTTCGGATTGGCTCATTATCGATCACCAACAACGCCCGACCTGCGACCTCTACAGCCACGCTCATCGATGTATCCTAAAAAAGGGCGTCCGCCTAGCGGGAGAAGAAGTAAGAAGTGAGATTAGAAGATCTGCACCGTCATTCCCTCCGTGACCTGATTAATAACCCGCGCTGCATCCCAATTCGCCAGACGGATACAACCATGGCTCCCAGACCGACCGATCGTGTCCGGGCTATTTGTCCCGTGGATTCCGATTCCGCGCTTGCTCAGTCCGATCCAGGCGATCCCGACCGGGTTTCTCGGGCCGGGAGGAATATTGTAAAAATTCTCGCTTCGCTCGCCGTGATTCAACATCGCCTCGTCCCAGCGGAACCAGGGCATCGTCGCAATTCCGACAATCTTCCAGGTACCAATCGGAGCCGGTAACTTCTGCGAACCGGGCGTGATCGGATACGACCCGATAAGTCTATCTCCATCCATGATGTCAAGCATGCGGTACCGTGTATCAACTTTGATCAGCCGCTTCGTGAATTCCGGTTTCACCGGCAGACTTCCCACTTCCCTTAAGGATTCGATCTGGAACGGCGGAACATTCGGCACACGCACAGTGTCGCCCGGTTTCAGGGTCTCCAGGTTTTTGTCCTTGTTCAGCCGGGTGATAAAATTTTCCCCGGAATGATACCGCTCCGCGATGAATTCGGTAATTGACCGGTAGAGCATCGCTTTCACTTTAGCTTCTTCAGCCGGTTTGTACGGAATATTTCCGACCCGCTTGAAATCATCATCCGTCAGCTGGTAGATCGTATAGATCGGGAAAATTCGCTGGAGCTGCTGTTGCAAACTCTCGTCGATCTGTCCGGTCGGATTCTGGCCGTTCGCTCGCTGGTAGCGCTGGAGCGCTTTCGCGACGAACTCGCCCCATTTGCCGTCGATTTTCCCCGGTCCGAATGATCGTTGATCCAAAAAGATCTGTAATCGGGTGATGACTTCCCGCTCTGATACCGGCTCGGCTCGAGCCACTCCAGATTCAGCCGGAGGCGCGGCCTGCGCCTGCTGGGTCGGCGGCGCGATTGGGCTTGTCGGAAAACTCAGGTCCGGCTTCGCCCTAGGAACCGCCTTGGCGCGCGGTACTTCTGCTTGAGTCGGATCCGCGATGAACGGCGTCGGAGCCGGTGGCGCAAGGGTGATTTGCTGTTGAGCGTGGATGCAAGTCGCAACCCCTAAAAACCCAACGACAACGAACAACTTCTGGTAAGGCATAAGAAGTAAATTGAAATCGGAGCCGGACTATATCATGCGATCCTCAAAAGGGAAGCACGGTGAGAACGGGTCGGCGTGTCGGGAGAGAAGAATCACACGAAGGTCACGGAGGGCAGAGGAGGTCACGAAGGTTTTTGGGGATTATAGTAAGATGGCGTCTGGTATCGTTCGGTTCGGAACAACCGTTAAAATACCTTTGTGACCTCCGTGACCTTTGTGTGATTCTTCTCCCCCCGACACGCCCATACGCTGTGCCGCAGACTCAACGCCCTTGCGATTCCCCGCAACCATGGCATCCTTCACACGATCCACGACTTCCTCAAACGCACCCGTAGCTCAATTGGATAGAGTATATGACTTCGGATCATAGGGTTGCAGGTTCGAGCCCTGCCGGGTGCAAAACAAGTCCTAGAGCCAATCGGCAGACACTTGCTAGGTTCAAAAGTCGACCCTCAAAAAAGCCTTCTCCACACTCTATCCACACTTTTAGAGTCAACTCCCCGGTTCCGAATCGCATCATTGCGGATTAAAGCGGATAGAACCGTTGACCCTCAAACCAGGCTTTACCTTAAATCCCGCATTTACTTCCCGAGCGCATCAGATTAAAAAAGGGCCTTCGACTCTAATGAGACACCTCCTGCTCCGCTCGCTCGCCGGCCTCGCGTGTCTCGGTGTTTTCAGCCTGCCGCAGACTTCCGCCGCACGCAAGCCGGATAAACCGGACAAACCGAATTTCAGCGGCACCTGGACGCTAGACCATAAAGCATCGACTTCACTCGAACCCCTGATGCAGCAAATCGGAGCCAGTTTGCTCGAACGAAAATACGCCGCCTCGGCTAGCCTCAATGCCACCTTTCACCAAACCGAAGACGTTCTGACGGTCGCTACCCGCGGCCTCGGCTTCGCCTTAGATGAAACTCTTTACCTCGACGGACGCACCGAGCCAAGCAACCTAAACCTCCTCGGAGCGACTTCCATCAAGACCAGAACCACCTGGTCCAAGGACCACAAGCAGCTCGTCGCGACTCATCAAATCATAACGAAACAGGGGAAAGAGGGCGAACTGATCGTCAAAAGGTACCTGATAAACGAAGAGAAAACCTTGGTGGTTGCGTTCACCCTAAAACTCAACGCAGAACCACACCAAACCTCTGCCCGCCAAATCTGGCACAAGGAAGCTTAATGCACAAACAGAGTGACGTAGAGGCGATCAGTTTGCTAAAGTCCGCGCTCGTGCTCACACAATGGTTGGCATTTGGACTAGGCGTCTTAGTTTTTAGCGCCTGTGCGCAAACCCCGCAAAGTGCATATCATCCCCCGGGGCCGCCGCTGGCCGCGCCCAAAACAATGCAAGTCATTTCGGATCCAACGAGCGCACGCATCGAGGTCAAACAGGAGTACCTCGGAGAGGTCATCAGATTCCCGACAGAAGCGGAAAATGGAAAATACGCCTTTGAGAGAATCTTCCTCGGGGCCGGGGCCGCCATAGTGAAGGCCATCACCGGACAGCAATCAAGTGAACCCTCATCAGCCTCACAAAACAAACCGCGGCCCGATCCAGACATACTCCACAATCGTTGAAGCTGATACGGCGGAATTTTTCAAGGGATTACTTTTCCTTTTGGGACGCATTATAGGGTCGCATCTTAACTTTGGACATCATGGCTTCAGAAGGGCGCGACGTTGCAGAGAAAAAGGATGCCCATCGTTCCGCGAAAGAATGTCTAAAGTTAAAGTTAAGATACGTCCCTCCCAACGAACTATCGACAACAGCATAAAGTCGAATGCCTTGACCCTCTTTTTCCCGTTGAAACCGTTCAGTGAGCGTATCGATCATCCGGAGCAATCGGCCACTGCCATCCTCGGTAAACTGCAAGCGGCGGTCTCATCCATTCAAGATGCCTTTGTGATCGCCATCGGCATCGCCTAATCAAATCAACGCTTTCGCAC
>DASXBV010000235.1:0-3113 GCA_036491515.1 Chthoniobacterales bacterium
CGTCGCATTCTCCGGCGCATGAACATCAATCGCGTCGATGACCTTGCGGACTACGTGAAACTGCTGCACCGCAATCCTCCGGAGGTCGAGGCTCTCTATCGGGACGTTCTGATCAACGTCACCGGGTTCTTTCGCAATCCCGACGTATTTGAGAGTTTGCGCGAAGTCGTATATCCCAAGCTTCTCCTCGAGCGCAATCTTTCAGAACCCGTGCGGGTCTGGGTGCCTGGCTGTTCGACCGGAGAAGAGACCTATTCGCATGCGATCTCCCTGGTCGAAATACTCTCTGAGTTGCGCGTCGAAGTGCCCATCCAGATCTTTGGTACCGACTTGAGCGAAAGTGCCATCCAACGGGCGCGCACCGGTTTCTACAAGGAGAGCATCGCCTCCGAGCTGTCTGAGATCCGTCTGCGCCGCTTTTTTCACAAAGTTCCCGAGGGCTATCAGATTTCCAAGTCGATTCGCGACATGTGCGTCTTCGCGCGCCAGAATGTCTTCAGCGATCCCCCCTTCTCCCGCATGGATCTGATCAGTTGCCGGAACGTGCTCATTTATCTCAGTCCCGTCCTGCAGAAGAAGGTCATTCCGATCTTCCACTATGCCTTGAAAGAAGGCGGGTTCCTGCTTGTGGGAAATACCGAAGGTCTCCTCCGGTCAGGTGCCGAAATTTTTGATCTTGTGGATCGCAAAGCCAAAATCTATCAAAAGAAATCCGTGCCCTCTCCGGTCACATTCGGCATGACTGTCAGTGCACCAACCATCATCGAGCCCGGTCCTGAAAGACTGCCCCGTGGGGCGAGGGAAGAAGGCCTCGCAAGGACCCCCCTGGATGTTCAACGCGAAGCGGATCGTCTCCTGTTAAGCAGGTACGTGCCCTCGGCCGTGGTGGTCAACGACGAGTTTGAAATTCTGCAGAGTCGCGGCCGCACCAACCGCTATCTGGAACTTCCCACCGGCAAAGCCAGCCTCAATGTGCTCAAAATGGCGCGCCCAGGCTTGCTTTATGAACTCCGGTCGCTGCTCGAGAAGGCTCGCAAGAACTCTGTCCCGGTTTCAAAAGAGAACGTTGCCCTCGAGGAAGGCAATCAAACCATCTCGTTGCGATTGGAAATCGTTCCCTTCCGCACTCCGGCGCGCGATCAGCGCCATTTCCTGGTGTTGTTCGAAGAGAAAGACCATACCGAGCCCGTCCCGGCGCCGCCCGCCCAGCGGCAATCGGCAAAAGCGGTCTCCGATACCAAGGATATGCAGATCGCGCAACTCAAGCAGGAACTCGCCAGCACCAAGGAATACCTGCAATCCATCATCGAGTCCCAGGAAGCCAGCAACGAAGAACTCCAGTCCGCCAATGAAGAGATTCAATCTGGCAACGAGGAATTGCAGAGCACGAATGAAGAGTTGCAGACGTCCAAAGAAGAACTCGAATCCGCCAATGAAGAACTAAACACGGTCAACGAAGAAATCCAACATCGCAACCAGCAACTCGCACAGCTAAGCAACGATCTCATCAATCTCCTCAACAGCGCGACCATCCCCATGGTCATGCTGGGCGAAGACTTGCACATTCGCCGGTATACTCCGGAAGCCGAGCGCGTCTTTGGCTTCTCAAGTCACGACATGGGAAAGGCGCTCACGCATTTGCACCTGAATCTGAATGTTCCTGAATTGGAGCGCTGGATGCTCGATGTGATGCGCGACATGACCATGCGCAACGCGCTGGTCAAAGCCCGCGACGGCAGATCCTATAAACTTCGCATCACACCCTACCGCACGCTGGAAAATAAAATTGATGGCGTAGTTGTCGCCCTTCTCGATATCACCGACCTGGTCGCCGAGAGAGCCAGCAAAACAGACGGCCGTTCCGAAGCCAAACAGTAGGGTTTCAAACAATTCACGTAGGCCCAGACGCCGGGGTCCCCGTCAAGCCCGTTTTTGGCTTGATGGGGTGGAGACGCCCTCGTCTGGGCAGCCGGGGCGGCAGCCCCGGCAGTTTGCGACCACCAGACAGAAACCGCTGAGACTCCATCTCATTTGCGTACAACTGCCGCATTTGAAAACGCCTCCAACCTCAAGGCTGTTGCCTCTGAAGCTTTATGGAGCCGAACGAAAATCCTTCCATTTTCCAGTCCCGGGATATCGTCGTCATCGGCGGTTCCGCAGGAAGTTTGGAGCCCCTCAAAAACATAGTGGGCGGATTGCCTGCCGACTTTCCCGGTTCGATCTTCGTGGTAATCCACGTCTCGGCAAACTCTCCCGGCCTTTTCGACGAATACCTTGCGCAATGTGGCTCGCTACCGGCAAGCCACCCCCGTGATCAGGAAGCGATCCACGGGGGACACATCTACCTGGCAAGGCCTGATTACCACCTCACCCTTGAGCCCGGCACGATTCGCATCCGCCGCGGACCCCGAGAAAATAGGCACCGTCCTGCGATCGATCCACTATTTCGTACCGCGGCCCGTGTCTACGGCCCCCGTGTGATTGGAATTGTGCTCAGCGGACTGCGCGACGACGGTTCGGCCGGCTTGTACGCGATAAAGCAACGCGGCGGCGTCGTCATCGTGCAGGACCCCAACGATGCACCCTTCGAAGAAATGCCTCGGCGTGCTCTTGAGTATTCCAGTCCTCATTACATCTTGCCGGCCAGTGAAATCCCTCCCAATCTCATCAAACTGGCACACGCTGATCGGAATGAACCCGTCATGCCGAATAAAAATCCGCATCCTGGAAACTCCCAAAAAGAGTTCTTCAAGACGAGCGGCTCACTCTCATCCGATAAGCCGGACCAGAACCTGAAGACTGCCTATTTTGATGAAGGCGAGGGAACACCCTCCGTATTCGCTTGCCCCGAATGCCACGGCGTACTGTGGGAGCTGAAGGACGAGAATTTCATGCGCTTTCGTTGTCGAGTGGGACATTCCTACGGCACGGATAGCTTGTCGCAAGAGTTGTCGGAGGCTTCCGAGAACGCGCTGTGGGCCGCGATGCGCGCGCTTGAGGAAAAAGCCGCATTGCAGCGACGCATCGCCGATCATCTGGGTGGAGACAACCTAACCACCGGACGGCTTCTCGACCAATCTTCCGCCGATGATGCCAGTGCCCGCCTGATCCGG
>DASXBV010000236.1:0-22719 GCA_036491515.1 Chthoniobacterales bacterium
CACGAACACGATTGGTTCGTAATCTAAGGCGTGCCGTAACTCGTTAAGTGAGTCGGGGTCAACAATACAAACAGCCGCAGGTTTCAACCGGTTGGCAGCTTCAGCCAAACTCGCTGAACTGCGCTTCGCAGCCATCCCGACAATCTCCATGCGGTCCGGCATAGTCTCGGCAACCTTGATCGCGCTTGCTCCGATCGATCCGGTAGATCCAAGGAGGATAACTCGGCGTTTTCTCATCGAACCAAAAATCGTAAATAGAAAAACAGTAGGGGTGCAGTAAACAACAGGCTGTCAATTAGGTCCAGCATTCCGCCAATCCCGGGCAGCAAAGCACCGGAGTCTTTGACGCCGGTGCTGCGCTTGATAATCGATTCTCCCAGGTCGCCCACGACCGCCGCAAGTCCGATCAGCAGACCAAGTATCGTCGCGTGAAAGAAATTCAACCATGCGAGCTGTTTAGGGATCAACATGATCAATAGGAAGCTCCCGGCGACTGCAAAAACCAGGGATCCAATAAAGCCTTCCCACGTTTTAGCGGGGCTGATGTGCGGCATCATCTGGTGCCGGCCGATCCGGCTCCCGACCAAATAAGCACCCATATCAGTGAACTTAGTGACCACGACCAAATAGAGGACGTAAAATTGGCCAAGAGTAGCGCCATGTGGCGTTCTTGGGACCACATAAATGATCTTGGTCATAAAATTAAACAGCCAGGCCACATACATTAATCCGAAGAGTGTGTATGCCATCGCTTCCAGCGGAGCATGTTTCCCCGTGGGTCGAAACATTTGGCGAGCGAATACTCCAAAGAGAAATACCAGCAGGACAAAATTCTCGAAATCGTAGGCTGCAGTCTCGCTATACGTGCGTAGTGCCAGGAAAGTGCCGATGAACGAAGCCGCTCCACAGGCCATTCCAAAAACTCTAAAACAGCGCATACCGGATCGCTCGATCATTTGAAAATATTCCCAGAGCCCTGCCAGACCGAGCGAGCCGATGAGCAGTACGAAGATAGTCTCGTTCCCGGTAAAGAGCACGAAAAGCGCGATTGCCCACATTGCTGTGGCACTGAGTAATCGCCGGAAAAATCGACTCATTTGCTTAGCCTGCATCGATCACAATCCTGAGGGCGTAAGCGAAAGCTCCAGCTTTTTGCCGTCTGTCTTTGATGGAGCGGCAAAAGCTGGAGCTTTTGCGGGTAGGGCGAGGCTCCGGGTAGATGCCATGGTAGCTTGACAGACACCATAGGAGGGCGAGGCTCCGTCCGAGCCGGGGTTAGCGCGTCGTCCTCGGCTCGGACGAAGCCTCGCCCTACCCGGAGCTTCGCCCTACCGTGATTCTTCATCGCAGGGAGCGTGTCGATGCATATGGCGTCTGAGATTTGTTGGGCTCGGAGATTTGTTGGGCTCGGAAATCCGCGCCATCAAGGGTCAGCCTATTTGGGCCTTGATCTCGCCGATTTTTTGCTCAAGTGCTTCGATCTGGTCCCTCAATCGCAGGTGGCGGTTGGCTTCTGCCTCGCAGAAGCTTTCCAGCGGAGAGAACGTCAGGGCGACTTCGTGATAGAATGCATCAATGGCGTGCCTCAACTGAGTCTCAACCGCCCGCGCGAGATCCTGGCGCTTTTCATTCATTTGATCCCGATATTGCCGAAGGATCTTTTTTCGTCGCCAGACGGCATAGATCGTGCCGGTCAAGGCCGCGACCCCGGCGACGGTGCCGGTGACGTCAAGCAACGCTGTGTGGGTGAGGGCGGCGATCACCGTGGCGATTCCGCCGGCCGCTACCACGCTGCTCGGTACCCGCAACCAACGAGCTGTTTCTCCGAATAGGCTTCGCAGCTGTTCCTTTATCTTCGCATCTGACATTTGCTCGACCAAGGTGAGCTGGAGCCGTTGGAGCACCTCCTGACGCTGCGTAAGAAATCCGGGAATCACCGCGCGAACCTGCTTCTTCGAATCCGCGCCAAACTGGACGTTTACTTTGTCTTGGAGATCTTGCCAGATCGCTCGCAGATCCGATTCCAAAAGGGTTAGCGCCTGTTCGATCTTGCTCTGAACCTCTCTCTTGACCTCGGTCTCCACATGATCCTGGAAATCCTTCTCCCAACGCCCGCCAGTGAAAATCATCTTAAAGGTCTGCCCTACGGTAAGCCGGTCCTCTAACACCTTTTCGCCACGTTCGCGGCAGGCATCGTAAGCTTGCTCGATCTCCCGAATAAATCCACCTACCTGCCGTTGAGTCTGCTCCTCCCGCGAATGAAGTACCTCGCGGATCGATGCCACTTTTTCCTGGTCCGACTCAAGTAAATCCAAAGAGCCTTGAAGTCGCGCCCGCAACCCCTCCGTCACGACTTGTGCGGTCTGCGCGACCGAGCGCAGTTTTCCACCGCGCTCATCGCTGCGGGAAACAGTTTCGGTAATCCAATCTTCCAGAGGACCGAAGTTACTTTCGCTCCACAATTTGTCTTTGTTCGCCTCCGTGGAGGTTTTTGCCAGGAAAGCCTTCTTTGCTGACACCGCAAAAATTGGACAACTTGATCCTAAGATTTGCAAAATCGTTTGATCGAGATGCTTGGCGATTGCAGCGATCTCACTCGGGTCCCTCAGATCTGCCTGTTGGACCACGAAAACGATGTTCTTCCTCCACTTGTGCCCGATTAAACGCAGGAAATCCCACGCCGACCCACCCCATGGGTTCGTTACCGAAAAGACAAACACGATCAGGTCCGCCATTGGCACAAAATTTTCGGTAATTTCCTGATGATTCGCGACGATCGTATTTGTGCCCGGCGTATCGACAATGTTGAAGTCTTTCAGAAAATCGATCGGCCGGTAAAGGGCGGTCACATGCTCGGACACCTGGACGTCATGTTCGTTTTCGCCGTATTTAAAAACATAAATGCGGTCAGTCGCCGGTAGGACGTCTACCTTGCAAAAGTAGCGACCAAAAAGCGCATTCAGCATCGAGGATTTGCCGGATTTGACCTCGCCGACAACGACAAAGAGAAATGGCTGATTAAGGTTCGCAGCGAGGTTTTGTAGGTTACGCGGCGTATCGTGGGGTGCGCCGATTTGCTGCGCAAGGATGACCAACGAGCCCAAGGCGGTCCCGAGTTGGGTACGGAGGTCGAGGTATTTTTCAACAACCATCTTGAATGGTGGTTTTTATTGGCCCTCTCCGGTGGGATCTGATTTGGTGGATTCCGTCTTAGTATTTCCGCCCTGGCTCTCGCGGGTAGGGCGAGGCTCCGTCCGGGCCGGGGTTGGCGCGTCGTCCGCGGCTCGGACGGAGCCTCGCCCTACCGCGGTCGTAGTTTTGGAGCTCTTGGCCGGCCCCGACTGTTCGGCGCCAGGTTTTACGATGGAAGTGGGCAATGGCTTTGGTTTATTCATCGCGATCAACTGTGTTACCGTGACGAATTTGTAGCCCTTGGCGATTAAGCCATCTAACGTCGCCGGCATGGCGTCGACCGTCTGCTTGTGTATGTCGTGTGACAGAATGATCGCTCCGGGGCGAACCTGGCTCAAAATGCGCTGCGTTATAACCGAAGCACCCGGTCGTTTCCAGTCGAAGGGATCGATTGACCACAAGATGATACTCAAGCCGAACTTGCTCTCTATCCATTCTCGCTGGCGGGCGGTAATCGCCCCGTATGGCGGTCGGAGAATGGTCGGAGTAAACCCGCTGGCGTCCTTGATTGCATCCTGAGTTTTGGTGATCTCCGCAGTTACGCGATCATCAGAGAGTTTGGAAAGTTGGGGATGGGTCCACGAGTGGTTTCCGATTTCATGGCCATCTGCAAGGATTCGCCGAACAATGTCCGGGTTCGAGGCGACATTCTGGCCAATCAAAAAGAATGTGGCCTTGATATTGCGTTGCTTCAAAATGTCCAGCAGCCGTGGGGTGTTTGCGGCACTGGGTCCGTCGTCGAACGTCATCGCGATGTAAGGCTGATCCACGCGGACTTGGGTATAGGTCGCTGGCTTTAGCCCAGGATTCGTTGGGGTCGGAGTAGAGTTGATGTCCTGGGCATTGATTGTCAGGATGCTCAAACACGTGAGAAGAAAATAGGTCGCTCCAAAACGCATAGACTTTACAAAAATCGCTTAAGAATTATTTCCAGTTTTTTGACCGTTGCTTCCGGCCATAGCTTTCGATCAGTGACAAAGGCGTTATCGAGGGCTCGATGTTCCGGCCAATCCGGCTCCGAAGGAATCCTTCGGATGACCATCGGGAGGATCCTTCGAGCTGTTTCTGCATTCGCCAGCAAATGCCCGATCACCGTTTGGGCGCTCACCGGTTCGTCCTCGATTTTCCAACAGTCGTAATCGGTTACGAAATTTATCGAGGCAAGCGAAATCTCTGCCTCTCGCGCCAGTTTGGCCTCCGGGAGGTTCGTCATGCCGATGACGTCGAAGCCCATTTTTCGGTGGAACTCCGACTCCGCTCGCGTCGAAAATGCAGGGCCGTCCATATTTACGTAAGTTCCGCCGTTGTGCACGGTATAGCCCAGGTCTGAGGCTTCCCGAGCAATGATTGTCCGGAGGTTCGCGCTAACCGGATCGGCGAAGCCAATGTGGGCAACAATTCCATCGCCAAAAAATGTCCAATCCGAGCGCCGACTGGTCCGATCAAAGAACTGAGAGGGGAGAACAATGTCTCTTGGCGCATATTTCTCGTCGAGACTGCCAACCGCGCCCACGCTGAGAATCCATCGAACGTTTAATGACCTGAGCGCGAAAATATTCGCGCGATGGTTCAACTCCGTCGGCAGTAACCTGTGCCCGCGCGCGTGGCGGGGTAAGAAGTAGACCCGACGGCCATCGACGTAGCCGGAGATGAGAATGTCTGATGGCTTCCCGAAAGGCGTATCCACCACAAGCTCCTCGATTTTTTCCAGCCCGTCGATTTGGTAAAGGCCGCTGCCTCCTATGATACCAATTGCGGGAGTTCCGTCGCTCATGCTCGCGACAGTAGGGGTTGAATCGCAAATCGTAAACCCAGAAACATTTGAGTCAGCGGGTTCAGCGCAGTCGGCGGGTGCGGCGGGGCCAGCGGGATCAGGTACGCTTAATCAGGTCTTTTTGGGCGCTCTTTCGTTGCAACCGATCCGCTAAAGCCGCCGAACCCGCTGAACCCGCTGATCACAGCTCAAGCTCAAGTTGATTCGGCAATACTCGCCGAAACGCCGTTGTACTGAGCCCGTGGTATGCTCGCTTCAGCTTTGAGCGACGGCAGCTTACGTGAAAAATTTGGGCGATTTGTTGAGCCAGCGGTCCATCGCCGCGCATACGCGCGCCGAATTCCGCCGTATTCAATTTCCCGTTTCGGATTAGGCGGATTTGGCCTAGTATCTTATCCTTCCGATCAGGAAGATAGTGCTCTAGCCAAGCGATAAAAATAGGCGCCACCGCGAGAGGAAGCCGAACAATCGTGTAACAAGCGAATTCTGCCCCGGCTGCCGCTGCCGCCTCCGCGATTTTCGGGATCTCGTGATCGTTTAGACCCGGAATAATTGGTGCGATGTTAACGCCGACCGGGACACCCGCGGCATGGAGTTTGGCGATGGCGTCGAGCCTGTGCAACGGAGCTGATGCACGAGGCTCCAATATTTGGGCTAGCCTTGAGTCGAGCGTAGTAATCGAGACTGTTACCGCTGATGCTTTGAATCCGGCCAATTCCGCTAGGTAATCTGCGTCCCTGGTAACCAAGTGATTCTTTGTTATCACAAAAACCGGGTTTCGGAACTCAGCCAATACCCGCAAACACGACCGAGTGATACGGAGCTTTCGTTCGATTGGCTGGTACGCGTCAGTTACGCCGCTCAGGGCGAGATGTTGAGGAATCCATGACGGACGCGCTAACTCAGCAGCCAACAGCGCTGCGGCCTGGGGTTTCACCATGATGCGACTTTCGAAGTCAATGCCCGCCGAAAAACCCAGGTACTCGTGGGTCGGTCTCGCATAACAGTAAGCACAGCCGTGTTCGCAACCGCGATAGGGATTCAGACTCGCGTCAAATCCCACGTCGGGGCTGTTATTGTAGGAAATGATGCTTTGGGAAGCATCCTTGAAGAATTGCGTACGGACCGAACCGGGTTCGCTGTCCGGCTCGCACCAGTCCTCGAGTTCGTAATGGACCGCTTCGAACCGGTTCGCGGGATTAATGGTCGCTCCGCGTCCGTGGATCTGCTCGCCTGTCGGCCTTGCTTGCATAGTGAAGAATGGTTATCCGGGGATTCAAACGCCTTGCGCCTCCGTGACCGATCGCCACTCCCGCAAAACTCCAAACCCAAAACCTCAATACTCAATAATACTCAATAATAGTCCGGTTCGTTTCCCGGTTTCCATTTGATGTTGCAACCGATGCTGGCTCGTTGATTGGAATTAATGGGTCTGTCCGCGAGAACAGCGTCAATCGCCGCTCGCAGATCTCGACCAGTGAGTGGCTGACCGTTGCCCGGCCTACTGTCATCCAGTTGCCCTCGATAAACGAGGCGACGTAGCGTATCGAACAGAAAGAAGTCGGGAGTGCAGGATGCTCGGTAAGCTTTGGCAACTTCTTGTGTCTCGTCGTACAGGAGCGGAAAGGGAAGTTCCCGAGCCATTTGGGCGAGTCGATCCGGCGCATCGTCCGGGTAACGCTCCGCATCGTTCGAACTTATCGAAACGATTCCCAACGGTTGATCAGCAAAATCCATCGCTAGTTGGATCAATGCTGGCCTTACATGGAGCACATAAGGGCAGTGTCGGCAGATAAACATTATCAGCAACGCCTTGCGTTGCTCGAAATCTTCCAAGGCGACCGTTTGCCCGGTCAAAACGTTGGGAAGCGCGAAGTGCGGGGCTTGCTGGCCCAGTTCTGTCATGGTGGAAGGTGTTGCGGCCATACTCATTTGAACATATACCAACGAGCAGCCAAGAATTCAAGGATTCAAGAATTCAGGAGTTCAGGAGGGCGAGGCTCCGCCCTACCGTAAATTTTCATCGCAAGGAGGCCGATTGATCACCATCCACAGAAACGGAAAGCCGCCGCCCCATTCTGCAACTCCTGAACTCCTGGAACTCTTGAATTCTTGAGTCCTCTAATTGCTCCCCTCGACCAATGCTGCCATGGCAGAGCGGGACGCCTCCCGCGGTCGGACGATCATGATGCCGGCGAATTTTCTGTAGCGATAAAGATAGCTGTGAAGCGGAACGTCGATGATCACGCTGCGTTGGTCCTTCGAGGCGTGCATGAAGTGAAGAACCCCCTGGCGATCACGGTAAGCCAACCCAACATGCTCGGTGAAACCCTCAGGTCCTGCTCCACTGATACAGATCACGTCGCCGTTCTGAATTCTGAACTCGATCCCCGGAACCTGGCTCTTGGGAATATGGTAAATCGTTCGACTTGAGATCCTGTTTTCTATCTGGCGCATTTCAGGAACGAGCGTTGGATTGTTCCGAAGGTATCGTGAGCTCCGCCAATCCCTGCTCATCTCGTTGAGGTACCGTCCTCGCATGGGAACACCACCGAGGGACCGCGTCAGATTCTGGACCAAGCCTCGGTGCTCGTTATCGTAGATCCAATCCTCGAGATAATGGAGGCGAGATGTGTAACTCCCATTACACTGACCGCCCCGATAACGGTCGAGCTCAATCATCGCCAGCAAGTCTTGAGGCGTGTAATTTCCTGTCTTGAGTTCGAGCATGCGGGCGAAGCCGAGTGCGATCTCGAAATAGGTCCAGCAATCGACCCCGTACAAGTTTACGGATGGAGACTCCGTGTGATTGTCGATTTCCAAAGTAAAATTCGCGTAGGGGGTCCCAAGAAGAGCTTTGCCGACTGCGACGGTTCGTTCTCCTAGCGGTAACGAACGCCAGTGGTCGGTTTCGGCCTTTTTAACTAAGCGGTCGAATTGAGGTTCGCCCTTGAATACCCTCGAATAGGGCAAATCAACGTCCCCATGGGCCTCACCGAGCAAACCAAGCACCAGAAACAGCGGCGCGAACAGAGCTACCGGACGCATAAGTCCCGGATTTTCGACCTTCACCCGCATTATTGCCAGAAAAAATCCTCTCTCAATTGGTTGCGGAGGTCCAGGGCGATGTATTTGCAGGATCTCGGTTACCCGCCTAAACTCGGTCTATGACTATCCAGGAAAAGATCGATGCTGACCTTAGAGAGGCCATGCGATCTAAGGAAGTAGAAAGATTGTCGGTGTTACGGATGGTAAAGTCAGCATTAATGAACGCGGTGATCGAAAAACATGGAGCGGGAGGGAAGTTGTCTGATCCGGACGCCGTCGCCATCATCAGAAAGCAGGTCAAACAGCGCCATGACTCCATCGACGGATTTGAGAAAGGTGGACGGCCGGAGCTCGCTGCTAAAGAACGCAAGGAAATTGGATTTTTGACGGAGTATCTACCAAAGCCTCTCGCAGAGGATGAGCTTGAGCAGCTCGTGAAAGCCGCTGTTGCGCAGGTCGGAGCGACTTCGAAAGAGCAGATGGGTGCCGTGATGAAGGTCGCAACTGAAAAGGCGGCAGGGAGGGTGGACGGAAGAACCCTCAGTCAGGCAGTCCAGAAGGCGCTGCCCTAGTGTCCCTCCCGTATGAATTCCGCCATCATTGTAGCGGCTGGAAGGAGCCAGCGTATGGGCTTTGATAAATTGTTGAGTTTGCTTGGCGACAAGCCGGTCGTTGTTCACGCGATCGACCCGTTTCAACAGTGTGATATGGTCGACGAAGTGATTCTCGTAGTCAGCTCCGACCGGCGCACCGAGTTTGCAGAGCTTATTAACGCGTTCAGACTTACCAAGGTCAAGCGTCTGGTGGATGGTGGGCCGGAACGTCATCTCTCTGTCTGGAATGGCATTTTGCACCTCTCTGAAGCTTGCGAAATCGTTGCAGTTCACGATGCGGCGAGGCCACTCGTTTCTCCGGACCTCATCGGCCGTGCCTTTAAGCTGGCCAGAGAATGCGGGGCGGTTTCCCTCGCCGCTCCGATCGTGGAGACGTTAAAACGAGCCGATCCGAGCCAAATTGTAACTGGCGGCGTTGATCGTACCGGGCTCTGGGGAATGCAAACGCCGCAGGTCTTTCGATTCGACTGGTTGGTCGACGCTTACAAACGAGTTCTTGACGCGGGGCGCACTGTCACCGATGAGGTTTCAGCTCTGCAAGAGGCCGGATATCCTGTCCGTTTGCTGCAGAATCCCGATTGGAATATTAAAATAACCTTTCCGACAGATCTGGATTTAGCGGAAAAAATGATCAATTTAAGGGAAGTTAAATTATAATTTTTTGGGCCGGGTGGGCGGTTTGACCCGATTCTTGTCTACATGGCCTGAACGAAGCATGCAGTACCGTACAACGATTTTGGAAAACGGAGTCAGGATCGCCACGCGCGAAATGCCAGAAATGAAGAGTGTCAGTGTCGGCATATGGGTCGCGGTCGGCGGCCGACATGAGCCGGAGGAGCTGTGTGGAATATCTCACTTTCTAGAGCATCTACTTTTCAAGGGTACAGAGAAACGTTCTTCAAGGGATATTACCGAAGAAGTGGAAGGGCTCGGAGGTTTCATTAACGCCTTTACTACAGAAGATCATACCTGCATCTACGCCAAAGCGGCATCTGAGCATCTGCCGACCTTGGCAAATGTGCTCTCTGACATGTACGTCAACTCTGTTTTTGCCGAGCAGGAAATCGAACGAGAGAGGGATGTAATCCGGGAAGAGATCCTGATGTATAAGGATCAGCCTGGCCAGTTTTCGCAGGAACTGCTCACGGAGGCGATGTGGCCGCGGCATGCCCTTGGTCGCCCGTTGACCGGATCTGTAGAGTCGATTTGCAAGATTCAGCGAGATGACTTGCTGAAGTTCATCGGGGAGAATTACAACGGGCTCAGTACTGTGGTAACGGTTGCCGGTCGTTGTTCCCATGGGGAAGCCCTCAGGTTGTTCCGCGCCAAATTAAAAAAGCTGCCGCGCGGCCAGCGGCCTGTTTTCCAGCGATGGAACGAAGTGAGACGCGATCAGCGCGTGCTCGTTGCAAAGGACGAAACGGAACAGACCCATCTGGCGTTAGGCTATCACGCAATGAGTCGAACGGATAATCGCCGGTACGCCATGAAGCTGCTGAGCGTGATTCTTGGCGAAAACATGAGTTCCCGACTATTTCAGCAACTCAGAGAGCGGTACGCCTATTGTTACTCGGTCCACAGCGGCACATTGGTCCTGGAGGATTCGGGCCTTGTCAGCATCTGTGTCGGGCTCGAGCCTGGTAAGCTGCGGAGCGCCTTGCGCGCAATTCATCGCGAATTGGACAAGCTCCGGAGCAAGCCACCCAGCAAGAAAGAACTTCGGCAAGCGCAGGCGTACACCATTGGACAGAACGAGTTGGGACTCGAGAGCACCACCAATCAGATTATGTGGATGGGAGAGTCATTGCTTGCCTACGACAAGGTCGTCGACCCGGATGAAGTGCAGGCCAAATTTAAAGAGGTGACTCCCGAGCAGATCCAGGAGGTTGCGAATCTCTGTTTTGCTCCGCAGCGGATGGGCCTTGGTATAGTCGGCCCTGTCGAAGGCTACAAAGTAGAACGTTGGATCGGAGATATTGGGTACTGAGTTTTGAGCTTTGAGTTTTGGGTTTTGAGTGGGATACGGAAGTTGACGCTTGGGTCGGACTATGGCTGGTGATCGGCCACGCAAAACCCAAGACTCAAAACCCAAAGCCGTTTTCCATGAACGTCGAAGTTGAAAATCTGCCAAATTGTATTGCATCTTTGCGCATCGAGTTGCCGCCGGACCGTGTGACGAAGGAGTGGAATGAAGTCGTGAACGGATTCCGCCGGGCCGCGCGGATTCCGGGTTTTCGGCCGGGCAGAGCCCCCCCAAAAGTAGTCGAAGCTAAATTTCACAAAGAGATTCAGGAGGAGCTGACGAAAAAGCTCGTGGCCGAGACTACCCGCGAGGCAATCCGTGAAAAAGGCTTGAAGGTGTTGTCGATCTCCGAAGTGAACGACGTCGAGTTCACTCCTGAAAAGAGCATGCGGTTCACAGCCACCTTGATCACTTCGCCCGAGTTCGAGCTTCCGGACTACAAGGGTATCGCCGTGAAAGTTCCCCCGATTGAAATTACCGATCAGGAGCTCGATGCCGGGATCGAGAATCTTCGAGAGCGCCATGCCACATTTTCCGATGTCGAAGGGCGAACTCTTGAGATGGGTGATTTTGCGGTAATCGATTACGCCACGACGTTGAATGGTCAGGCTTTGCTGGAGGTTGAACCGAAGGCGCCCAAGATGCTTGCCGGCGGCAAAGACTTCTGGCTCAGATTGGATGACAACAGCTTCCTGAAAGGTTTTAGCGCTCGGTTGGTTGGGATGCGAAACGAAGAAACGCGGGAGTTCGATCTTACGATTCCAGAAGATCATCCGATGCCCGAGTTGGCAACCAGGTCCTTGCATTTCAATGTGAAGCTCAGGGGAATCAAGAGCATGCAACTTCCTGAGCTTACCGACGAGTTCGCGGGCCAGATCGCGGACGGTTTGACGCTCGAGAAATTCAGGGCCGTCTTGAAAGAACAAATGACTGCCGAAAAGGTGCGCCGCTCACGGACAGCTACGCAGAATCAAATCATCGATTACCTGGTTTCTCGCGTCGAATGCGAATTGCCGCAGAGTTTCGTTAAAGACGAGACGCGGCGAATCATGTCCGAAATCGTGCAGCAGAATCAGATGCGCGGAATCAGCGAAGACACTCTGAGAGAGAATCAGAAGAACATCGTTAGCGCCGCCTCGCGCAACGCCAAGGAGCGCCTGAAGGCGAACTTCATTCTGGCAAAAATCGCGGAAAAAGAGGGGATGGAGGTGACTAATCAAGACCTTAAGGAGCGAGTAAAGACGCTGGCGAATCAATACCGAATGACATTCGACAAAATGATGTCGGAACTTGAAGAAAAACGAGCGATTGGGCAGGTGCGTGAGGAGGTGCTGATGGGTAAGGTCCTTGATTTCCTAACCTCGAATGCTAACGTCGAAATCAAGCCCGAAGAGGTTGTGAACAGCTGATTCAGGGGCTCCAAGAACATGCCTAACAACATTTATACTTCGCCGACTTCTCTGCTCGTTCCCATGGTGATTGAGCAAACCGGGAGAGGCGAGCGGAGTTATGACATTTACAGCCGGCTGCTGAAGGATCGAATCATTTTCATCGGAACCGCGATTGACGATCATGTAGCCAATTTGGTGGTCGCTCAGATGCTGTTTCTCCAAATGGAGGATCCGAAGCGCGAGATCAATCTTTACATTAATTCGCCTGGTGGTTCGGTGACAGCCGGGTTGGCGATTTATGATACCATGCAATTCGTTACTTGTGACGTGGCCACCTATTGCGTCGGCATTGCGGCAAGCATGGCAGCGGTGTTGCTAACCGCCGGCACCAAAGGCAAGCGGTACGCATTGCCGAATTCCGACGTCATGCTCCATCAAGTCTCCGGCGGAGCGCAAGGGCCAGCCAGTGACGTTGAGCGCACTGTTGAGTATATGTTTAGACTCAAAAAACGCCTCATCGGCATTGTCGCCCATCACACCGGGAAAACCGAGGAGCAGATTCAGGCAGACTCGGATCGCGACTATTGGATTACCGCGCAGCAGGCCAAGGAATACGGGCTTGTCGACGAAGTCGTAAAATCCAGAAAGGACGTCGCTTCGGAAGCTTTGCCGATCAATGCCGACAACGCACTACCAGCTTAAGTGTTTATCTAACTGGACGATTTTAAGGTTTGGACGGTTGAAAGGATAAAAAGGATAATATGGCGCGCGCATCTAACCTGACAATGTGCTCTTTCTGCGGCAAGAGCCATGCGGAGGTGCGCAAGCTCATTGCAGGTCCGGGCGTCTACATTTGCGACAATTGCATAAACGTCTGCAAAGGCATCCTAGATAAAGAGCTCAACGAAGATGCGAGGCGCCAGACGACCAGTCTGCGGGTGCCCAAGCCGGCTGAAATCCGCCGACAACTGGATCAGTATGTGGTGGGCCAGGATTCGGCGAAAAAGGTGCTCTCGGTTGCGGTTCACAATCACTATAAGAGGATCCTGCAGTCCAACGGGAGCAAGGACCTCTCTTTGGATCCGTACGCTGACGTAGAGATCGAGAAGAGCAACATACTTCTGATCGGTCCGACGGGTTCGGGAAAGACCCTGCTGGCTCGCACACTCGCGCGTATTCTCGATGTGCCGTTTTGTATTGCCGATGCGACAACTTTGACTGAAGCTGGATACGTCGGTGAGGATGTCGAAAACATCATTCTGCGCCTGTTGCAGAATGCCGATTACGACGTTAAACGTGCCGAGATTGGCATAGTGTACATCGACGAGATCGACAAAATCGGGCGAAAGACGGATAATGTCAGCATCACTCGAGATGTCTCCGGAGAAGGTGTCCAACAGGCGCTTCTAAAGATTCTGGAAGGCAGTAGCTGTAACGTTCCGCCGCAAGGGGGGCGCAAACATCCGCACCAGGAATATATCCAGGTCAACACAGAAAAAATTCTCTTTGTCTGCGGCGGCGCATTCGTCGGACTCGAAAAGATAATTAGCCGGCGCCTGGGCAACAAAATCCTAGGGTTCCATTCGAGACAGACCCGGGCAACGGAAAATCAACCAGACGAGACTCTGAGAAATACAGAGCCGGAGGATCTGCTTTCTTTCGGAATGATTCCCGAATTTATAGGTCGTCTTCCGATTGTGACAGCGCTCGATGCATTGACTGAAGACGAGTTGATGTTGATTCTGACCGAAACGCGGAATGCGATGGTAAAACAGTACACAAAACTGTTGGCCATGGAGGGGGTTAATCTGGTCGTCACGCGGGATGCGCTGCGAGCGTTGGCGGAGCAAGCTGTTACGAAAGGTACCGGGGCGCGCGCTCTGCGTTCGATGTTCGAGAAGATCATGCTCGACGTCATGTATGAAGTGCCGAGCCGGGAAGATATCGCCGACGTAGTTATTAACCGCGCGGTCGTCGAAGGCAAACGGGCTCCGCTGATACGAAGGAAGCAGGACAAGGACGCTGCGTGAGGCTCCGGGCGAAGGCAGAAGTAAGAAGGCAGAATGCAGAAGTAAGGGAGCTTTGGGAAAAGGTTCATTTGACCGCAAAGGACGCGCTCTTAGCGGCTCCGCACAGGCGAGACG
This sequence comes from Chthoniobacterales bacterium, assembly GCA_036491515.1. Classification (GTDB taxonomy): domain Bacteria; phylum Verrucomicrobiota; class Verrucomicrobiia; order Chthoniobacterales; family JAFAMB01; genus JAFAMB01. The sequence continues at coordinate 14,187 of DASXBV010000236.1, forward strand.
CCTTCTGCATTCTGCCTTCTTACTTCTGCCTTGCTGAAGGCTCGCCCTACCGGAGCTAGCGCCAAAGAAAACGTGTGCTAAGGTTCTGCTTCGATGAAGCGCAAAATTCTGTACGCCTTCTTGTGCCTGTTGCTGATCTTTAACCTGGCAGTGGGGTTGAGGGTGCTAACCTTGAGTGCCGCTGCCGACTCTGACGATCCGGGATACGAAAACTTGACCGTTTTCACCCGCGCGCTCCAGTTGATTCGTCAAGACTATGTCGACCCGAATAAGATTGGATACAAAGATCTGACCTACTCGGCTTTGCGGGGAATGCTCGGCAGCCTGGATCCCCACAGCCAATTCATGCAGCCGACTGACTTCCGGGACATGCAGGACGAAACCCGGAGCGAGTTTGGCGGACTCGGCATTGTCGTGTCGACGAAAGAAGGCGTAATCACCGTCGTTTCTCCAATGGAAGATACTCCCGGTTTTCGTGCCGGGATTTTGCCGGGCGATCAAATCCTGCGAATTAACGGTACCACGACGGAGAAGATGAGTCTCCAGGATGCAATCGATCTTTTGCGCGGAAATCCTGGTCAGAAAGTTACGCTGACGATTTACCGACCTTCGAACAAAGAGACGAAGGACTACATTTTGCAACGTGAAATCATCAAGGTTGCGAGCGTGAAAGACGTAAAGATCCTTGATCAATCGATGACCGGGAACTTTAAAATCGGTTACTTACGAATTACCCAGTTCAACGAGCCGACCGCTCAGGAGTTAAGCCAGAAAATGAATGAGCTGCAGGGAAAGGGAATGCAGGCCCTGATCGTTGATCTGCGCTACAATCCCGGCGGACTACTGACGAGCGCAGTCGATGTCTGCGGACTCTTCCTTCCTCCCAAGACGATGGTTGTTTACACCGAGGGACGGGACGCCTCCCAACGGCGCGAGTATGAAACCGCCAAAAACGATAAGCAGCGCCCTAACTTTCCGATGGTCCTGCTGGTCAACAGCGGGAGCGCGAGCGGATCGGAGATTGTGGCGGGCGCGCTCAAAGACCTCAACCGGGCAATCCTCGTGGGCGAAACGACTTTCGGGAAAGGATCGGTGCAGAGCGTTATCGAGTTGCCTGACGGGTCGGCACTGCGGTTGACTACGGCAAAATACTACACGCCGAGTAAACAGGTCATCCACGAAAAAGGCATAACCCCCAACATCAAAGCGTCGCTTTCACAAGATCAGGAACGTGCGCTGCTTTTGAGACGTCGCGATGGACCCCTCTCTCCAGACGAACAGAAAATTGTCAACGAACAGAAAGATCCCCAACTGGATCGCGCTATCGATGCTCTCAAGGGAGTTATAATCTATCATCAGAATGAAAAACTTCCCAAGGCTACTGAGCAGTGAGCCGGTTTTTGGTATTAGCCGCCGAAACATCCTGCGACGAGACGGCCGTTGCGATTCTTAGAGGCCGGAGAGAACTTTTGGTCTCCGAGATTTCGAGCCAGATCGATCTGCACAAAAAATATGGCGGTGTCGTTCCCGAGGTGGCGTCTCGAAATCATTTGCCCAGAATCGGCCCGCTCATCGAGTTGGCCGCCGAACGTGCGGGCTGCTCTTTGTCCGAAATTGATTGCGTCGCAGCAACGCGCGGTCCGGGGCTTCTGAGTTCGCTACTGGTCGGCTATAGCGCTGCCAAGGGTCTGGCGATCGGTTTGGGACGGCCGTTTCTTGGAATCAACCATTTGGAAGGCCATCTGCTGTCACCCTTTCTCGGAGAGCCGGCCGGACCGGTCCCGTCCGTAGGCCTGATCGTTAGCGGCGGACACACCCTATTGATTCATATGACTGAGGTGGGCTCTTATCGCGTACTCGGGCGCACGCTTGACGATGCCGCTGGTGAAGCCTTCGACAAGGTAGCCAAGCTGGTCGGGTTACCCTATCCTGGAGGCCCGGAGATCGATCGTCTGGCAAAACGCGGAGATCCGCAGCGGTTCAACCTTCCTCGAAGCATGTTGGCCAGTGGGGAGCTCAATTTCAGCTTCAGTGGATTAAAAACCGCTGTTCGCTATCTCTTGCCGAAGCTCGACGGTGATTTTCAAGCGGATCTTTGTGCTTCATTTCAGGAGGCCGTTGTCGATGTGCTGGTGCGAAAAGCGGTTCGTGCAGCCAATGCCGCTGGAATGAATTTAATCACCGTCAGCGGCGGCGTGAGCGCCAATTCGCGGCTCCGTTTGAAAATGGCAGCCGCAGCCGCCGCCGCCGGACTCGATCTGAAGCTCGCTGACCCAGCTTTCAGCACCGATAACGCCGCGATGATTGCATACGCAGCCCTTGAACGCTACCTGCGGGGATATCGATCGGACCTGAGCGAGGACGCCGATCCGAATTTGAAACTGGGCTCCTTGAATTCTTGAATTTCCTGCTTACTGGTTCTTTGTGCGACTCCTTCTCATCGACGGCCACTACTATGTCTATCGTTCTTATCACGCGATTCCATCGCTGACAAATTCGCGCGGCGAACCGACCAACGCGATCTATGGATTTGTCAATACCATTCGAAAAATGCTTAAGGATATTCAGCCCGACCTGGCCGCAATCTTTTGGGATGAGGGGCTCCCGGCTAAACGCTTGGCATTGCAGCCTGCATATAAGCAGCAGCGCGAGGCGATGCCGGAGAAGATGATCTCGCAATTGGATTTTATTCGCGGATTTTGTGCGCCAATGGGATTTACCGCAATCGCCAAGCCGGACACTGAGGCAGATGACTTGATGGCTTGCTATACGATCGCGGCGGGAGCCAAACAGGTTCAAACGGTGCTGGCCACAAATGATAAAGACCTTTTCCAGCTTGTGAATGATTCGGTCAAAGTTTATTCAACGAATAAGGCCGACCTCAAAAATCCAAAAGATTCCCACGCGCTCCTCGGGGTTTCGGATGTGTCTAATAAATGGGGTGTTCCGCCGGAATGTATCGGCGAAGTTCTGGCCCTTACCGGCGACAGTGTGGACAATATACCTGGAATTGAGGGAATTGGACAAAAGACCGCCGCAAACTTGATTACCGAATTCGGAACTGTCGAGCGATTGCTGGAGAACCTCGACCGCATCCCAAACTTAAAGCTGAGAGAAAAATTGGCTGCGAGCCGGGAAAGGATCCGTCAGAACCGCCGAATGGTACGGCTGGAAACTGATCATGAAATTCCTGTAGGGTTAACGGAACTTAAGATTCGTCCTGACTATCCAGCGTATCTCGAGGGATTGAAAAAGTGTGAGTTCAGAAGGCTGCTGGCGGAAGTGGAGGAAGAAGCGAAGCGGGCACCGCAACCCCAGGGCGAACTGTTTTGACAACGCGCTGGCGGGCTTTCGGGTCCTCGAAAATCCCTTGATTAATAGGCAGCAAAACTGAATGCTGCCTTTTCATGGAATGCTCGTATGACGTCGCGGTTATTGGGGGCGCGATATCTGGTGCTTCAACAGCGTTCTTGCTCAAGCGTAAAGATCCATCTTTGCGCATAGTGATCATCGAAAAGGCAGAAGAGTTTGATCGCAAGGTCGGGGAATCAACGAGTGAAGTCGGTGCCTGTTTCCTCATGCGAGTTTTGAATATTGGTAACCATCTGGGAAATGAGCAGATCACGAAATCAGGACTCAGAATGTGGTTTTACCGAAATAGCAGTGACAGCTATACACGCTGCGCCGAAATTGGACCGAAACATCAGACTCGCCTCCCGGCATTTCAACTCGACCGCGCAAAACTTGACGAAGTGATCCTCGAGAAAGCTGTCAAAGCAGGATGCGAACTCTGGCGCCCAGCCAAAGTGCAGGATCTGGAGTTGGGAGGTGAAGGCAGCAACGTGCTCAATATTCGACTCGGGGAAGAGGTTCGCAACCTGACTGCGCGGTGGGTTATCGATGCAAGCGGGCGGGCTGCTCTCATCGCCAGGAAGCTCAAACTGTATCGAGTATTGGACGCCCATCCAATTCATTCCGTCTGGGCGCGTTTTCGAAACACTTCTGATCTTGACGGCGCCGATGTCTGGGAAAGCGCTCCGGATTTTACGGAACCGTGTTGGGCCATGCGGCAGTGGGCGACTAACCATCTGATGGGTCGCGGCTGGTGGGGCTGGCTTATTCCATTGAAGGGCGGCGATTGCAGCGTCGGATTGGTTTATGACAGCCGCATTTTCCAATTTCCTGCCGGACCGAACCTTGGCGATCGGTTGAAGAGCCATCTAATGACCCATCCGCTGGGAAAAAAGGTGCTTTGCTACGCCCGGTATATCGAGAAGGATGTTCACGCCTATTCTAACCTTGCGTTCTACAGTCAACAGTCAATTGGTGATGGATGGGCATTGGTGGGCGATGCGGCAGGATTTCTTGATCCGTTGTATAGCCAGGGCTTCGATTTTGTTTCGTACACCTGTTACGGTATTTTTGAGATTCTCGCGGATGCGCTGGCCGGTAAAGATGTGTCGAAGGCGCGCACAAGGCACAACGAATTGTATGATAAACAGTTCCACACTTGGTTTGAAGGCGTCTACAAAGACAAATACTACTACCTCGGAGACTTGGAACTGATGACAGTCGCTTTTTATCTGGATATCGGCGCCTATTTCATCGGCCCCGTCAGACAAGCCTATGGCAACCACCCTCGCCGCTATTCAGCGCTTCCGTACGCAGGGCCAATCGGACAGGCCTTCGGTCGTTTAATGCGTTTTTATAATCGACGCCTGGCCGCGATCGCGAAAAGAAAAATTGCAGCGGGCACGTTTGGACTGGCGAATCTGGATTCGCGCCTGTTCCTGCCTGGATTCAGTCCGGATGCAGGGTCTTTGAAATTTATGCTTGTGGGTATCCGGAAATGGCTGGGCGCAGAATGCAGAAACCTATTTCTCCCATCTCCCTCCGACTCGACGCAGAGCGTAGAACGAGCATAGGTTTGAATGTCAGGCAATACGCCTTGGCGCTCATTCACTCCCACCCCCGCGTTTGTTCTGGCTCATTTCAGCAAAATGTAGAGCAAGATCCAGGCTAGCCCCGCACAGGCGGTTCCGAGCACAAGCCACAGGATACCCATACCGATCTCATGCTGTGCGCTGTCTCTGTTGACCCTGTCAGCGGATTCACAGAGATGTGAGCGAAGTAGCGTTTTACTTTCTCCTGACTCCTTCGACCGACGTGGTTTCATTCATCATCCTTTGTCGATGGTTCCTGGACAGTAGTGCTCTGACTTTGAAGAAATCGAATTGTCCGGTGCCGGAATGCTTCAGCATCGGCCATGCCAGCTGTTTTCAGACGGCTTCTGTCGAGGAAGTGCCTTACGAACTCGCGAAGAAAGTCGTTAAATCCTGTTTCGTTTCTGGGATTCGCAGTCCCGCTTTCGGGCTTTTCAATCTCCGGTAGAGGCTCCGCTCGAGCCGAGGACGAGGCGCTAATCCCGGCTCGGACGGAGCCTCGCCCTACCCGGAGCCTCGCCCTACCCGGAGCCTCGTTACCGCTCCTGATTTCTTCACCTGCTAGATATCCACGTAAACCTCGTCGCCTTGTAGTATCACGGGGAAAGTTTCGACGGGTTCGATTGCCGGCAATGAGAGCGCTTCGCCGGTTCTTACCGAAAAACAAGCGCCATGCCAGGGACAGACGATCGTGTCGCCGTTGAGTTCGCCTTCGGACAATGGCGCTTGGTCGTGAGTGCAGACATCTTTGATTGCGAAAAACGTGCCGTCGAGGTTGCACAACGCTATATCGAGGTCGTCGATCCGCTTCACACTACCACAAGCAACCTCCGATTTGTTGCACAGCCGCTGTAAAGCCATGAACAAATGAATTCGTCAAAACACTCAGAAATCAATCGGTAACTTCACGGGGAAGCCAATCGGCGATGGACAAATTAACGAGAACGATTTTGATTGTGGCTCCGCCGCGTTGCGGATTATACACGAACTCAGGGAAGGCATGGAATCTTCGGAACTCTTAACCACAAATCGTAAGGCCCTCACCATCAATCTTGATGAGGCCAAGTATGGCACATTCGCTGAAATAGGCGCTGGTCAGGAGGTGGCTCGCTACTTTTTCCAGGCCGGGGCCGCGGACGATACCGTTGCAAAATCGATTTCGGCCTATGACATGAAATTCAGCGACGCGTTCTACGGAAAGAGTGCTCGCTACGTTTCAAGAGAGCGATTGGAACTCATGCTTAATCGTGAGTACGATCTCCTCATTCAACGCCTGGACTCCATTCGGGGCGACCGGTCGGCGTTTTTCGTATTTGCCGACACGGTGGCAGCCAAGAGCTTCAAAGGGACGAATGAATGTCACGGCTGGATGGGGATGCGGTTCCAGGCTGCACCCAAAACACCGCCAAGCGACATCATCCTGCACGTCAGAATGTCGGACAAGGAGAACGTCCTGCAGCAGCAGGCTCTGGGCATTATCGGCGTTAATTTAGTATTTGGCGCTTTCCATTATATTAACGATCAGGACAGATTTATTCGCTCGCTTGCGGACAATTTGACTTCGGACCGTATCGAGGTCGACATGATTAATTTCGCCGGCCCGCTCTTCGCCGATGTGGACAACCGAATAATGAGTCTGAAGCTGGTCGAATACCAGCTCACCAACGCCGTTATGTTCAGCCCCAAAGGCGAAGTACTACAGCCTTCGGAGATACTTTATAAAAAGGCAGTTATCGTTGAGCGCGGAAGTTTCCGCCCGGTGACGCTCGTCAACCTCGACATGATGCAATGCGCTCTGGCTCAGTTCGTTGGTGAACCGGTTCTGCACAATGTAGACGTCGTCGTGCTCATGGAAATCACCATGCATAATCTGCTCGCCACCGGGAACATCGATTACCAGGATTTTTTGGCGCGCATTGACACTCTCGCAGCGATTGGCAACAACGTGTTTGTTTCCAACTATCTGGAGTTTTACAGGCTGATCGGTTATTTCCGGCGCTATACAAAACACATGGTGGGAGTCGTAATGGGCATAAATAACCTGCTGGAGGTCTTCAACGAGAGATATTACGAGAACCTCGATGGCGGCATTTTGGAGTCGTTTGGGCGCTTGTTCAGGAATTTGGTCAAGCTCTACATCTATCCGATGCGAATAAACGCCTATGACCGGTATTGCATGCAGAACCCCTCGGAGTCTCCGACGACTGCCTTAGGTAAATCCGAGCACCCTCTTGCTGTGGATGTCTGGATCAATGCCATAAACCTCCAGGTCGAACTTCACCTGCGCAATCTTTATGCTCATCTGCTCGAAAGCGGTTATCTCGTACCGATCGTCGGGAGCGACCCGTCGGTTATGGACATTTTTTCCCGGGATGTGCTGGCTAAAATCCAGCATGGCGAGGCCGGCTGGGAGATCATGGTTCCCGAGAAGGTTGCCGCAATCATCAGAGAGCGGGGCCTCTTTCAGACGGCCTAGCGAAGAAGCCCAGGAGGCCATAGGAGGGCGAGGCTCCGCCCGAGCCGGGGTTGGCGGGTCGTCGTCGGCTCGGACGGAGCCTCGCCCTACCCGGAGCCTCGCCCTACCGTAAATCTTCATCACATGACGCCGATTGATCACCGTCCACAAGCCGCCGCCCCATTCTGCAACTCCTGACTCCTGAATTCTTGAATTGGTCATTCGCCGTTTTCTCAGATTGCAAACCGCTTTTTCGCTGCAACGTTCAAAGATCGAAGCCGTTATCGGTGACCAGCCTGGGCATGATCGGTATTGACCTACCGGTAAGTCTTGTCCACAACCGGACGCTGTTGACGGCCGGCAAACGAGATCAGATCATGAAACGAGAACCTCGCATCAGCCTGCCAATCAAGAGACCGGCCAAGGTCGACAAACTTGAGCCACAATGGCGCTTTTGGATCTGGTATTTTCTGCTGACCTTGCTGGTCCTCTGGGGTTGGCAGGAGCTGGCCAACCAGGTGCAGTTTCGCACCATTCCTTACAGCCAGTTTAAGACCTATCTGGCTCAACACGAGGTTACGGAGGCGCTCGTCAAGCAGGACGAAATCGACGGACGCATTGTTCCAAGAGCGGACCACCTGCCGAAAAATGCGCCCGCCGAGCATGCTTCCCCGACGGCGTCACCCGAGGCCACGCAGCAGCCGGCTGCTGAAACCAAGCCCTTTTTCTTTCGGACCGAGCGCATCGAGGATCCAGGGTTGGTGAATGAACTCCAGGCTGCCGGCGTTCAGTACGGAGCGGCACGGCCTGGCTTTATTTCGCAGTTCTTGCTCTCTTGGGTCTTGCCAATCGCGCTTATGATCCTCCTGTGGAACTTGCTCGCACGCCGGATCGGCGGCGCTGGCCAATCGCTTCTGAGCATCGGAAAAAGCCGGGCCCGCCTCGTTGCGGACCGCGACACGGGCGTCACTTTCGATGACGTGGCCGGTTGCGACGAAGCAAAATTTGAGCTGCAGGAGGTGGTGCATTTCCTCAAGAACCCAAAAGAGTATGAAGAGGTTGGTGCCCGCGTACCCAAGGGTGTACTGCTGGTCGGACCGCCAGGCACGGGCAAAACATTGCTTGCGCGCGCTGT
>DASXBV010000237.1:0-4999 GCA_036491515.1 Chthoniobacterales bacterium
CCAGGTCGCCTATTCCTATCTTCCTCCTGAGAAGAATAATAAGGCTAGCAGCCTCACAAATTTGTTTCGCAACGAAGGCGGCAGTTTCGGCATCACGTTCGCAAACGCCGTGTTGGCGCAACGTGCGCAGTTTCATCAAAGCGTTCTCGCGCAACATTTGAATCCTGACAGCTCGATCTATCGCGATTGGTTGCAGCATGTAACTAAGGCATTCATTCACACAGGATACACGGCCATAGAGGCAGCAAACCGAGCCGAGGGCCAACTCTACAGTATTTTAAATCAGCAGGCTTCGCTACTCTCCTACTTCGATTGTTTCTTCGGTCTGATTCTTCCCGCCTGTGCCGGGCTGGTTTTGGCATTAGTAATCAAGAAATTCAGCCCGCCAGGGAAACCGGCCGCCGCTCATTAAATCGATTTGCCTTACATCAGGGTGCTGCCATATGTTCTCCGTTGAAGCTGACGACATCAACCGCCTGATCAAAGTCAGTTGGTCAGAAAATGTTAGCGCTGACGAAATGCGCGAGTGCGCGGAACAGCTCCGCGCCTTGACCGCAGATATGAGACCGGGCTTTCGAGTACTCACTGACTTAACCGGATTGGAGTCCATGGACCCTACCGGTGCCTCCTACATTGCCGCGATAATGGACCTCTTTGCTGCAAAGCAGGTGGGATTGATTGTGAGAGTGATTCCAGATCCCCACAAAGATATCGGACTCAATATTCTGTCTTACTTTCATTATGGCTCCCAAGTTCAAATAGTGACGCACAAAAACCTGACGGACGCATTGCGAAGCCTCTCAGAGTGAACCTTCTCACGGCGTCACAGAGAAAGGCTTTGCCTGCGACGCCACCTCGCGCGATATGGCGATGGGGGCCGCACAACACGCTGATCGGCCGCTTCCGCCCTGAAGGTGGATACATTCAACCCAAATTCCGAAGTTTGGGAATCGTGCTCGTGCTCGTCGTCGTCCTCGTGCTCGAGAATCCGAATGTTTTTACAATCGGGCTAACGGAACAAAAAAATTGCAGGACAAATGGGGGTCTTTGCCGGCACAGAACGCCAATGCGACGAGCACGAGGACGAGCACGATTCCCAAACTTCGGAATTTGGGTTTAATTCCTACCGGTGAACTGCACGGAACTTAGACCGGGTCAAATGTATCCGCAGACGGGTCAGTCGGATCGATGTTAGCTTCGGCGCGCAGATTATTACCAGTAAAATTTCGATCTTACGAAATTCGAGCCTCCCTCAACCGATGTTTTCGCGAAATGAAGAAGCCTAGGGAGTCGTACAGAGGACAAAATGGAAAGTTGCTCCCGGCCCATCGGTTGCAGCGGCCCAGATGCGGCCTCCATGACTCGCGATGATCGAGCGACATATGGAAAGGCCCATGCCGAGCCCGCCTGGCTTGGTGGTATGAAAGGCCGCGAAGATCTGCTCGACGCTGCCGGCATCGAGTCCGGGCCCGGAGTCGGCCACCGTCGCAAGCACTTCGCCTTCGCTGCTGGGCTCCGTTTTGATAATCAAATCCCGCCTCGGGTGTTCGGCCCTGCTCATCGCCTCGATGGCATTAAGGATGAGATTCATCATCACCTGCTGGAGTTGCACCCGATCTCCGATCACAAGGGGAATTTTGTCCGCCAGTTCCAATCGCAGGGTCACCTTCCGTCTCTCCATCTCGCTCTTCATGAGCGCGATTACCTCCCGGATCGCCCGGTTAAGATCTAGTGGCTCCCTGGCCGGTTCTCCTTTTTTGAAAAGCGCGCGAACCCGAGCAATCACTTCACCGGCACGGTTGGCGTCCCGAATGATCCGGTGAAGCGACTGGCGAGCCTCCTCAATCCCAACGGAATCTTCCTTGATCCGGTCGAGCCACCGTAGGCATGTATTCCCGTTGAGCACCACGCCGGCGATTGGCTGGTTGACCTCATGCGCGATCGATGCGGCAAGCTCGCCCATGGTGGTCGCGCGGCTCATGTGCGCGAGTTCGGCATTTAATTTACGCAAATCCGCCTCCCTTTGCCGAAGCTCGATTTCCGCATGTTTCTGCTCCGTGATATCCTGGACAGTCCCGAACATCCGCCGCGGCCGGCCCGACTCGTCCCGTACCAAGGCCCCCAGACTATGGACAATCCGTACCTCCCCGTCCGGGCGGATAGCCCGGTATTCCACATTGTACGGTTGTCCGCCCCGGATCGCCTCAGCCACCGCCTCGATCATAATCGTCCGGTCTTCCGGATGTATCAGCTCCGCCAATTCGGAGAGGTGAAATCCGCCTGCTTGCCGTTCTCTTCCGAAGATTCGATAGGTTTCATTCGACCATGAAATAATATCTGAATCGAGGTCGCGGTCCCAGTAGCCCACGTGGGTTATCCGTTGGGCCTCCTCCAATTTTGCCTCGCTTCTTTCAAGGCGCCGAAACATGAGCAGCATGCTCAGCGCATCTTCAATCCGCCTGCCGATTTCCTGGAAAAATCGCTGCTCCCGCGAGGTCCATGCACGCGGGAACCTGCACTGATGGAGCCCGAATAGATACGGCTTGTCCAGCTTCGGGTAAACGGCCAGGGCAATGATGGAGCGTATATTGAACCGCTTCGCAAGTTGTGTGTGCATCCAATCCTCCGACTCGGTGTCGAAGATCACGGAGCCTGCAGTCTCCCTGGCCCGCCCGAAGACGGCGCTTGCCTCCGCATCCATCGGCAACTCGACGCCGAGCGCGAATGCTCCTGGAAAACCGGGTCGCACATGTTCCATCACCGCCCGCCACGATGCAGCCGTGGGATCACAAGGATAGACAAGCCATGCCCGGTCGCAATCGAAGATCGAAAGGCACGCCTTGAGCACCTCGCTCATCATCTCATCGAGGTCATTCGTCGCCTGGATCGCGCGATTGATCCTATCCATGTTTTCAAGAAACCAGAGGTGGGCGCGCGCTTCCTCTTGGGCCTCTTGGGCATCAGTGACGTCGCGGCAGGTCACGATGAAGAGGCCGCCGCCGGAATCGCAGCGCGCCAAACGCATCTCTATGGTCTTGCGCCGCCCGTCCTTGCAGCGGCTGGCGGTTTGCAAAGTAATACGCTCCCCGCTCTTCACAGCATCGAGGGTGGCAAGGATCTCTTCGCGCGAGACATCTGGCAGGAGGTCCCGGGGGTCCATTGTGAGAAGTTCCTCCCGGGAATAGCCGAGCAACGAACAGGCCGCCGGGTTTGCTTCCGCGAAGCGCCCGCCCGCCTCCATCAAAAAGATCGCTTCAGCTGCGTGAAAAAGGATGCCCTCCTTTCGAGCGAGCTGCCTCCGGCAGTCATCCAGTTCCTTCTGGAGCCGTTTCAATTCGAGCCGAAGATGATCGTCTTGCCAGGTATCGTCCGCTGTCTTGTCAGCGTGGGGCTTCATGGTTCATGTTTACTTGATCGTCCTGCGGCTGCAGCAGCGAGCATATTCCTCGCTAATTGCTCTTTCAACATTGCGTTTTTGAATCGGAAGAATGGCAGCATGCGGCGGCCTGTGCTGGCGTATCTCGCCCAGCTTTGGCTTCCTCCTGTTCCTTGTGGACTAGATCGCGATCCTGCGACCGATTAAGACGAGGTTGTCGTCCGGCAGGCGGAAGAAGTCGCTGACGTGTATGGAGTTTCGCTCCATTGCGATATAGAGCGCTTGCTGCCATTTGGCCAAACCTCTCGCATCGTCCTTAGGGACAATCGCGCCGTGACCGACGTAGTACACAACATTACTGAGATTCAGGGAGCAGTTTTGCGCGCACGCCTGTTTGAGCACCGCCGGAATATCCGGCTTCTCCATGAAGCCGAAGTGCGCTGTCCCGCGCCAATAATTCGGCTGTACTTCGGTGACCACGAGGCGCTCCGAATCGCTGATCCATGGCACCGATTCTCCAACCGCGTTCAGCACGAACAGATGTTCCGGCAGAGCCCGATTAAGTTTTACGTGCCAGATCATGACCGGTGGGACAAGGTGCGCAGTCCGAGTGAGAAAAACGCCGGTGCCGGAAACTCGCGGAATATTTTGCGATTTGATCGAACGCATGAACTCTTCGACCGGGATCTTCTTCTCTCTGAGGCGTTGTGCAACCATGACAGACCCGTGGTGCCAGATGAACATCACCCCATAGACTAGTGCGGCCAGAAGCAGCGGAACATAACCGCCCTGAGCCACCTTGGCGAGATTCGCGAGGAAGAAACCGGCATCGATGCAGAAGAATACGCCCGCGACTGCAACGCTAGCGAACAAGCTCCAGCCCCAGACATCGCGCATCGCGATAAACAGTAGCCCGGTTGTCAATATCATCGTTGCAGATACAGCGATACCGTAAGCGGCAGCCAGATTGTTGGACTCGCCAAAAAACAGGGTTAGGAAAACCGTGACTATCATCAGCAGCCAGTTGACAACTCCGACATAGATCTGACCGTAACCCTGTTCAGATGTTTGTACGATCTTCAAGCGCGGCAGCCAGCCGAGTTGGATAGCCTGCCGGGTCATCGAGAACGCTCCGGTAATGATCGCCTGGCTAGCGATAATAGTCGCGATTGTAGCTAGGATGACGAAAGGGATCAGCAAGGGTTCGGGACACAGCCGGTAGAAAATGTTGTCCGCAGTCGGCGTACCTTCGAGCACAAGAGCGGATTGGCCGGCATAGTTCAGCACCAGACTCGGAAGAACAATAAACGACCAGGTCAATCGAATCGGGCGAGGGCCGAAATGGCCCATGTCGGCGTAAAGGGCTTCGGCTCCTGTCACACAGAGAAAAACGCCACCCAGAATGAGAAAGCTCGCAAAGCCGTTTGAGAGCAGGAAGTGCAACCCATAGAGAGGGCTTAAGGCCGCAAGCACGGCTGGATGACGGGCTATGCCGGCGATACCCATGACCGCAATGACCAAAAACCATAGGGACATAATGGGGCCGAAGGCCTTGCCAATCCGACCGGTGCCCTGAGGCTGAATCGCAAAAAGAGCAATGAGGATCGCCACCGCTCCCGGCAA
>DASXBV010000238.1:0-2070 GCA_036491515.1 Chthoniobacterales bacterium
ACAAATTGCCTGGTCATCGGCCTCGTCCTGGCGTTTTCCCATTTTGCTCCGGCGCAAAACAAAGAGCTGACGGCAGACGAAACTATCCCGATTCCCAAAGTGGAATTCGACGCTCAGGGCGAACTCAAGATCAATCCTTCGCCAAATTCCTCGCGTAACGACTTCGATTTTTTGGTCGGGAAATGGAAAATGCATAACCGCCACCTGGATAAGCGGCTGGCCAATTGCCGTGACTGGACGGAGTTCGATTCCTCGGATGTGAATACGAAGATTCTCAACGGCGCGGCTGACATGGATACATACTCGACTACGCAGTTTCCTGGAATGGGAGGCAAACTTTTCGAAGGTCTCACCCTGCGATTGTTCGATCCGAAGACACGACTTTGGAGTCTCTACTGGATTGCGAGCAACACGGGGAAGATCGAACCTCCGGTTGTCGGTTCGTTCGACCAAAATGGCGTGGGCCATTTTTTTGGCAAAGACACGCTCAATGGCAAACCGATCATCGTGGTCTACCGCTGGGATGCGCGGAACAAAGAACGCCCGCTGTGGGGTCAGGCCTTCTCATCGGATGACGGCAAGACGTGGGAATGGAATTTCTTTGCCTCATTCGTGTTGATGACACAAGCGTCTAACCAATCGATGAGCCAACGGCCAGTCTCAGTCGTCCGCTCCGCCCCCCCAAGGAGTGAATCCCGGTGAGTCGTTCGGATTGGGTTGCAGGTCATCCGGAAAGTCCGCCCGCATGTTTGCGGCCGTGGTGGCCATCGATACGTTTTCGGCTTTCGGTACGACCGCGCAACCTGCGAACAGCAGCGTCAAGAGCGCAACGACTGCAAGGTGAATTGTGCTTCGATTTAGCATTGTGATAAAGTTTTTCATTTTAAAAATTCCTTCCTCTTACACTTATCAATACCGTTTTGGTGCGAGGTATATTCCCGCCGCGTCAAGAATGATGTTATTGCTGAAAGCAGAAGCTCGAACAGCGGGTGCCGGATGCAAAAGGGGTACACCCAGTAAGCCCTCAAGCATGTAAAGCGGCAATTCCAGACTTGTAACGCGCCATCTAACCACTCGATGAAGCCAACGGCCCCATTGCGAAATAAGCCCAGCGTGTTTGCCACGACACCCTGCCGTGGCTTATCTCTTTGCTGCCTGATGCTTTCGGAACCTAAAGTTAGTAAGCGCCTACGAAACCGTCGCATCCTTCACTCCATTCCAGGTCACTGCGATCAGGCTGTCGCGGCGACGAGCGGGTCAAATCCGCTTATTACTTGCCAGGACCAACCACCTTTTCCACCAGCGCTTCGAAGCGTGGATCTCCCCGGAGCGGATCCCATGTTGGATAAACCTTAATCCAAGCGACATCCTGACTGTCGTGATCAGCGACACTCTGCTCCAGGCAGCGGATCGCTTCGGTGCGATTCCCCAGGCTGGTGTAAAGGACCGCACGCTGGGCACCGGGAATTTCACGGTTACGGCTGGCTTCCTCCAGTTCAGCGAGCATTCGAACGGCCGAATCTTTGTCGCCTGACTGCGCTTTGGCAGCTGCCATTAACACCCGGCTTCTTGGATCCGCGCCCAGTTCTTGCGCTTTTGTGTATTCCGCAATTGCGCCCGGCAGGTCGCCTTTGAACTGAAGTGCCTCTCCCAGAGCCCCGTGTGCGAGGGAAAAGGTCGGATCCATTTCCAAAGTTTTACGCAGTTGCGCGATCGCCTCATCGTAGCGGCGTGCTACCATCAGAATGGATCCGAGGTCCGAGTTGATGACTGGTGAGAGCGGATCGAGTTCGACGGCTCTCTTACCTTCTGCGATCGACTCGTCGAACCGGCCAAGGGTAGAGAGCGGATTAAATCCATACCAGTGATGGGCAGTGGCGTAGTTGGGGTTAAGCGCGATCGCGCGCTGAAATTCCGGAATTGAACCTCCGAAATCGAGATAGAGGAACAGCACCAATGCGAGGGCGTTGTGGGCTTCTGCCAGTTTGTCATCTAGTTGCAGCGCCTTTAAGGCGGCGGCCTTGCCTTTCGCGTAAGCCTCTCGTGCTGACGCGTCCGTATATATCGGCA
>DASXBV010000239.1:0-13309 GCA_036491515.1 Chthoniobacterales bacterium
GACCAGGAGGTCTCCACGAAGCCGATGACTCTTTGCAAACGCCCACCCGCCGACCCGCCGACCCGCCGACCCGCCGATACGTTTCCCCCTGAACCTGCTGGATTTTCTGAATCGTTCTTTCGATCTCGGTTAAGGATTCGGCCAGCGTTGGGCTCAAATTCACCAGTTTCGACACGGCCTGCCTCAGTGTTCCCGCCATGGATTTCAGGAGGTTCTCGGTCGTTCCGAATCTTCCGACGCAAAAAATACGATTCTTATCCCACGCGGTGCCCTTCGCTTCTTCGCTGGTGAGTTCGCCAATTCGAATCTGAACAAGTTGTCGAATAAGCTCACTGATGAGATAGCCATCCCTGCCGTGAAGCTTCTTGTCCATTTCTCGGAGCCTCTCCATTGAGGTAATGGTCCAGTCCTCGTAATAAAGTTTAGCGGCGGTCAGCACCAGTTCCTGGCCCTCTTTGTCCGTAGCCAATTCCTCGATGATCTTGCCCAGGAGATATTCGTAGTAGGTTTCGGCGTCTCTAAACCTGCTTAACAGCTCCAAAGATCTTTCGTATCTGTTTTTAACCGTGATCACCTGAACAGCATGAATCATCTCCTCTCGGATCGCCGAGCGGACGCGCTGTCGGTATTCGTCGCTTTTCTTCTGCATCAAGTCCCAATCTCCGATCAGCGGATAAAAAAAAGCCACGATATTAACGTTTCCCAAATTCCCTACATTGTAGCAGCAGGCAAAATAGGGAGGCTTTTTTGGCCTTCCGCCCCTCATTCGGACTGTCAGGCGGGACACCGAGAAGCCAATCCCCAACGCCGAAAGCGAAGGTTTACTGCGCCTGATTTCGTCAAAAAGGATATCCTTAGGATCCGCTTCGGGATTCCTACGCAGTTCTGGTGAGCCTAGAAGGACTGGCATGGGTGTGTGGGTTCCTCGATTCGGGCATTCGGATTGCAAAACAGGACAGGTTCGACACTATCTAGTTCAATATTCTGGATCGACATAAATCAGTGCATAGCATGAACCGTGCCAATTGTAGGGTTTCGACCGTTTGGCATCGACGACACCTATTGCCGATTAGGGATTCAAGCAAATCACAATTCGCGGTACGATGGCTCGCGCCTGGCGCTCCAGGAGCCCCTTTGCTAAGAGCGTTCTGGGAAATACCACTAGAGCCACACTTGAAGTTATCCCCATGATAAGAAGCTGGTGATTGGCTCCGAACTCCAGCAGACCCAAAACCTCGCCGTCAGTTCCGAGCGTCTGGAGAAGCATTCGAGAGGCGGCAAAAATCATTGATGAGAATGTCCCTAGAGCATCGACATCGAAATTGGCGTCGGCTACAACCTTCGCCAGAACCGCTGCATCATCCCTCACCAGAAGAGCGCAGACCGCATCTGTTTCCCGCAAAAGATCGTGCAGACAACCGACTAATCTTCGGCATTCCCATGCTGACAACTCTCTCGCATTTCGCCCCACTACGACCAAGTCTCACGACTGAGGACCATAAAGAATGTCTAAAGCTTGCGCTGTCGCAATGAGCCGTTCGCGAAGGCCTGGAGGTAGATTCTTACCCTCGTGCCCGACCAGCATCAGGACATCCCCGCAAATCACCAGACTGATTTGTAACGCATGGCCGAAAA
Organism: Chthoniobacterales bacterium; assembly: GCA_036491515.1. Lineage (GTDB taxonomy): Bacteria > Verrucomicrobiota > Verrucomicrobiia > Chthoniobacterales > JAFAMB01 > JAFAMB01. Next base: position 1,636 of record DASXBV010000239.1, read on the forward strand.
ATGTGATGAACCTCGTCGGGCCATCGGCTAAAATTTCCGTGAAACCCGAGACATGTTTCACAAAGTTGGGCGCTAAACTGACTAGTTTTTCACCGATTCCCCCGCCTAACTCTCCACCGAGCACCGCGCCATCTGACAGCATGATCACCGCACCGGTGACTCGAGGAAGTTGAAAGACCCAATCTGCGACTTTCGCTCCGTCGAGCGGTTCGTCCGTAAGATACAGTTCCTGCAGGCGCTCGTACCCTTCGCGACGAGCGCTGCGGCTTTGCACGTGTCGACCTTCGGGCGCAGGTGAGGCCATTCTTGAAGGTGCATTGTGGAATTCGGGTGCAGAACCCGATCGTGCGATCGCGGGTTCGGGATGCCCTGAACGAGCTAATTGGCTCTCAGTGTCTTCTCTACTCCCATTATCATTTTCGTCCAATGATCTCGGAACAACAGCCTGCCGGCCGAGAGGCTGATCCCGTTGACCCTTCTTAAATCTCTCTTCATCCTCACGAGCAAGTTCCGCGAAAGGCGTCTCTAAACCTTCGAGTTTTATGTCCGCCAAAGATGTGCTGCACAAAATATCCTGGATCTGCATCACCACAACGTGAAGGGGAATGTTAAATTCGGCCGCTGGATCGGTCGGTCTGGCAAATTTGCCAGGGTGAAGCTCCTCGAGAACTTCTGCCTTGATCCGGGTTCGCCCTTCCAGGAGGCCCAGGATCTTTTCGGCTTTTACAGTGATCGCTCCGCCGACCTTACTCCAATCCACGGGAGCCGGAGAATGACCGTCCAGCAACTCGCCTTCTCGGATAATGACATCCCTTTGTTTTAAAGCGTCGCCGGCGTCATCGCATACGAAGGTAGGTGCAGGACCCTCTTGTTTCCGTTTAAACAGGCTTTGGAAATCCATTTTAGAAAGCTCCGGTGTAATCAACATTTCCTGCCAAAAGGCCATTTGACTAGATATATTATTACGTAGTATTTAAGCTATTTCTTTAAAGTTAACTAAATCACTCGTCCGTTCCAACGGGAGCGTGCTGGTTTTCCGGTCCATAGATTTTTGCCTCCAGATTTTTTAAGGCAAGCGCAGCGGCGACATTGGCGGCGTGCACAACATTCTTCCCGGTGGTGGCCTCTCCGCAAATCCGTGGCGCGTGCCAGCATTGCAGTCCAAATAGCCTGTCCATATACTGCAGGGGCATAATGTCCGTTAGATCCCTCTTGTTATAGAAAAACACGATCGGGATTCCCTGAAGCGCCAGATTCCCCCTCCCCTCCAGGCACATACCGCGGTCCGAGAGCAGCTCTTCGAGATCATGGAGCATCTCCAGATTCCTCGATGCCGCCTCATACTGGCTGTCTGCCACAAATACCACGGCGTCAGTTGCGGCCAAGACAAGGTGTCGAGTTCTTCGATATTTTTGCTGACCCGGCAACGTCCAATATAGAAATTTTACTTCCAAATTATTGACGGCGAGTTTTCGTGACTGGGTGTATTCGAAAAAGACCGATCGATCATCGGTGGTTGGCAATTCCTTAACGTCCGTTTCAAGCCGCAAAGACAGATACCTCAGAGAGGTTGTCTTACCAGCGTATGCGGGCCCATAGTAAACCACTTTTACTTGCGCCTCATAGGTAACCCAATTTACGTATGCCATCTGCTCCTCGTCCTAGCGTTTATTGTCTATCCGCGACAGTCTCGGCCTTGCCAAACCTCAAGGCAGTGCTTTCGCCCGTCCCGGGTTATTGTCGTCAGCAGTCGACTTCAGTTGGACTTCTTTTATCGGTCCACAGCTAATTACGCAAGTTATAAAACGTTTCTATTCTGACGATCCGGGGCTTTACGATCTTCCGCGGTGGTACCTGCGGCACAATCGCTCGCGTAATGGGACTTCACGAGAGCCTGAATTTGCTTTGTCAGGCCTGTGGCGCTGATCGCGCTCAAATGTGGGTGCAAACCACCCACTCCTGGTGCTGCAGCAACGGCCGCCAATCGGGCTTTATGGGCCTGAAAACATTCTTCGATGGAATGCTGGAGTGCCGGCATACCGAAAGCATTATCGGTTATAGCCAAACGGCTGGTCAAAACAATGCGAATCGAGCTCGTCCATTCCGAAACGCTCCCAGCCCCAGCGATTGATCGCTGCGTTATAGACTCCTTTTCCAACGACCGGATGTTTCACAGCGGCTAGAAGCTGCGCAACATGATCGTACGCGAGAATTTTATCGTGATCCTTGTACCGATTCGCTTTGATCGCAATCGCGTTGGCTATATCCCGAACATCCGGCATAGTTGTCACGCCTTTGCCGGTTCGCTGACATATCACCATTTCCGCCTCGCTCTCCAGGATCACCAAACAAAATTGAATCAATTTCGCCACCGTAACTGCGCTCAAGTGTCCAGGCGTCGCCAGCAAATTTCTATCCAGATGACGATCGAATGATTCTGCGCCAAAAGAATCCAGCTTCAATTTGTCGATCAAGTCCAGTACCGCGTAGGGATATTCAGATTCTTGATCTCTGATGAACTCTGCAAGGGTGGCTTTGGTCTCGGGCTTAGGCGGAGGACCAAAATTATACGAATATTTGAAATGAATGCGGTTGATCTCTGTCACCTGCTCGGCGGTAACCGCGATTAACTTCGGCAGCGATTGTTTTCTATTTGCCACGACCACTTCCAGCCAATCTATATTTATACCCTCTTGTTCGCCATAAATCAGGTCGAACACGCTTTATCTTTACACATTTTCAAAAACGTTTTCAATATGGTCATTCGTTTTCCAGCCACTGAATCCGAATTTGAGGCTTACTATGCGTTGCGTTGGAAAATCTTGCGCGAACCATGGAACCAGCCGCCCGGTTCTGAGAAAGACGAATTCGAGGGTGAAGCGGTTCACCTGGCGGCCTGGGACGATGATGGAAAGATCATCGGGGTCGGCCGACTGCATCGTGTGGTCGGAAATCGCGGTCAAATCCGGTACATGGCGGTCGACCCGGCGCACCGAAGTCGCGGTGTTGCCAGAGCTATCCTGCAGGAACTAGAGGTCAAGGCGATTGAATCCGGGATTCTGGAAATCACTCTGAACGCACGGGAAGATGCGGTAGAGTTCTACCGACATAGCGGTTACCAGGTTTCGAAACCGTCGCACACCCTCTTTGACATTATCCCTCACTTTGAAATGCGGAAACGGTTGCTCTGAATTTTGCCCCGCGTGAATTCCGGCCTGTTACCGCTGATCGATCGGAACAAACTTCTTGCCCGCGGGATCGCCTACATATTCGCTCAGTGGGCGATACAATCTGTTATCGGCCAGTTGCTCCAGTACGTGCGCCGTCCAACCGGCGGTTCGCGAGATGGCGAAAATACAGGTGAACAAGTCCGTCGGGATGCCCAGTGAGTAGTAGACCGTAGCCGAGTAAAAATCGACATTCGCGTGCAAGCCCTTCTTTTCTTTCATCAGCGCGGCGATCCGCTCGGACATTTCGATCCATTTCGGTTCACCAAGCTCGCTACCGAGTAGAACCGCCATCTCTTTGAGGAACGGCGCTCTTGGATCGAGCACCCGATAAACCCGATGTCCAATGCCCATAATCTTTTTCTTTTCCGCCAACGCTTGTTCTATAAAGGCCTCCACCCGATCTGGAGTATTGATTTCCCGGAGCATGTGAATCACGCCTTCGTTGGCGCCGCCGTGCAGCGGGCCTTTGAGAGTAGCAATTGCCGCAGTGATCGCTGAATAAATGTCCGTCAACGTGGATATCGTCACGCGGGCACTGAATGTGGACGCGTTCATGCCATGCTCGGCGTGCAGCACAAAAGCGAGATCGAGTATCTGCGTCTTCTTTTCGGAGGGGAGTTTTGCATCCAGTAAATAAAGAAAATGGGCAGCTTCGCTAAGATCGCTGCGAACAGGTGGCAAATCCAATCCATTTCGAGCCCGGTGAAAATAAGCGACGATGACCCCTACCTTGGCCGTGATGCTGATTGCGCGGCGTCGCGTCGCTTCCAGGCTTTGATCGATGACGAGTGACGGGTCGTGCAGGCCCAGCATCGAAACAGCCGTGCGCAGAACGTCGATCGGCAGAGCAGTCTGGGGAGTCGTTTTCAGAAACTCTACAATTTGATCGGGCAACTGACGTTCTGCGGCCAACTGTTTCTTAAGCTCAGCCAACTCGGATCGATTCGGTAGTTTGTTGTGCCAAAGCAGATAAATGACTTCTTCAAAGGAGGCTTTGCCGGCGAGTTCGAGAATATCATAGCCGCAGTAGACCAGCCGTCCTTCCTGCCCCCGGACATCGCCAAGTCGGGTATCTGTGGCTACGACTCCTTCCAATCCTTTTGAAAAAGCAGACATAATGTTCGTTAATGTTTCAGATTCTTTATCAGAGTTTCTGCGATGCCCGCGGGAGTTTCCGCAACGGCAATACCGGCTTCTCGCAACGCTTCGATCTTGCCCGCAGCCGTTCCTTTGCCACCGGATACAATAGCCCCGGCGTGACCCATGCGGCGCCCTGGAGGAGCCGTAACTCCGGCAATAAAAGCGGCAACCGGTTTATCGTAATGCTCTTTTATCCAGACTGCAGCCTCTTCCTCCGCTGTCCCGCCAATTTCGCCAATCAGGATTAAAGCTTCGGTACCCACATCTTCACTGAACAGTTTAACCGCATCCAGGTGAGACGTTCCGTTGATTGGATCACCACCGATGCCAATACAGGTCGATTGCCCAAACCCGCGCTGAGTCAATTGCCAAACCGCCTCATAGGTCAAAGTGCCTGAGCGCGAGATGACGCCAATGCTCCCAGCTTTGTGAATGTATCCGGGCATAATTCCGATCTTGCATTGACCAGGCGTAATGATCCCGGGACAATTCGGGCCGATCAGGCGGGAATTTTTTCCATTCAGAACGCTTTTCACCTTCATCATGTCCATCACAGGAATCCCTTCCGTGATGCAGACAATTAATTCTACGCCTGCATCCGCAGCCTCCAGGATCGCGTCAGCAGCGAAAGGAGCAGGCACAAAGATCATCGTCGCATTGCAATCGGTCTGCCGGCGCGCCTCGTAGACAGTATCGAATATCGGAACCTGTCCCTCGAACATCTGGCCGCCTTTTCCCGGGGTTACGCCCGCAACGACCTTGGTTCCATATTCCATGCAGCCGCTGGCATGAAATGCGCCCGAGCTGCCGGTGATACCCTGGACAAGGAGTCTGGTGTTATTATCGACTAAAATAGACATCGGCAATGAACGATTAAAGGGCGTGTCTTTTATGGATACAGATCGAATTCCCGTCCGGATCCGTGATGATGGCCATCCGGCAAACCGGTGTTTCGAACGGATCCAGTGTAAACTTTACATTGTTTGCGCGCATCGTAGCCACTGAAGAATCGAAATCTTCGACCTCAAAAGCGATTGCCGGACCGTCATTCGAAGGTTTCCAGTCATCCGAGGACATATTGCTGATTGCAAAGGTCGACTGCCCAAGATCGTATTCGATCCAACGGCGATCCCCATTCTCGAACATCCGGGTCAATTCAAGCTTCAGAACGCCTTCGTAAAAGGCGCGGGCACGTTGCATGTCTGTGACCGGATATCCGGTAAATGCTATTTCAACAATTTTCATAATCCGGGAAGCCGGGCTAAGCGGCCTTCGCTGCTGCGACCGCCATCCGCGCAGCTTCGGCAAGGTCCGAGGCTGCTTGAATTGGCAGTTTAGATTCTTCTAATAGTTTCTTCCCCAAGGCGACGTTTGTGCCTTCCAGGCGAACGACTAGCGCCACAGGTAAACTAACCGCCTTGACCGCATTAATTATCCCTTGGGCGATTACGTCACACCGCATGATACCGCCAAAAATGTTCACCAGGATTGCTTTGACATTCTTGTCGGCAACCAGAATTTTGAACGCTTCCGTCACCTGCTGTTCGCTGGCACCGCCACCCACATCCAGGAAATTCGCGGGCGCGCCCCCAGCATACTTTATGATGTCCATCGTTGCCATGGCCAGACCTGCGCCGTTCACCAGACACGCAATGTCCCCCTCTAGACCTATGTAATTAAGACTCAACTTCGACGCTTCAACTTCGCGTGGATCTTCTTCGTGGACGTCTCGCATTTCGATCACCTCCTTGTGCCGGTACAACGCGTTGTCATCGAAGTTAAATTTCGCATCGAGGGCCAAGACTTCTCCGCTTTTAGTTACCACCAGAGGATTGATTTCAACGAGCGAACAATCGAGGGAGGCGAACAAATTGTAGAGATTCATAAACAACTTCGAAGCAGCTTTCAGTTGGTCCCTTCGAAAATCCAGCTGTCTACCGAGTTTCAGCGTTTGGAAAGGCTGCAATCCAAGAAGCGGATGAACTGGTTCACGAATGATTTTTTCCGGGTGCGCTTCGGCAACCGTTTCGATCTCAACGCCCCCCTCTACACTCGCAACCACTACGGGCGCGCCGGAGGCCCGATCCATGAGGATTGCAAAATAGACCTCGCGCGCAATGTCGACCGACTCGGCGACCAAAACCTTTCGCACAACCTTCCCCGTCGGACCGGTCTGATGGGTCACTAGAATCTGACCCAACATTTTTTTCGCTAGCTCGCGAGCTTCGGCTGGGGTCGTGCAGAGTTTTACGCCGCCCTTGAATCCGTTGGTGAATGTCCCTTTCCCGCGTCCGCCGGCATGGATCTGCGCCTTGACCACAAGGTTTGCGGTGTTGAGGCCGGCAGCTACCTTCTCCGCTTCCTCCGGAGTCTCAGCCGGTGCGCCTTTAGGTGTCGCAACATGGAATCGTTCGAATAGCTGCTTTGCCTGATATTCGTGGATATTCATTTTATAGGGGGATTCCCGGCGGCCGCCGGGACGCCAAGTGCGTCTGAAACATATGGCGGGGCCGGAATAACCGTCAATCGGGAAGTGTATAAGCACGGTTAATGTTCGCCGTTCGGCGTTCACCGTTCGCCGTTCTCGGCGTTCCTTACCTCTCACCTCTCACCTCTCACCGTTCGCCGTTCGCCGTTCGGCCGAGGTCAGCGGGGTCAGGTTTCGCTGTGTTGGCATATCAGCGTGTGGGCGTATCGGCGAGTCGGGAGGCGCGTTGCTTCCGCCGGAAATACAGGCTGGAAGCCTATGCTACATTGAACGCCGAACGTTGAACTTTGCACTCCCTGCGCTAGTGTCCCGCGTGCTCAGCCCGGATCCAGCTTCAGCCGAACGCATGCGACGTCTCGGCCTGCGCCCGGAAGAGTTCGAAGAAGTCTTTTCGCGCTCCGGCGGACCGGGCGGCCAGCACGTAAACAAGGTTTCCACGGCCGTCACACTCGTTCATCGACCATCAGGCATCTCTCTGACTGTCCAGGACGCGCGCTCCCAGTACCGAAATCGCCAATTAGCCGTGCATCGTCTCATGACGTTAATCGACCAAAGGCGGAAACAGGAAATGACCGAGCGCCGGTCAGAGGTCGAACGAAAACGGCGCCAGAACTCTCGGCGCCCGAGATCTCTCCGGCGGGAAATCCGCAAGTCGAAAGAACGCCGGGCAGAGACTAAACGGACCCGGGCGCGGGTCACGCCGGATGGTTGAATCCACTAGCCGCTGGCCCGGTCGCCCATCATCCGCTCGACGTACTTGGCGACCACGTCGAATTCGAGATTCATACGATCTCCCGGTTTGAGGCGGTGCAGATTCGTCGCTTTCCAGGTGTGCGGTATGATCCAGTTGACAAAACGATCTGCGTGCAGTTCCGCGACGGTGAGACTGATGCCGTTTACGGCGATCGATCCTTTGAAAACGACGTATTGTTGGAAACGCGCCGGCAATTCGATCTCAATCCGATGATCCTGTCCGACCTTTTCGACAGCCAGTAGCCTCGCGGCGGTATCAACGTGACCTTGCACAATATGTCCATCAAACCGGCTGGACACAGCCATCGGCCGCTCAAGATTGACCAAATCTCCGATTTTCAAGTCTTCAAGGTTGCTCCGGAGAACGGTTTCGGCCAGCAGATCGAACCCTACCGCTAGAGGAGTTTGCGAAATCACCGTCAGGCAAACGCCGTTGTTGGCCAAGCTATCGCCGACCTTAAGTTCGGATGCGAGTGGCGTTCGGATCTCGAGGCGGTAAGTGCCCGGAGTGGATTCAGCCATTACGGTGATCTCGCCAAGTGCTTCGACAATTCCGGTGAACATTTCCCAAGGTATCCAGAGCCTGCATCGCTCACAAATCCTCAGAGATTTGTGAGCGATGCAGGCTGTTGACTTTGCCGAGTCCGAACCTTTAAATGGCAGGTAACCAACTCATGGAGAACGTGATCATTGTCGGCACCGGTTGTGCAGGTCTGACGGCTGCAATTTACACCGCTCGTGCCAACCTGAAACCAATGGTTTTGGAAGGTCGCGAACCAGGTGGTCAACTCACCACGACGACTTTAGTCGAAAACTATCCAGGATTTCCCGAAGGCATCGATGGTCCGCAATTAATCTTGAACATGCACCGGCAAGCTGAGAAATTCGGCGCTGAATTTCGATATGCAGAGGTGCAGGGGTTCGAGGCCAGGGATGGCTATTATAGTCTCGACCTCGACGGCGAGTGGATCGATGCGAGTTCGGTGATCATTGCGAGCGGCGCCTCCGCGAAATGGCTTGGACTGGAACACGAATGCAAGCTGAAGGGGCACGGCTTAACCTCCTGCGCCACCTGCGACGGGGCCTTTTACCGCAACGTGCCGGTATGCGTTATCGGCGGCGGCGACACCGCTACGGAGGAAGCCATCTTTCTCACTCGCTTTGCTTCGGAGGTGTTTCTTATCCATCGCCGCGATACATTGCGAGCGACGAAAATTATGGTCGCTCGCGCCCTGAATCATCCGAAGATTAAACCGATCTGGAACACGGTAGTGTCTCGCTACATACCCGATCAGAGGGGCGAAATAGAAGCCGTCGAACTCCGAAATGTCGAAACGGGGGCATTTTCCAATCTGGCGGTAAAATGCGTTTTCGTTGCCATCGGCCACACGCCCAACACCGGCCCGTTTAAAGGAAAAATCGCAATGGATTCCAACGGCTACCTCATCCGGACGAAAGGGACCCAAACAAGCCTGCCCGGAGTGTTCGCCGCCGGAGATGTGGCAGATCCATTTTATCGGCAGGCGGTCACTGCCGCCGGCCAAGGCTGCGCCGCCGCCATGGAGGTCGAGCGGTATCTTACCGACCGGGAATAGCGAGCCGGAGGCGCCCGGGAGCGAACGAGCGTCCAGGATACAGCCTGGAAGCCTATGCTATGCTACAGTGGGCGCACCACGCGACATCGCGTCGCCAATTTTAGCATAGGTGTCTCCTGGTATTCCCGAGCGAACACACAAACCTGCTTGAAGCGCACGAGCGCTCGCGGCATACAGGCTGGAAGCCTATGCTACTCTGCTACTGCGCGGCGGTACCACGCGACGTCGCATCGCGAATTATATGAAGGTCTGCGATCTAACGCAGTTCTATTCCCCATTCAGCGGCGGGGTGAAACGCTATCTGGAGGAAAAGCGAAAGCATGCAAACGCGCTCGGCCACGAGCATCTACTGATCATTCCAGGGAAAAAAACCGAGAAAATCGAAGCACCTCAAAGTAAGACGTTCCTGATCGGATCACCGCTCGTTTCCAGGACCTCGCGTTACCGCGCCTTGCTCAACCTGAACGCTGTGGAAGAGGTTCTAGAACGGGAAAGACCAGACGTTATCGAGTCGAGCGATCCGTACCAGGTCGCCTGGAAAGCGATCGCATCCGGTGAGGCGCTTCGCATCCCGGTTGTCGGTTTTTACCATTCTCATTTTCCGGAGGCTTATCTGCGCACCACCATGAAGTACCTGGGCGAGACCGCGACGAATGTCATGATGGAGGTGGCGAAAAACTATGTTCGCAACCTTTACAATCACTTCCGCAAAACATTCGTTCCGTCGACGGGCTTAGCCCAGGTTTTATCCGACTGGGGCGTGGAGAATATCGTCTTGAGCGAATTGGGCGTTGACACCGTGGTTTTCAATAGAGCCTCCGACAACGGTCGGATCGAGTTCGGCATTCCAAAAGATCGCATCGTGCTGCTTTACGTCGGCCGGCTCGCCCCAGAAAAGAACGTGCAAACGCTTTTTCAGGCGTTCGAACTGCTTCACAAAGAAGCACTCAAGCGATTCCATCTGTTTGTAGTCGGAGACGGCCATTATCGTGATGACTTGACCGATCTTCAGAAGGAGACCGGGGCCGTGACGTGGCTCAGGTATAGCTCGGATCAACTGATGCTCGCCAAAATCTATCGAACGGCAGACCTGTTTGTTCATCCTGGCGTTCAGGAAACGTTCGGTCTCGTTGCCCTGGAGAGTCAGGCGTGCGGAACGCCCGTGGTCGGAATTCGGGGAAGCTATCTGGACCGAATCATTTTCGCCGACCAGTCTCATTGGGCGGAAGAGAATTCTCCAGAATCGCTGGCGGCAGCTATTCGAGCCATGAGCGAGACTGATCTGGAGGCGGCCGGAATCGAGGCGAGTCGCCGGGTGCTCCAGCGCTATCCCTGGCGCAAGGTCTTCGAGAGAATGTTCGACATTTACCAACAGATCAGAATTTAGCCTGCAAGCGGAGGAAGAACCTTTCTTTAACCACAGAGCATTTGGGTTAAAAAAATCTGCGTAATCGGCGTAATCTGCGGTTTCCATTTTTGGGTTTATGCTTAAATCTCCTGGGATGGACCGCAGAGTGCCCGAGCCCAAGGACTTCCAAGTCCGCAACTATCATCAATCCGATCATGAGTCCGTACGGGCACTTTGCTGCGAGACCGGATTTCTGGGAAACCCGATCGATCCGGTGTTCGAGGATCGCGAACTGTTTGCCGATTTCCTCACCGAGTATTACTTGAAACACGAACCGGATTCCGCATTCGTGGTGATCAAAGACAACGTCGTGAAGGGATACCTACTCGGGTCACGCCGCCCGTTGAATCACCAGCTTCATAGCATACTTCAGAATCTGATCTACGGCGGAAAAGTGCTTCGACGTTACCTTGGCTACAGACAGGAATCTCGTCGATTCATCCACTGGATGGTTTCAAAAGCGTGGCGCGAAGTGCCCGCTGCTCCTCGGACGATCGGGCATTTTCATTCCAACCTCCTCCCGGAAGTAAAGTCCATCCTGGTCTACCGTAAGCTGCTCGAGACCTATTTCCGCTATCTACACAATCATGGCATCAAACAGGTCCACGCCCAGGTGGTTACATTCGATGGCAGACGCGGTTTCAAATTGTTCGAGCGCTATGGATTCAAAGTACTCAATCAATCCGAAATCACCAAATATCGCCAGTTTACCAATCAACCGGTGTACCTTTGCACGATCGTCAAAGAATTTGACGAAAAGAGCGATCTCCTGTTGTACCCCGTGAGGTGACCGGCGTATCCGACCAGGTCGGCATGCCCACGGAAGCGAAAGCTCCAGCTTTCCCCCTGCCAGCGCCACAATCTGATGCAAATGCTGGAGTCCTTCGCTTACGGCAGATTGGGACTTGGATCGTTCGGAAAACCGGTCGGTAGCGGCCTCTGCTAACGCCCATTTTGATTAGGATAGCGTCATAATGGCGCAACTATATCGACTGGACATTTTGGCGCCAAATGTGAGCTATTCTGTCTCAGTCGTTAGGTGTCCGATTTTTGGGATTAA
>DASXBV010000240.1:0-3927 GCA_036491515.1 Chthoniobacterales bacterium
AGTCGGGCCTACCTCGGGTAAAGCGGGACGCTTTACTTACCCAAGCCGAGAGGCGGAATTCTCAACGGTTGCGGCGTCTGATGTAGTGATAGATGGCCAGGAGGATGACCGCACCGATCAAGGAAGGTATGAATCCTACCGGCCGCAAACTACCAGGATGCCCCGAGGTCCATCCGAGCAGCCTCCCAATATAGAACGCCACGAACGACCCGCCGACTCCTATCGCCATCGTTACCAAACAACCGCCGGGCTCTTTCCCGGGGACAATCAGCTTCGCGATTGCTCCGACGACTAAACCAATGATTAATGCGCCAATCAGACCAATCACCACGTGCTCCTTTCAATGAAATGTCCATTTAATCGTTCGCGGAAACAGACACAAGCATTTGTGAACGGAAATTTCCCTCCAGGCGGCTCCTCTCACAAGCTCTGACTCACACACGGGGAAACGTATCGGCGGGTCGGCGGGTCGGCGTGTGGGCGTTTGCAAAGAGTCGTCAGCTTCGTGGAGGCCTCCTGGTTAGGCCCTACGTGCGAAACTTTCGAATTTATTGATAAATGAATCCCGCATTTTAGTGTACTATGCGGTCGGTTTCTCTTAGAGTCGTCCATGAGCCGTTCCCCCAGCTCCACCGCCATTCCCGCAAGACGCAAAAGGGATTCCCGCGAGTCAATCCTCCAGGCAGCCGAAGAGATCGTTGCCAAGCTCGGTCCTGCACATCTGACGCTCGAGACGGCGGCGAATGAGGCCAAGGTTAGTAAGGGTGGTTTATTTTATCATTTTCGATCGAAAGAAGCACTCCTCGAAGCGATGATTCGCCGTTCAATGCAACTCCTGGAGACCGAACACACGAAAGTGGCCGAATCGCTGACGGGCGAACGGAACGGAAAACTCAAAGCGAACATCATAGGAACGCTCCGGCACCTGGAGGGGCAACGCCCCGTCCTCACAGCCGTTGTGGCGGCGATCGCGAACGATCCGAAGTTGGTGGAGCCGATGCGGGAATCTTTCAGAAACGACTTTCAGGCACTCTGCAGAGAGCTCAATCTGCATATGGAAGATGTGGCGATCCTCTTTCTCGCCTCCCAGGGGTTGCTACTCATGGAGTTGCTTGGTCTCTCGTTCCTGACTCCGAGTCAAATTCGTAAAGTGACGCAGCGCATGTTGCAACTGGTCGAAGAATTTGACCACACAAATCCTGAAGGACTTAGCACCGATACAGGCTGAGGTGCGGAAATAATTGTTCGCAGCAAGATTGACAGGGGCGGCGCGGCTGTTACTATACCGGTCGGCTGGTTTACCCAAGCTGAGTCAGCTGCGCCCCCTCAAACAAAGCGTTCTTAAATTTTTCGATTCCACCTTTTTTCCCTTTTATTGATAAGAATCCTGTTAATTTGTTTCCCTACATCTCCTGCCCCCCAACATGAAAAAACTCATTAATTCCCCAGAGAATGTCGTTCTCGAATCCATTAGCGGCCTTGGAGCCGCGTTTAGCGATCTAATCAAAGTCCACACCAATCCGAACTACATCGTTCGCGCGGATGCTCCAGTAAAAAATAAGGTCGCCCTGGTTTCAGGGGGCGGCAGCGGACACGAGCCCATGCACGGAGGCTTTGTCGGCCGCGGCATGCTCGATGGAGCTTGTCCCGGCGCCGTATTCACAAGTCCAACTCCGGACCAGATGTTCGAGGCGACGAAGGCAGTCAATGGCGGCAAGGGTGTTCTACACATCGTGAAGAATTACACCGGCGACGTTATGAATTTTGAAATGGCCGCCGATCTAGCTAAGGCAGAGGGCGTTGATGTGGAGGCGGTGGTCATCGATGATGACGTGGCCGTGAAAGACAGCCTTTACACTGCTGGTCGGCGCGGTGTCGGCACGACGGTCCTCGCAGAGAAGATTTGCGGCGCAGCCGCAGAAGCAGGCCAATCGCTTAAGGACGTCGCAGCCCTGTGCCACAAAGTCAATGCCAACGGCCGAAGCATGGGCATGGCGCTGACTTCTTGCACCGTACCGCACGTTGGCAAGCCTACGTTCGATTTGCCAGAGGACGAAATGGAAATCGGCATCGGCATCCATGGTGAACCCGGACGCAGTCGGACGAAGCTGAAGAGCGCGGACGAGATCACTGAAATACTCCTTGCCCCGATCGTAGAAGATTTCCCACTCAAGGCGGGTCACGAGGTGTTGCTTTTCGTGAATAGCATGGGTGGGACGCCGTCAATCGAGCTCTTTATCGTCTATAGGAAGGCTCACGAGATTCTCACAAAGGCGGGCATCAAGGTAACCAGGAGTCTGGTCGGACCATACATCACCAGCCTCGAAATGGCCGGTGCTTCGATCACCGTCTTGAAACTGGACGATGAGTTGACCAAGCTTTGGGACGCACCCGTCCTGACGCCGGCACTTCGGTGGGGTGTTTAAGACTGTAGCCGAAGCTTCCAGCTTTCGCCCAAATAGCGGCGGAACCGGAAGATCTTCGGCCTACCATCTATGTCAAAAATCACTTCAGACCGGCTTCTTGCCTGGATCGAGCGGTATGCCGCGCACATCGCCGAACAGAAGGACTACTTAACCCAGCTTGATGCGGCGATCGGCGATGCTGACCACGGTGCAAATATGCACCGTGGTTTTCAGGCAGTGCTTGGCAAAAAGGCTGATCTTCGGAACAGCGATATCGGCGCGCTTTTCAAAGTGGTCGCGATGACGTTGATCTCCACGGTCGGCGGCGCCAGCGGCGCGCTCTATGGAACCTTCTTCTTGCAGGCCAGCACCATGGCGGGCAGTAAGACGGAGCTCTCCCCGAGTGAGTTCGGATCGATTCTGGAGAAAGGCTTGGCGGGAATCGTCCTGCGCGGCAAAGCCGCAATCGGCGATAAAACGATGGTGGACGCGCTTCAACCGGCGATCAAGGCCTACCAGCGCTCGGTGGAATCCGGAGAGGCCCTGGACCAAGCCCTTTCTAAGGCAGTCAGCGCCGCCGAGGAAGGTCTGAATTCGACTGTGCCGCTTGTTGCCCGCAAAGGTCGGGCAAGTTATTTGGGCGAACGAAGCGCCGGTCATCCAGATCCCGGAGCGACTTCCACCGTCCTCCTTTTTCGTTCGGCCGCTGAAAGCCTGGCCTGATTTGGTCCGAATAGACGGCGCCGGTAGGATCGCGCTCCCGCGCGACCGGCGTCGTAGCAAGCCGAGAGCGTTACGCGGGCAGCGCCGGTCGCGCGGGAGCGCGACCTACCGCCTTCACGACTACTCAAAAAAGCCAAAACAAAACTCAAAACCCAAAACGCATTGTCATGGTAGGCTTGGTCCTGGTGTCCCACAGTCGTCCCCTGGCCGAATCAGTCGCAGATTTGGTGCGACGCGCGGTCAATTCAGACCTGCGGCTGACCTTTTCCGGTGGGGTAGGCGAAGATCGGGTAGAACTGGGCACCGATGCCATAGAAATTCAGGAAGCGATCGGCACCGTGTATTCCGAGGATGGAGTACTCGTCCTAATGGACCTGGGGAGTGCCATCTTGAGCGCCGAAACGGCGAAAGAATTATTGAGTCCCGAGCAGCGTGAAAAAGTACGTCTCAGCTCCGCACCTCTGGTCGAAGGGGGGATCGCTGCAGCCGTCCAAGCGCAGTTGGGCGCCTCTCTCGATGAGATAGCCAAGGCTGCGCTGCAAAGCCTGTTGCCAAAACAGGATCAGGTTCAAGACGTATCGTCCGACAGAGAGGCCATTCAGGAACCGGTCCATCCAGCAGCAAGCGAAACTCTCGAAGTCACGATACAGAACACGCACGGCTTACATCTGCGCCCTGCGGCGACCCTGATCAAAACCCTGTCCAGATTTCCCGGCGAAGTGTTCATCGAAAATCGAACTGCAAATCGGGGTCCGGTGCTTGCCCGCAGCCTGGTCGATGTGACCCGGCTACAGATTCG
>DASXBV010000241.1:0-12344 GCA_036491515.1 Chthoniobacterales bacterium
ATCCCGAGTGTTTTCAACTTGTCCATCAGGCTGTGGCGTAGCCCGCTTTAGAGAGCACGTCAGCCATCGTGACTCCGGAGGCAGCCAATCCGCCATACTCGTAGGGGAAGCCGACGTTATACATGCCATTGCGCACGGGAGTCGGCCGGTCATGCACGCCGCGCGGCTAGGAGTACAGGAGGGCTCGCTATACATCCGCATGAAGTTGATGCCTCGGCAGCGAGGCGGTTTATGTTCGGCGTCTCGAATCCCTGCAGTTTCTGGATGGCGGGAATGCCGACCTCGCCGACCGCGGTATCGTCCCAAATGATGTGAATGATGTTGGGCGGCGCGCCGTACTTCGCTCGAAGCTCGGCCAGCTTCTGATCGAGTTCCTTGTCTTGCGCGGCCCATACCTCTCCGTGCTGCGCCTCGAGGAAGCCGGCTCATCGAGGACGAAGGACGACGACGAGCACGAGGACGAACTTCGGAATTTGGGTTAAATCATGATTTACCGAGGCCATGAACTCCTCGGTCCACACCCGGGATCCTCATGCTTGCCATCATAGCAGTGGCGGGTCTCCTCGCCCAAGTTGCCCCGCCTGCCGTTCCCCCGGAAATAGGGTCTCTGCGGAAATGTTTGCTGTCGGCTAAGGTGCAGTGGTCTGACGCTTAGGTTTGGCTGTCCCGCTGTGGACAACCAGTTCACCGCGCCTGACGATTTCGGTATTGATAACCAACTCCGCCCTTGGGACTGGTTTAGGGCTTGAGACAATTGTCCCAGCATTGCCGATGTGCTGATCCGGAGCCGAGAGAGGATTCCCATCGTAATGATCGTCCTGGTTCTGTTTCTGGACGAGGTCATCTAGGAAGTTGCGATCTTCTTCACGGATGTTTTGAGCCAGATGCAAGGCACGAGAAGAATTCCCTCTTTGGGTGATCACGTCTTGTCTTGGTGCCACAAGAACCATCACGTAGCCAACAAATCCGCAAACCGCAGCCACAAGGAGGAACTTCCGCCATGATTTCATCAGCGCTTGTGAGATTTTTGCGCCGCTGGAACACAGCTGTTTGCAGCTCCTGGGCGTTGCGAGCAATGCCCCTCCGCCGCACGGAGACTGCGGTTGCGCCAGAAATGACCTCCTTCAACGAATTGCCAAACCAGCAATCCGGGTAGTCCGATCGCTAACTCGCGCATTCTCCGGATCAAGGCCAATGCAAACGCGGCGTCTCCAGGAATGCCTAACAATCCGCCGACAACGACGTATCCACCTTCACGCACGCCGAGAGCGCCCGGCACCAGACACAGCGCTGTCTGTATGCCCTGTCCGACACTTTCAAGAATGAGCGCTCGCGCGAAGCTCGCCGGCGCCCCGATGGCATGGAGTCCGATCCAGACCTCGGCCGAGCCGACCACAAAAGAAAGCATCGTAACCGTATAACACGTCACGATCGCGCGTTTTCTCGCATAAACTTTGCGAAGAGCTTGGTCAATTTCGCCACCCCTTACCACCAGTGAACGCCACTTTGGATCGGTTGCCCAACGTGTGACGATCGCGCCGAACAATCGAAACATCCCCAGCCGCTGCAACGCATAAAATCCAGCGACAGCTCCTATCGCTAGCGGGGCTCCCGCCAACGTCGGCAGCATCAGGTTTGTTCGTCCGGTAACAAAAATCAGCAAAATCAGCCCTAGCACGGTGAAGGAGGTTTGAATAAATACGCTAACTGTTATGTCCACCACCACTGTGGCGGTGGCGACGGGAATCGGTACGCCGGACAGCACCGCGAGCCTTGCTCGCAGGATGTCACCGCCCACCTGTGCAGCCGGAACCAGATTGCTGACGGATTCGCCAATCCAGCGAATACGATAGGCGGCTCGAAGACGCATACGGTTCTCGCGTGGAAAGAGTATCCACCACTCAAACGAGTCTAGAAAAAGCGGAATCAAATGAAAACCTGTGATCACTGCCAGCCACCAACCGGCTTCCGCAAATGCGCGAAAAACATCCTGTGTGCCCTCACGAATGAGTAAGAATGTGAAAAGGATCGCTCCTGCGAAACCGAACAGGTAAATCGTCGGACCGATCTTTCCCATTGCTTTCATCGCGCGCCTCGGGATCTAGGCTTAATACCCATGAACTCCGCGACAAGTTTGTCGAGTATTCGCATTGGCATCAGCCGCGGAATGATCCAATTTGGCAGGGGACTTGGAACGACAGCGTAGCGTACCTTCGGTTTCGCCGTGGTGAGCGCGTGCCAGACGGCTCTTCCTATCACCTCAGCGGGAAAGCCGCTCGCACCCTCCTTGGCGGCGTACCGTTCAAATTTCGCCAATGCCTCCACGAATGGCGTTTCGCGGAATCGTTCAGTCAATCCGGTGTCGGACTTCTGCCAAATCGGTGTCACCACCGCGCCGGGCCCGATGATAATTACATCAATTCCGAATAAAATCAGTTCGCGCCGCAAGCTTTCCGAGAAACCTTCCAGCCCGAATTTCGATGCGGCGTAGGCGCCGGTGAAGGGGGCGGCAATTTTTCCGCTGGACGAACTAATGTTCACGATCCTGCCGGGGTTTCCCTTCCTTGCCGGATCCGTACCGAGGAGAGCTAAAAATGCCTTTGTCACAATGAACGGACCGAGCAGGTTCACCTCGAGTTGGTGGCGGAATTGATCAGTAGAAAGATGGGGCAGGGGACCGGCAACCTCTATTCCCGCGTTGTTTACGAGCCCATCGAGTGTGTCCGTCTTCAGGTGCTGGCTAACCTTTTCCGCTTCGGCTTGGACAGCAGCTTCGTCGGTCACATCAAACAGCAATGGAATAAACAGTTCACCAAATTCTCGCTGCAAACGATCTGCATCTCCGCGACTCCGCACGCTTCCAAAGACCCGGAATCCGCGGCTGAGCAGGAACTTGACAGAAGCATGCCCGATCCCTGTTGAAACTCCGGTGATGACGACTTGTTTCATAGAGTGGCTGGTGGCTAGCGCACTGTCTCGCATATAATGATGATATCGTTGCGTTGAAAATGGGCCGCGGCCAGTTGGCTGTTTTTCCTCCGCCGCGGCGGATCGACCTGTATGAATCCAGATATGGGCGCCTTACCGCCAGTCCGGCGCGGACCGCCTTGAAAAACAGCCAACTGACCTGCGGCGACGTCACCATTATATTCGATACGGTGCACTAGCCACCAGGCACTAGCCACCAGCCACTATTTGGCGTTGGACGGCTCTTTAGAAGTGGTCGCTACAGACGGACGCAGAGAGGCCTTTCGCGGGGGGAGATTGGGATCGAGAAATCCCAGTGCGTGTGGCGGGACTATGACCCGAACGCCCTCTCGACGTTGCGCCTCGAGAATCTCTTCGTGGAACTTTTGCATCTTGGTCCAGTGCATCTTCGGCCGGAAATGGTGTTCAGCGTGATAGCCGTTGTTGAACCAAAGCAAATTATACCACTTATCGTACGAGCTTACGCCCCAGGCGATCGGTTTATCGGGATTCCCGCCGTAATGGAGAAAATATCCGTTCAAATAGGTGCAACAGTGTCCCAGGTAGTAAAAGGGCAGAAAAAATACCCAAAACTTCCAATCTAAAACCAACCCGATGGCGATGGTCGCTCCCAGTATCACAATCTCGGTGATGCCCCACTTTGCATCTACCGGGTTTTTCCTTTTGATTTCGGCGTAAATTGCTTTCGGATCTTCCCGCAGATAACTGAGGAAAATGTAACGCCAAGGATTCTCCGCCTCACCCTCGTGTCCGTGGCGATAGATAGAAATCCAATCGTGGCAATTCCCGTTCTCATCCGGTCTGTCGCTATTACCCATATGATGCCGGTGATGAACGTGTTTGTAAAACGTCTGGGAAATCCCAAGAGTCACGGACAACATGATACTGTACAAACGATTGAGTATTCTTGAGGTAAAGTAGGGGTTGTGAATATGGTTGTGTGAGATTCCGTTGATATTCCAGGAAACACTCACGGAGTAGATGAGACCCATACAGATCAGCAACCACCAGGGGGCGTAGGGGAATATGAAAAAAAATGTGAGGACGTACGCGAAATGAAGCAGCCCGCTAACAACGGGCACCGCATCCCATTTACTGTAGGTTAAAACTTTCATCTCAAGACTTCGCCATATCTTTCTCGGTCAAATCTTAGGTGATCATTGATTAAAAGCAATACGCAGATCGCAGGTGTACATCCCCGGCGTGGGCGGCTCGCAAGGTTTCCCACGTTGGAAGTCGCCCGTTGGTTTTTCAACGAATTTTGCGGCGCCCGCGTGCAGTGTAAATACCTTTTCTACGCGGTCGGTATCTCGCTCAACCAAGGTAATTGATAAGGGCAATTGGACATTGATTTGCGGATGCAGTGACGGATACAACGCGGACTTCCGGTACCGAATTCCCGCTATAAATTCCTTGGATGAAATCGACCGAAAGGGCAGTTCGCGTCCGTTGACAAAGAGGGCGTACCGCTGATTGAAGCTGCTTTGCGCCGCTAGTTCGAAGCGATCGATCGAAGTATCAACGAATCTACTCGTACTCCCTCCAATTGTCGGGGTCTCGGAAAGCAACGGCCAGCCTTCCAACGCCTTTCGTACAATCAATCCTTCATGCACCAACACTGCCGGGAAACGCCACTCCCAAATCTCTCGGAAGATGGCCGGATCGAATCCAAAGCCGAATTGTGCCAGCTCGCTCAGCACCTCGGTCAGATCCTTCCAGAGAGGCGTTGGCAAAAAAAACTTGTCGTGCAGTTCAACGTTGAAATCTTTCAACGCCGCTCGAAACGGTTCCTTAAGAAGGTAGGTGAGCAGGGCGCGCCAGAGCAGCGAAACAGCACCGGTCCAATTCGCGCTCGGGAGGCTCTCGATGGCTCGGAACTCAACCAAACCGTAGCACCCTGTGGGGGGATTCCAGAATTTATCAACGCTCGTTTCGCTTCTATGCGTATTCCCGGAAACATCGGTATGAAGGTGCCTGAGGATTTCATGGATCTGCTGACGGCCATCGCCAGCCGGCAAGTTTTCCAGTTGCCGATATGCCAACTCCAGGTCCAGCAGCGTATTTCCGCTTTCGTCGGGTCTGGGCGCCTGTGAAGAAATTCCGACGTAACACCCGGTAAAGAGATAAGAAAGCGACGGGTGATGTTGCCAAAATCGCAGAATCGATGCAAGCCAGGCGGGTCTGGAGAAGAACGGATTTTCTTCGACCGAAATTCCGCCGAACAACAGGTGTGCACCTCCGCCCGTGCCGGCAGGATGAGCACCTGTTCTGAAAGTGCGGAGACCTATGGTTTCCGCGAGCTTTTCCAACGTGACAAGCCATTGTTGAAATTCAGCCCACGTTTTGCACGGCGGCAGATTGACTTCCAAGACCCCAGGGTCCGCAGTAAAACCGATCCGAGTCCAGTCCGATGGAAGATCGACCGGCAAATATCCTTGCCAATGAACTGCACACCGGTCTCCGATGGCCGCCGCGATGATATGAAGCAGCTTCTCCCATTCTTCGGTCAAAAGCGGAGGAAGAAAGATGATCAGGTGCTGTTCGCGAACTTCAAAGACGAGCGCTCGCTTGATTGCGTCGTCCGGCAGCAGATTGAGCGGAAGACGAAGCCCAGCCGGCCCCTCGATCTTTAGTAGTTCCAGCCGGCGGACGCTCCAACGCTCTGAAACCCATTTCCCATCCTGGTAATCAAGTGGTAACACCCAAACCGGCTTGCGTGGCGCGTGCGGGTCGGTCGCACGCAGCCAGCGATCCTCCAGACCCAATGCCTGGAACACTTGGTCTCGGATCGCCTTCAAAGTCTTGCTGTTAGGAGACCCATTTTTTCGATCGCGTGGTATACCCAGAGACTTTTGCGGGCCATGCTGCAATATCTGGAGAGACCATCGCGGATTGACTTCTCCGGGATACAATTTCCCTGGCGCATACAGGATCATCGCCTCAGGCGCAACCGTCTCCATAACCTCCCTGGCAAAAGTGTTGGCGTATTTGAGCTTCGTTGGACCGACGGCCGCAAAAACCCATTCGGGACCTTCCGGTTCCTTCGGTATGAAGGTAGGTTCTCCGCCCATGGTCAAGGTGATCCGCTCACTCGCAAGCATTTTCTCCACGCGCTCGGCAATCCTGGTCAGATCTCTTTCAGTGAGCAGGCTGACATCAAGGTGCGAGTCGAACTGACCGTGATGCTCACCGAAGTACGATCCTTGGATTGGCGCGATGTCGGTCATTTGTGCACCGACGGCTGTCGGAATGAAACGATGATCGCAAAAGGTACCGTTTGTAGGATCGATTCCAAGCCAGCCAGCTCCCGGTAGAAAAACCTCAACCCATGCATGCAGGTCGCTCTCAGCCCGCCGATCCTTGATGTCAACATGAAAGTCGCAGAAGAAACCACTCACCACCCGGACCCCCAGACCGATTTTCCGCAGGATCGTGGCGCAGAGCAGTGCGGTATCCCGACAGGCGCCGGACCGCAGTTCGATTGTCTGGGATGGCCGTCGCGCTTCCCCTTCGACCCGTACTTCGTACGCAATTTCGGAGTGCAGCGTCGCAGCGAGCTCGACCAGCGCGTCGACGGTGTTTCGCTTTCCGTTCAGTCGCCAGATCTCTTCTGTATCGGCTTCTTCCTCAGGATTTACAATCCTGAACGGACCGAGTACCCGCTCCTCATCCGGAGTGTACTTAAACGGAAGCTCAAGCGCTCGCGGGGCGAGCAGGAAATGAAAAGGGTTCTTCGGCAAAAGTTCAAGTTCCAGTTCTACGCGTATATCCAAAACTTGGCCCGGTTCCGGCAAGAAACAATTTGCTACCAGGTTATCGAATATGTCCCGCCGATATTGGATATCGCTTTCAAGGTTGACATGTGTCTGAGTGTGATGCATGACGATCGCCTGATCCGCCCGGGGATAGAGCCGGATAGCATGGGTCGAAAAACTTACCGGTTCCTCATAGGCATAACGCATCCAGTTCTCAATTTTAACTCGCATAGGCCCCTTGTTGCCGCTTTACTTCTTCAATCTGACTACCTTAACTTGAACCTTCAGAGATTGCTCCCCGGTGCCTTTGAAGGTTCCTCGAATTGGCGCGGCTTCACTGGCATCACGGCCGAAGGATACAGAGATGTGCTGTTCTCCGCACCAGCGATTGTTCGTCGGATCGAGGGCAATCCAATGTTGCCCCGGTACCAGAACCTCGATCCATGCGTGCGTTGCTACCGAACCGATGAGTCTCTTTTTCTCGCCGTTTTCCCCTTTAGGCGGCGCAGTCTCAATGTAACCACAGACGTAGCGAGAGGGGAGCCCAGCCGGTCGAAGCACACTCAACATAACGTGAGCAAAATCCTGGCAAACCCCGATACGATCCCGCCAGACGGAGGAAACATCCGTGGAAAAATTCGTAGCTCCTTTTTTGTACTGAAAGTTTTCGTGGATCGCATTGTTGAGAGATTCTAAGCCTTCTCGCAATGTCGTTCGGCCGCTCAGGTAACGCTTTACCCACTGGATTGATTCTCGGCCGATCTTGACCATATCGGTTGGTTGCAGATAGTCGAAGACGAACGGCAAAGTGCCTGTCAGGATCTGGCGCGATTCCTGAATTGTCAGATCCAGACTTTGGGCGGGAAGGACACAAGGTATTGTGCTCACGAGTGACTCGCTGCGGACCGTCAATCGGGTGTGCCTGTATGGGAGCGAAAGAAATGATACTTCGTTGCCGAAATAATCTCGATAACCGGAAGTTCGGCTTGTCGGTTCGATTGTTAAACGATGTTCCTGGACCGTTTGGACTTCACGATTTGGCGGCTTAAGCCGAAGTTCCAGGTATGCCTCAGCGACCGGTTCCGCGTAACGATAGTCGGTAATGTGTGTGATCCGGAAGATCATCGCTTCTCCCTGTCGGTTGCACACTTACTCGGATGAGCACGAAAAGGCAAATAGTGTCGGTAGCCTTCATCGCTCACAAATCCTTCAAGGGTAGGGCGAGGACTTCGGCGAGCTCAGTCGAGCCGCTCCGCCTGAGCCGGGCTTGGCGCGTCGTCCTCGGCTCAGGCGGAGCTTCGCCCTACCACCCCTAACTCCTCTCCTCTTTTACGGCATGTGGATCGGGCGGTTGATCCCGAAAGGATTTTCGCCATAAGCCACAAAGGATGCGAAGGGGATCCAGCGTTTAGAGATTTAAGGGTGGCCACGATCGTTCTTTGGAATACGGTTTATCTTAGAGAAGCATGAATTACTGAACGCCTTTTTCTATGAGCAAGAACTTCGCCCTTGAAATCGAGTCCATTATCGCAAGGCTCCAGCCCATTCGGCTTGAGGTGTTGCAAGCGGAGCAGCATTTTCGCGAGGAACTGGATCACGTGCATTTGGGCAACCTTCAAAGCGCGCGAAATCTCGTCCATTATATGAGCCTGCGTCGGCATGACATCCGCGAATTGCAGGAGGACCTTGGCCGGCTCGCGCTCAGTTCGCTTGGCCGCCTGGAATCCCATGTGATTGCCACTCTCGACGCTCTCTTGGCTCTGCTTTACAAAATTGCAGGCAAAGAGTGGCACGGACGTACCATCGAGGAGACCTTCGACGAATTCGATTCGGGCTCAGTTCTGCTTGAGAAACACACGGTGGAATCGCTTGGCGAGGCTGCGGGCGATCGAAATGTACGCATTATGGTTACCATGCCGAGCGAGGCCGCGAACGATCCGATCCTTGTTCGCAATTTTCTGAATCGCGGAATGAATATCATGCGCATCAACTGTGCTCACGATAGCGCCGAGGAGTGGCTTCGCATGGTCGAGAACTTGCGGGCTGCCCAAAAGGAAACAGGCAAAGCCTGCAAAATTGCCTTTGACCTCGCTGGTCCAAAATTGCGAACCGGCCCGGTTTCTCCAAGTCCCGGTATCATTCGCTGGAAACCGATGCGAAACAACCTCGGGCAAGTCACAAGCCCTGCCTATGTTGCGTTTTGTACCGAGAACTACTCTTCTGAGGGCGAAACGATAGCCATTCCGGTCAAGGGGCCGATTTTTCGGCACGCCCAAGCGGGGGATACCGTTGAACTCACCGATACGCGCGGGCGTGAGCGCTCCCTGCTCGTCGTCGAAGTTGACGAGTCATCGTGTCTTTGCACGAACGACCGTACGGGTTATGTCATCCAGGGGACGAAACTGCGTCTCCTGCGGGGAAAAGAACTTCTCTGCGAAGACGAGGTTGGCACTCTGCCGGAAGTCGAACACTCCCTTTCTCTTAGCGTAGGCGACGATCTCCTGTTGACGCCTGTGGAGGTGCTAGGGAAACCCGCCGAGCGGGAAGAGGACGAGGTCGGCTATCAGCCCGCACAGATCGGTTGCTCACTCTCGGCGGTCTTCAGTGATGCAAAGCCTGGTGAGCGGATTTTCTTCGACGACGGCAAGATTGGGGGTGTCATCCGTGCGGTCCGCAAAGAAGGCGTCGAACCCAGACTCGAAGTAAAGATCACCCACGCCGCCAGCGGCACTGTCAAACTTCGTGCAGAGAAGGGCATAAACCTGCCCGATACCAAACTCAGTATTTCGGCCCTGACGCCAAAAGACCGCGAGGACCTGGAATTTGTGACAGAATATGGAGATTTGGTCTCTCTCTCTTTTGTCCGGTGCCCCGAAGACGTCGCGGAACTAATCCGAGAGCTCGACCGCCTTGGAGCAACGGAAACTGGGATCATCCTCAAAATCGAGAACCGTCCCGCAGTAGAAGCTCTTCCGCGGATTCTGCTTACGGCAATGGGCCGGCGAGTAACTGCCGTGATGGTGGCCCGAGGCGATCTCGGGGTCGAGATTGGTTTCGAGAGAATGGCGGAGATCCAGGAGCAAATACTTTGGATCTGCGAGGCGGCCCATGTACCGGTGATCTGGGCCACGCAAGTGCTTGAGTCCCTGGTCAAGCGTGGTCTGCCGTCTCGAGCCGAGGTGACTGATGCAGCAATGTCCGGGCGCGCGGAGTGCGTGATGCTCAATAAAGGCCCACATATTTTATTGGCTCTTGATTTTCTTTGCGACGTGCTCTGCCGTATGGAGGGCCATCAGACAAAGAAATCCGCTCTCATGCGCAAGCTTAGCGTGGCAGAGATGGCTTGGAAGTAAAAAGAAGAACTCAAGCACTCGAGAATTCAAGAACTCAAGAATGCTGCGATACCGGCTTCGGCGCCGCTGTTGCTTCTTCCTGAGTGCTTGAATGCCCGTGGTGACTGATGCAGCAATGTCCGGGTGCGCCGAGTGCGTGATGCTCAATAAAGGCCCACATATTTTACTGGCTCTTGATTTTCTTGCGACGTCCTGGCCTACGGAGGGGCATCAGACAAAGAAATCCGCTCTCGTGCGCAAGCTCAGCGTAGCAGAGGTGGCTCGGGAATTGGCGGTTCTAAAACCAAGCACTCAAGAATGCCTTGACACGGACTTCGGCGCGAGACTCTTGAGTTCATTTCTTCGTCACCTCCAGCAGTTCCTTGATCGCCTCAAGCGCTATCGGGTCTTCCAGTGTACTCAGGTCTCCGGTATCTTTGCCTTCGGCAGCTGCGTGAAGAGCGCGCCGAAGAATCTTGCCCGATCTAGTCTTGGGCAACGCACGAATAACGTAAATCGCAGACGGGCGCGCGAACGCTCCAAGCTGCTGCGCCACCGTGGACTCGATCTCTCGCTTAAGCGCGGCTTCTGCCTCACTAGAAGAAAAATCTCCCGGTTTTTTCAGAACAACGAAACAGTGCACCGTTTGCCCTCTGAGATGATCGCTGGCACCGATCGTGGCTACTTCTGCGACTGCCGGATGCGAACTGACAGTTTCCTCAATTTCCCGAGTACCGAGCCGGTGCCCACTGACATTGATGACATCGTCCGAACGCCCCAGAATAAAAAAGTAGCCATCCTCATCCTGGGTCGCGTAGTCGAACGTGGAATAAAGCGGCTTGCCCGGGAATCGGCCGCAATAGTGGTGTTCAAATAACTCATCGTTCTTCCAAACTGTGGGCATACAACCGGGCGGCAGCGGCAGCCCGATTGCGAGAAGACCTTTTTCCCCGGGCGGAATCGGATCGCCAGTGGCGGGATCGACGATCTTTGCATCGTACCCAAACAGGCCTATGCCCGGAGACCCCGCCCGAATCTGAGGCGCTTCGACTCCGGGCAAAAGAGCTAGCACAGGCCAACCCGTCTCGGTCTGCCAATAATTGTCCAGGATTGGAATCCTCAAGGCGCTACCGATCCATTCCCAAGTCGGCTCGTCAAGCGGCTCTCCCGCAAGATAGAGCCGTTCAAGACTGCTCGTGTCATATTTGCGGAGATATTCAGGGTCCTGCCGTTTCAAGACCCGAATAGCGGTCGGCGAGGTGAACATCACTGCCGCCCGGTACTTTTCGACGATCCGCCACCAGATGCCGCCGTCCGGACGGATTGGCAGACCCTCGTAGAGGACAGTTTGCATCCCGTGGATCAAAGGGCCGTAAACACCGTACGAATGGCCCACCGCCCAGCCGATATCTGCCGCCGTGAACATCGTTTGGCCCGGCTTTCCGGCAAACACGTAGCGCATCGAAGCCGCCAACGCGACAGCGTAGCCCCCCGTATCCCGCTGAATACCCTTCGGCGTCGCAGTTGTCCCGGAGGTGTACAAGAGATAGCTTGGATCGCCGCTTTCCAGCCAGATGGCGGCAGCCTCGTCCCGAAAATGTTCTTCGCGAAGTTCGGCATAGTCAAGGTCACGCCCCGCAGATATGGGTACTGCCGTTTCGATGTGTCGGTTGCAGACCAGAACGTGCTCGGGTGGAAATCTCGCCATGGAAATCGCCTCGTCGACGAATCGTTTCAGAGGAATTACTTTTCCACCGCGAAGACCGGCGTCCGACGTAATCACCAGTCTGGCTTCGGCGTCATCTATGCGCGTTGCGATACTTGCCGGAGCGAAGCCGGCGAAGACAACGGAGTGCACGAGGCCCAGCCGGACGCAGGCCAGCATCGCAAAGGCAGCTTCCGGAATCATCGGAAGATAAATGACTACGCGATCGCCTTGCCTCAATCCAAGCGAACGGAGCACAGCCGCAAACCGGCATACTTCATCGTAAAGCTCGCGGTAGGTGAACGACTGTTCTGCATCAATTTCGGTCGAGAAGTAGTGCAGTGCCGGCTGGTTCGCTCGGGAGACTAGATGCCGGTCGATCGCGTTGTAGCAAAGGTTCGTTGCGCCGCCGACAAACCATCTCGCGAAAGGCGGCTTGCTGAAATCACACACCTGATTGAACTGCTTCTGCCAATGAATCGCCTCGGCTTGCTCCGCCCAAAAGTCCTCACGTTGTTCCAACGCACGACGACAGAATTCAAGAGACCGAGTTGGCTTGCTCAT
>DASXBV010000242.1:0-5093 GCA_036491515.1 Chthoniobacterales bacterium
TGGGTTTCTTTCCGATAGATAGTGAGTCGGTGAGCTATCTCAGGATGACGGGACGCTCCGAGGAAGCGTGCGAGCGATTCGAAAACTACTTCAAGGCGCAACAAATGTTCGGCATGCCCAAGAAGGGCGAGATCGATTACAGCGTCGATATTGATCTCGATTTGGCGACCGTCGAGCCTAGCGTTTCGGGTCCGAAGCGTCCGCAAGATCGGATCAATCTCGGAGAGTTGGGTCAGACATTCCGAGGGTTGTTTATTAAGCCGGTGGCAGAAGGAGGCTACGGTAAAAGCACGGATCTTTTGTCGAAAAGAACGCCGGTTTCAGTGAATGGCTCGAAGGCGGCAGGTACGACATCGGGCGGCTCCAGGTCCGGCGAGGTCGGGCATGGCAGTGTGCTAATTGCCGCGATCACGAGTTGTACGAACACCAGCAACCCAACGGTGATGCTGGGTGCCGGGCTGCTCGCAAAGAAAGCTGTAGAAAGGGGACTGAAGATCAATCCGACGGTAAAGACATCGATGGCTCCGGGTTCTCGAGTAGTAACCGACTATCTCGCCAAAACCGGGTTGCAGCCCTATTTGGATCGGCTCGGTTTCAATATCGTCGGATACGGTTGCACAACGTGTATCGGGAACTCCGGCCCGCTCCATCCGAACATCGAGCAAGCGGTCGTTGACAACGATTTAGTTGCCGCGGCAGTCCTTTCCGGTAATCGAAATTTTGAGGCTCGAATTCATCAAAGCATCAAAGCAAATTTTCTGATGTCGCCTCCGCTGGTCGTTGCGTTTGCGTTGGCCGGACGAGTAGACGTCGACTTGGCGCGCGAACCGATCGGTACCGATAAGCACGGAAAAGAGGTCTTTTTGAAGGATCTCTGGCCAACGCTGGAGGAAATTCATGACGCAATGTCCGCGCTAAAGCCGGAAGTCTTTCGGGAGCTGTACGCGGACTTTGCCAGTCAAAACCCGAAATGGAACGACATAACATCGTCGGCGAGCGATCTTTATGCGTGGGATCAGAAGAGTGATTACATTCAGGAACCACCATTTTTCGAGAATTTCTCGATGGATATCGATGAGATCGAGGAAATCCGAGATGCGCGTGCTCTTGGCATCTTTGGTGACTCGGTCACAACTGATCACATTTCGCCGGCAGGCGCGATTAAGCAAACTTCGCCTGCCGGGAGATATCTGATCGATCGCGGGGTTCAACCGATTGATTTCAATAGTTATGGCAGTCGGCGGGGGAACGACCGCGTAATGACGCGTGGCACGTTCGCGAATGTTCGCATAAAGAATTTGATGGTTCCGGGAGTGGAAGGCGGGGTAACCATCCACTATCCGAGCGGGGAGCAATTATCGATTTTCGACGCAGCGATTCGCTACCAAAAAGAGCAGGTGCCTTTGATAGTCATTGCCGGGCACGAATATGGCACGGGTTCGAGCCGTGATTGGGCTGCGAAGGGTACGCGGTTACTGGGAGTAAAGGCGGTCGTTGCGGCTAGCTTCGAAAGAATCCACCGCAGCAACCTTGTTGGTATGGGTGTCTTGCCGCTGCAGTTTTGCGAAGGGGTGAATGCGCGGAGTTTGCAGCTCGATGGTTCTGAGACCTACAGCGTTGATGGCCTGAGCAATAATGTGAAGCCGCAACAAAAGGTGGCGTTGGAGATACGACGGAAAGATGGCAGCATCGAGAAGGTTCCGTTGATTTTGCGAATCGATACTGCGATCGAAGTAGAGTACTACCGTCACGGTGGTATTTTGCCGTTTGTGTTACGGGAAATTCTGACTAGAGGCTAGAGGCAGTGGTTAGTGCTAGTGGCTGGTGGCTAGTTGGGGAAGCGTGTCGGCGTATCGGCGTAACGGCGTCCGGGGAAATAAGACCGCTTTTCGACATGGCTGTATTGACTAGGAGGTATCCACGAAGCTGATAACTCTTTGCAAACGGCCACACGCCCACCCGCCGATACGTTTCCCCAACTAGCCACTAGCCACTCTTACAGCTTGGCGGATGACCCAGAGGTTGGCAGGGATGACCTGAATAATCCAGTCGAGTGCAGGAGCGAATACGGGCTGGTGCGCTGAAGGCATTTGCGACGGCATTACCACAAGGTCTGCGCCGCTGGATTGGATGAACTCGCATGCGGTGAACCCGGTGTTGCCGCGCAGGAGATGGTAGTCCAGTTCCAAGGCCGGCCTCTCTTCTTCTGTCACCCAGGCTTCGAGCGTTTCTTCCGCCGGCAAGACGCCATTGTTAACTCCAAGAGCCTTCTCTTTTGCCTCCGCGAAAGTGGTTTGGACGTAGAGGATAGTAACGCGCCGGCCGCCGCGCCTCCCTGCAAAATTGAGCGCGCTCCGAAGGACCTGTCGGCTTAAATCTGAAAAATCCGGGATGGCTACTAAAATACCCTCGGGGGGTTTTGGGATCTCCCTGGGTTCGGTGTACAACAAAAGATCGCAGTGAGCACGCCGCAGCAGTTCACGGGCGACGTCTCCGGTAAAATTCCGGTGAACGCTCTCTGTCTCCAGAGCGCCGGCCACTAACAGGTCGATGCTCGCCTCGTGCTGAACCTTCAGAATAGCCTCCGCCGGTTGTCCGGACTCGAAACGAATCTCAGACCGGTCATCGAGCTGCAGGTCGCGCAACGCCGAGCGGAATCGCTCTTCCTTTTCGGGCGCGAACGCATCTGCATGGATCAGGCAAAGCGGCGCGGACAAGGAGCGGCTGACCAGGCCTGCTTCCGCAAGCACCGCCACAAAACGAGGGGAAAACGTTGTCGCAACTCCTACACGGCGATACACAGCGGGGAGGATACTTTAGTTCTCAGCGGGCAACAACCCGGTTTCTTAAAGGGAACAGCGAGCAGCGGGTTCAGGTTTGTGCCCGCGAGGCCGGCGTTCGCCGCTCGGCGTTAGCTAAACCGCTGAACCCCCTGAGCCCGCTGAAGAAGGCAGAAGTAAGAAGGCAGAAGGCAGAAGTTGCGGAATGGACGGCGGCGTTCAGTCTGCGGCTGGTGATCCATGCCTCCTGCGTCTTGACTTCTGCCTTCTCATGTCTCCCCGCTGAACCCGCTGTTACCTACGACCTTCAATATATTTATCGCGCAGGTACGCGATGCGGTATTTGGCTTGCGTCGTCTCGCCGGTGGCTCGGCGGATCAACTCGGCAGGAAGGTATCTGCGACCGTGTTGATGGATGTTTTTACGCAGCCAGTCCAGTAAAGGTTGGTAGTGGCCCTGAGCGAGTTGATCTAACAATCCCGGAACGTGTTTCTCCGCAGCAAACATCAACTGTGCGGCATTCAGATTGCCCAACGTGTAGGTGGGGAAGTAACCCATAGAACCCAGACTCCAGTGAATGTCCTGAAGAGATCCGTGCCGGTCGTCCGGGACCACCAAGCTAAAAAGCTCTTGAAAACGAGAATTCCAGGCCTCGGGCACGTCCTTAACCTTCAGCCGCCCTTCGATCAACGCGAGTTCGATCTCGAACCGAAGGAGGATATGCAGATCATAGGTCACTTCGTCCGCTTCGACGCGAATAAAGGAGGGAGCGACCCGTTGGACGCCCTTTACCACATCGGTCGGGGAATAGCGGGCGAGGTCGGGCAAATGTTTGCAAGCGGTCGCATGCCAAAGATGCCAGAACTGCGCAGCTCGCCCGACATGGTTTTCCCAGAGCCGTGACTGTGACTCGTGAATTCCCAACGACACGGCCTGACCGGAAGGTAAACCGGCTCGATCGGGCGGCAGGCCCTGCTCGTAAAGCGCGTGACCCGTTTCGTGCATGATCCCGTATAAAGAAACCTCGAAGCGTTGTTCACTATACCGGGTAGTGATTCGCTGGTCGAAAGGGCCAAGGCTCGTAGCGAAGGGATGCATCGTTGTGTCGATGCGGCCCGCTGCGAAATCATAACCAAACGCTGCAGCTATCTCCCGAAAAAGGGCTTGCTGTCCCGAGACGGGATAGTGCCCGTCTAGAAAATTTTCCGGGATAGCCTCGGTTGCGATCTCGCCTAGAATGTTAACGAGAGCGACACGCAATTCTTCCAAGGTTGGCTTAACTTCGCGGACTGTCATGCCGGGCTCGTACTCATCCATTAGTGCGTCGTACGGGGATTCTGCAAATCCCCAGAGATCCGCCTTCTTGCGCGTCAGTTCGACGATCTTTTCGAGATGCGGTTCAAATTGGGAAAACCTGGACTCGGCTCGAGCCTCAACCCACGCCTCGCGCGCCATGGTTCGGGTCCTTTCAAACTCCTCAACCAGCGAAACCGGAATTTTGGTTGCGCGATCGTAAGCGCGCCGCCACTCGCGGATATTAGCCAATTCCTCTGAATCCTGGCTAAAGCCAAATTGTTCAGATTCTTTGAGCCAATCGCCGACGCAACGTTCAGTAAAAAGCGTGTGAGCCTTCGCCTCGAGATAGCTTAGTTGATCAGCTCGGTAAGGTACCGCTTTAGAAGGAATATAGGTTTCGAGATCCCATGAAAGTACTCCGGCGATAGAACGCAGCAGATACACTTCCCGGCAGCGTTCACAAAGTTGCTGGTAGCCCGCACAAGTCATAAGACCGACCCTATTCCGGCTTGCTTCCTCGCTGCAACCTTTATAACCGGCCATCCATTAGTGCAGCGAAAGGGCCGGCCGGCCCAAAATCAGTAAGCGAACAGCGGGTTCAGCGGCTTCAGGTTTGTGCTCGAGGGGCAGCAAAGGGAACAGCGAGCAGCGGGTTCAGCGGATTCAGGTTTGTGAACCCGCTGAACCCGCTGAGCCCGCTGAACCCGCTGAACCCGCTTACAGCGGTCTATGCCGCGACCTGAGGCGAAATATGATCGGTAATCCATAATAACCGTTCTGTTGCCGGATTCTCGCTTCGAGGTAGCGTCGATAATCGTCTGTAAGCAGTTCCGGATGATTCACGAACAGCATGAAAGTTGGAGGAACGACGGCGTACTGCGACTTTTTATCGACCTGTGTCGCGTACAGGAGCTTTAAGCGCTTGTTTCCGCGGATCGGTGGCGGACTCGCGGTCATAGCTTCCTGCAAAAGGCGATTCAACGGTCCAGTGCCAAATGTTCGTGCAGCGTGCTTTTG
>DASXBV010000243.1:0-3046 GCA_036491515.1 Chthoniobacterales bacterium
CGCAGTAATGTCGTACGCCCAGGCGAGTATGAGCGCGATCGGAAAACCGATTAACAAAAGCGCAATCACAAGCCGCAAACTCCAATTCGGCAATTCCCATGCTGGAAACGTCGCCGAGGCCATTTGAATCAAGAATCCCGCCGCGACGATGTAAGCGGCAGCGACGCGGTAAACCTTTCGTCGCTGCAACTCCTCGAAGAAGCCGCTCATAATGTATATGCGTCCATCATGACCATAGTCCGGTGCTGCGCGTTCGCAGGCAAATATCTGTCCTAAGCCGCTGTGCATCGGAACTTCGCTGGCTTCCCACCCTCAAACCGCATAATCATTTGATGAAGACAACTCCCAAAGCTTTCGCGAGCAGGCTGGCCCCATTGCGAAATTTCAACATGCTTGCCAGAAACTGCGTCCGTGGCTCTATTAGAGCGCGCAGTTTCGGTTTTGATCTGGCAACGAATTAGCCAATGGCAGACATAACCATTACAATCGGCGCGTGAAGTACTGGGAGATCTTCGCTGACAATCTTAGCAAAGCTGGTTGGCATTGGAGTTGTGCCTCAGCCGGTTTTTGAGGTCTTGGGTATCACCTTGCCGGTGAACGACTGGGCCACGATCTTGCCATCCCGCACGACGAATGTATCCGTCCCCACCTCGTACACGTTGTCGGCGGTCTCCGCGGTCCATAGAATGTAAGCATAGTCGCCCTCGACGAACTGCTGCTTCATGCTGAAGGTTGCGCCAGGTTTTCCGAACTCTGCAACCATTGCCTGGAACAACGGCTTGATTGCGTCGATTCCCCTAAGCGGTCCGTCCGACGTGAATAGGACGGCATCTGGGGCGTAATCAGATAAGATGCCCTCGAGGTCGCCATCGCCAAAACACTTTAAGTGGTGGTCTATAACGTCTTTAGTCGAAATCATTCCTCAGCCCTTTTGTGTACATCTAATCCGCTCGCTTGCCTGGAAGTAAATCCGATAAAAGCGGCATCATAGGAAGACTATTTAGCGGAAAATGCGATGCGAATGCAAGTAAACACCACTCTTTGAAATCGCCTGCGTGCTCGTGAGTTTCGATGACAGTCCAGCAAGGCCGGCTGGAGTTTCGGCTGGGTCTGAGCGATTAATTCCAACAGGCGATCGATCTGGATTGCGTTTCGTTGTGCGTGCGGATGAAAAGCTAACGGCGTTTCTTGGACTTGAATCGACGACTCCGGGCTTGTGGCCGAGGCATCTGTAATGGATTGGAATTACGATTAAAGGAGTGAAACGATATATGAAACAACACGAAGTCACCGTTCCTCAAATTGGTCTCATCGCCGGCACGCGTGCAATGCTCGGCGCTGGTATCGCGTTGTTGCTTTCTGAAAAGCTGACCGCTGAGCAGAGGCGAGCAATCGGCTGGACGCTGGTTGCCGTCGGCGCGTTAACGACTATCCCACTCGTTCTGCAATTGTTCAGTGAAGACGAATGATCGCGGCGCGGCCCACTTGCGCTTGCAGATGAAAAGGTAACTGCGTTCGGCTGCCATACCAGGGTCAATTCCGGTATTGACATGGACAATCAGTTGTTGTTGAAAGTGCTATGACCATTCTCCAAAGAACGGGTCGATACATTTTCTTTGTTTCTGTTTTCATGTTGATGTTACAAGTGGCTGTTGTAACAGGGCAAAATAGAATAGGCGGTGTAACAGTTTCGTACGAGAGTCTGGGCAGCTCCCGAGTCGCGCGCTTCAAAAACTCAAATTCATTTCCAGTCCGAGTGGAATTCTCATATAGCGGCACAAGAGTACACGGTTCAGCTGAGGGGTCTGGTAAGGATGCGGTTATTGTGCCAGGTAATTATTCCTCCACGTATGGTGGCAATGGGCTTTCCATCACGTCGGCCCGAATCATTGGTATTATGCGGTCGGACTGAAGCAGCCAACGCACTGAGCATACCAAGAGCGTTATCGATCTCAGCTAAAGCCTGCAATTGGCCTTGTTATTTGAGTGCAGATGCGAGCCTGAGTAGGCTTTCTCGAATTTGAGCCGGCGTCCAGGCAGCAAAACCGAAAACGAACGCTGGCTTGAGCTTCGCCTGGATGCAATAAAATGATAGCGGTGATGGTTTGATTCCGATCTCAGCGCAGGTATTCGCGACTCTCGCAAGATCTGTCTCGCATCGAAGCCACGCGACGAAAGCTAGTCCGGCTTCCGGAATCTGGAGGATGAAGCGATCACTGAGCAATTTGTTGAATTCTTTGATGAAGAACTCTCGCCGCTCGGCGTAGAGCTTTCGCATTCGTTTGACATGGCTGAGGAAAAATCCCTCTGTTATGAATCGAGCGAGCGTTGCCTGGTCAATCGCAGGAGAATGTTGATCTATCACGCTCCGGATCTTGGCCATCGAATCTACCAACTGTTGTGGCGCAACGATATAACCCAAGCGCAGCGAGGGGTAGAGGATCTTACTCATCGTGCCTGCGTAGATCACTCGACCTGAGTTGTCGAGTCCCTGCAAACATGGAAGCGGCGGCCCAGCAAAGCGGAACTCCGAGTTGTAATCGTCTTCGAAGACAACTGCGTCGCTAGCCCGTGCAAAATCGATCAAGGCGATCCGTCGCCGGAAACTCATCGTGACTCCGAGTGGAAATTGATGGGAAGGTGTCGTGTAAATGATTCTCGGCAACGGTTGTTTGCGCGACCGGGCGATCACAATTCCTTCCTCGTCGATTGGCCTTGGAACCACTGCTGCGCCCGCGAAAACCAAACTCCTTCGGACCAGTGGTAGCCTGGGTCTTCAACCCATGCGGCTTCACCCGGATCAAGCACGGCCATTGCGCTGATCAGCATCGCATGCTGCATTCCCGCCACGATTACGATCTGGTCCGGGCGACAGCGTGCACCTCTAAAATCGCACAAGTAGGTTGCGATTGCCTTGCGCAAGTCGGGATCACCACGATTCGATGCATAACGCAACAAGGTGGCTCCCTTTTTGGCGAGAACTTGTGCTCTAAGCCCTTCCCACGCTCCTATGGGAAATTCATCGATTGCCGGATGGCCGGGAATT
>DASXBV010000244.1:0-3099 GCA_036491515.1 Chthoniobacterales bacterium
CACTCATCATCGGTTCCGGCTGTTCACTCCACCGACGCTTAGGATCCAGTCGTCGCGCAATTCGTTGCTTGCGGTTACGCAGGATTTTGGGGTAAGTTCTGTTCACTCGAAATGCTTTTTTTTCTTGGTTGGGTTAGGTTATCCACTTCCCAGCGAACCAAGTATTTAAGAGCATTTCGAGCCTTTTTGTTACCCTCGCGCATTTAAATCACGCTTCCTTAAGGACTAGTGCACCGCCTCGCGTATAAAGGTAATGCCGCCATTGGATGCGAGACGGCACACCGGTCAAATTCGGGCGATCAGGCAGCTTGAAGGTGATGCAGTGTGATTTCCGGTGCGCAGTTGAGACGTACGGCAACGACGCACGATCCGACGCCAACCGATGTGTGCCGACCATGTCGTGATATTTCCACGGCCCTGACGCCATGTACCGTGGCAGGACCGAATCGAGGGTGATAGGGATGGACCCGGCTAGACAGATCTGTCCGCCGTGGGTGTGCCCACCGAGCAGCAGACTGAAATCGGCATGAGCAGCCTTCTTCCGCCGTCCTTCGCAGCTCATCACAGGATGAAGGAGGCGCCGTTGGTACAGCGACTAAAAGTTGGGACAGGTACTGTTAACGCACGGAGGCAATCGCGTCCCTCGCCAATTCCTCTCGCCGGGCACGCAACCCTTCGCTGGGACAAAGGAAGGTTCGGTTTAGGCGACCGCAGATCTCTTGCCGCAACTGGTGGCGAGGCCCTATGGAAAAGGTTTATCTATTTTCACCTGTTACTGGATCGTCTCACGGAGGCCGGACATCTACCTGCCAGACTGCCGCGGTGCGCGGGCACCTGCGGGAGCAGCGCCTCTCTCAAGGTAAGGTCGTGGGCCGTAATTGCCGATGCCATGATCGTTCGAGAAGCTGCCGAACTTCTTCGTCGGATGTTTGGCTAAAAGTCGCATACCATTGGCCTACGGCATAGAAGGATTCCGGCCTCATCACAGCTACAACTTCATCCGCTATCGCTCGTAACTCATCACCGGATGAAGGAGGCGCCGTCGGCACGGCGATTACAAGTTTGGAGGGGCATTGTTGTCGCAACGCGGCAATGGCGGCTCGCATCGTAGAACCGGTCGCAATACCATCATCGACCAAAATGATCGTTTTCCCATTTACCTGTGGCGGAGGAGCGTGACCACGATATGCGAGTTCGCGCCGTCTTAACTCGTCTTGCTCCCTTGCGGACACGGCTTCAATCGCTTGGTCCGAGATCCCCGTCTGACCAATTACTTCTTCATTTAGGACTCTTACGCCCCCAATTGCAATTGCTCCCATCGCCAACTCCTCCTCACCCGGTACACCAAGCTTGCGCACTACGAAGATGTCCAGCGGCACGTTCAGTGCGTTTGCGACCTCAAACCCCACAGCAACTCCGCCGCGTGGCAACGCCAAAATCAATACCTCCTTGTGGTTGGCATACTTGCTAAGCTTCTTGGCTAGCAACCGCCCCGCATGCGTCCGATCTCGGAACTTCGTAATACCGGCCATTTTCTTCCCATCGACAGACGCAAACGAAAACCCGGCGTAATTTCCAAAGCGTTGTAATAACCATGTTTTAACAGAATCAATATAATCAAATATTGATGAGCTGGATGAACTTGAATATATCGTGGCAGTGTAAATCATCTGGTCCGCCTTTAATCCTCGTTCGCAGCCCTGGAAGTCGATTTCAAGCCACGCGGATCGTCACGCACTGCGGCTGGAGAAATCCAAGCCGCTGCTTGTAACTATTCTCCTCGTCGCGCTAAAACGCTTGCCCGTGGCAGAGCCGAGGTATGCCGCGGTCACTGAATAACAACTTTTTAAAGTCCATTTTAGGCCGAGGGTAAAGCGCAGAGGCACTCAGCCTTCATTGCTCGGTTCGCCTTACAATAAGCCCCCGTTTATGATCACTCCTAAGATTGTTGAGCAGTATTTCCCCAAAGCGGTGCGATGGGTGACCGAAATGGAGAAAGCGATCTCAGAAAGCGGTCACCGCCTTTCACCCGCACGTAGAAAAGATGCGGAAGCGATTGGCGTTCGACAGCCCGACGACGTGCGAATTATCGCATTGGACAATATTCCATTGCCAAGCGATCCGGGGCTGAGCCAGCTCGCTACAGAAACGGGACTGATCACGATCAGAACGGTTGGAATGACTTTCGGGCATGGCATTCTGCTCAAAAATGGGGCAGTTGATCGGAGACTGGTCGTGCACGAACTGGTTCATGTGATGCAGTACGAAAGATTCGGCGGAATCGAAGCGTTTCTGAAGGAGTACGTTCAGGAAGTCGTTTTTGATCTCGGATATCCGCACGGACCTTTGGAACAAGAGGCAGAGCGGTTGGCCGATGGCGTCATTGAGAATCCATCGCAATAGTGCGTCCCAGTGATTGTTTATCGGGCAACGGGATGCATGAAAGAGTGATCTGGGTTCCGTACAACCAAGGATTTGGCGACACTTTCGCCCGCGAACCCGAATCGCCTTAACCAGCGGTATAAGACAGCGCAGGTTTCTTGTTGTTCAAAGATTGATAGAAGGAAGTTTACTGAATCGTCCACAGCGGAAACAGCTCTCCCGCTTTCAGTCCGGGATCTCCGTAGTAAAAAAGATCAAGGCGACCGTTGCGACAAGCTCCGGTGAAAGTTTTATTTCTCCGAATCTTAAAGTATGAAAAGAACCGAGGTATTTTCTCGGGCTCAATCTGAACGACTACTCGGTATTGATGGCTTTCCTTGTAAACCGAAACGACTTTCGCAGAGATGGGAGACATTGGCGACGCTTTCTAAGTCTGACTTCGCCGGAGATGGGAGCCGTCCTCAAAAGCTTAGGCACGGACAGGCACCAGAGGAACGTTTCAACGCATCGACCGCGTCAAAGGTACAGATGCGGGATTGGATAAAGCGTTACAGGGGAGAGAGGGGTAGACTACCAAAGACAAGCGATGGTCCGCTTGGCTATGAAAAGGACCACGCGACCAATAAGCCCGAGACCACCAACATCAGAGCGATCCAGCCGCCCAAGACCGCCGCCTCATCGGATCTCAGCATTCGCCTCTCAAACTCCGAATAGGCT
>DASXBV010000245.1:0-6826 GCA_036491515.1 Chthoniobacterales bacterium
CTGCGAGTAGTTCGGCTGCTTTCAAAGAGGTGATCACTGCGCGGCCGTGCGCTATGATGGTGATGTCTGTACCATTCCGTTTGATATCCGCGACTCCCAATGGGATTAGATATTCTTCCTCGGGAACTTCCCATTTTTCACCGTAAAGAAGCGTGTTCTCCATCACCAGCACCGGGTCGTTGTCGCGGATGGCGGTTTTCATCAGACCTTTCGCATCGTAAGCCGTTGCCGGAACCACGACTTTGAGCCCGGGAATTGTAGCCAGAAGGTTCTCCGGCGTGTGCGAGTGCGTGGCTCCCACGTTGGTTCCGCCGTTTGCCGGCCCTCGAATGACCAGCGGCAGATTCACCAGGCCGCCGGACATGTAACGGATGCAACCGGCATTGTTAACAATCTGATCGAGTGCGACGTATGCAAAGCTCCAGAACATCAGCTCAATGACAGGCCGCAGGCCAAGCATGGCCGCACCGACACCCATTCCGATAAATGCGGCTTCGCTGATCGGTGTGTCGACAAGACGCTTGTCGCCAAATCGTTTCCAAAGACCTTCAGTAACTTTGTACGCGCCGTTGTATTGAGCTACTTCTTCTCCGAGGATGAACACGTTCTCATCGCGCTCAATTTCTTCAGACAAGGCTCTTTTTAGGGCCTCTCGGTAAGTAACTAAGGACATAGTTTTGGTTCATGAGTCAGGAGTTGAAAAAGTAGCGACCATATTTGGCGGCGTCTGTTTGATGATCCACCTCCCAATAAACATCGGATAGAATTTCACTCTCTTCCGGGAACGGACTGTCTTCGGCGAATTGCACGGCTGCGTTAATTTCTTCTTTTGCTTCACGATCGAGATCGTCGACTTCGGCTTCTGTAATGACGGCCTCCTCGAGGAGATGCTGCGTCCAAATGCGGAGTGGGTCATGCTTCTTTTTGTAGTTCTCGATTTCTTCCGGCGCCCGGTATTTTTTGGCGTTAGCATCAGCTACCGAATGACCATAGTAGCGATACGTTTGAATCTCGAGGAGCGTCGGCTCGGACTCATGGTGCGCGCGATCGATCGCGATCTGGGTCTTTGCCCGGACCTCGTAGATGTCTTCGCCTTTGAAAACATCCCAGGCCATGTTGTAGGCTTCGGCCCGTTGGGCCAGAGAATCGTGAAAGGCGGAGGAACGTGATTGGCTCGTTCCCATGGAATATCCGTTGTTTTCGATGATGTAGATGACGGGCAACCTAAATAACTCCGCGAGATTCAGGGATTCGTGGAAAGGTCCCTGGTTGATTGCGCCATCCCCAAGATAGCAGAGGCAGCATCCGCGGAGTCCCTTGTATTTGAGCGCGAAAGCGATCCCTGCGCCGAGCGGAGTCTGGCCTCCGACAATGCCATGGCCACCCCAATATTTTTTTTCCGGTGCGAAAAAATGCATGGATCCCCCCTTCCCTTTTGAACAACCGGTGGCTTTACCGAAGAGTTCGGCCATGCAGACCTTCGGGTCCATGCCGATAGCGAGCGCATGTCCGTGATCGCGATAGGCGGTAATGACATGGTCATTTTCTCCCAACAAGGAGATGGTGCCGACAGCGACAGCTTCCTGGCCCGAATACAAGTGTAGAAAGCCCCCCATCTTTCCTAGATTATAGTATTTCAGTGAGGTCTGCTCGAATCGCCTGATGCGGAACATCTCGCGGAGGAAACGAATTTTGTCCTCCTTGGTTAACCGGCTATTGATGGCGGCGTCGGCATATGAGTCGGCCAGGGTTTCCATAGTTATGACTGCCTGCGGTGAATTGGGATGCGGACGGTAGAAGGCGTCGTCTCGGTAATCCGAGCGCGAGATGTGCTGGTTTGTACGAATACGAAGAGGGCGGTGAAGAAGAGGTCGCTAAAAATGGTATTGCGGAAAAAGAAGAGCGTGGATGGGAACCCTGGAAGACCGATCGTTAGAGCCTGCCACCATCCGGGAAACGTTTTGGGGTAGTCGGCGGTCGCCATCCAGGCGCCTGTGTTGGTAATGAGATAGAACAGGAAAGAGCTGGCGAGTGCCGCTGCCAAAAGAAATAACATTCTATAATAACGTTGTTTGCGTACCCAAAAACCGAGGAGCAGGATGAGGGCAAAACTAAGATACCGGGAGAACATCCCGGCATCAATGAGGGGCGCATGATAGTGCGCGTTGAGGAACAGGTCGGCTACGACAATCGGTCCTGCGCCCAGGAGGAGAGCGGTCTTCTTCGGGAAATGGGCTGCGCCGCAGAGGACAATTGCAGCAAGTGGAGAAAAATTCGCCCAGGCAACGGGCGCGCCAAAAAAGGCATAGCCAACCCGGTAAAGGGTGGCGGCGAACATAAGTACAAGGGCAGGGAACATGACGGCGAAATAGTTAGGCAACGGCTTAACGAAATCAATGTGAATTGAAAAATCAATGGCCAGGTTATAAAAACGGGGTGAAAATAACTAAAAAGTTACAAGTTGTGATTTTGAACGGGCGCTGCGATTGGGAAGGTAGCGAGTCGTTTCTCGGTGTGCCGTTGTTCGGCCGACTTTGGCGGATAGGGAAGCGCTCCGGCGCGTCCGGCGTCAGATGATGGCGGCGTCGCTCAGCCGCGCGGGAGCGCAGGCCTACCAATTCTCGATCATGAGGTGAAGGTCTTCCACGACGGTATCGATTTTCTTGAGGTCTTTGCGGCGTCCTTTTTCCGGCTTGATATCGAGCGTGCGACAGAGGGTGATCATATCGCGCAAATCGCGAATATGGCTGGGAGGTAATTTCGGATTCTTGGTTTGTTCAAGCACGGTTTCCCGAATTTGCATTAGCTGGGTTTCGATGCGAGTTGCGTACACATTGATACATTCGCGGAATGATTTCCGAAGGAAGTCGAGCTCCTCCGCTACAGATTTCATTGGTGAAACTTCGAGGGATTTTGCCATGGCGCATGAGCGGTTGAGGCATTGTGCAGGAAAGGCGTGAAATTGTCACGCGAAAGTGCCGGTGGTTGGCGATAGGCGGTTAGCCGGTCTGCGGTAGGGCGAGGTTCGGAGTAGGGCGAAGCTCCGGGTAGGGCGAGGCTCCGGGTAGGGCGAGGCTCCGGGTAGGGCGAGGCTCCGCCCGAGCCGGGCTTGGCGCGTCGTCCTCGGCCCAGGGAGCTTCGCCCTACCGTGGGCGGCGAGCGATATAGCATAGGCTTCCAGCCTGAGTCCCGCACAGAATGAGCGGCGTCTTTGAGCCACTCCCACGTCATGGATTTCACAGGCCACCGGCAGTGACCTTTCGGTACAGGCTGGAAGCCTATGCTACTTTAGGTTTTCGGGTCGAGTGGAGGGCCGGGCCAGGGTGGGGGAGAACCGTGGGGGCAGGAAAAGGGAAAAGCGTGCGTTGCTTCGCAGCTGTGTTCCACGTAGAACAAAAAGGTCAAACGCCAAGACGCCGACACACCGATACGCCGATACGCTTCCGCCACCGGCCGTATTGATTTTCCGCAAATATAAGCAACTCTTCCAGGATGTTCGTCTACCCGAAGCGTTATCAGGTCCTGGTAGTCGGCGGAGGTCATGCCGGTATTGAAGCGGCTATGGCCGCGGCTCGCCTGGGATGCACGACCCTGATGTTGACCCAGAATCTCGATACGATCGGCCAGATGTCTTGTAACCCAGCCGTCGGCGGATTGGCAAAGGGCCACATGGTGCGGGAAATCGATGCGCTCGGGGGCGTGATGGGCCTCAATACGGAGGCTACCGGAATCCAGTTTCGGATTCTGAATTCGAACAAAGGTCCCAGCGTGCGAGCGCCGCGAGCCCAATGTGATAAAAAAGCGTACCAATTCAGGATGAAGGCCTTGGTGGAGGCGGAGGCAAACCTGGAACTTTTACAGGGCAACGTCCTGCGGATCCTGGAAGAGGGGGGTGCGGTCACCGGGATTGAGACAACCTTAGGGCTCCGAATTTTTTCGGAAGCCGTGATCCTCACCACCGGGACGTTTATGCGAGGTCTCTTGCACGTGGGTCTGCAGAATCAGGCCGGAGGACGCATGGGGGACGGCGTCTCTACGGTGAGCGAGAGTCTGAGAGAGCTGGGATTTGAACTCGGGCGCTTCAAGACGGGGACCCCCTGCCGCGTCAACGGGCGCTCGATCGATTTTAGCGGATGCGAGCGCCAGGATGGAGACGAACCGCCCCCGCGATTCTCTTTTCGTCCGGAAGCGCTGAAAAGAGATCCCGGCGACCTCTTCACGCTGAACGAATTCAGGGATGGTCTGTTCCACGTGGAACAAATTCCTTGCTGGATTACCCACACCACGAATCGAACCCACGAAATCATCCGTGCGAATCTGGACAAGTCACCCATGTACGCAGGCCGCATCAAAGGGATCGGACCTCGCTATTGCCCGTCGATCGAAGATAAGAT
Organism: Chthoniobacterales bacterium; assembly: GCA_036491515.1. Lineage (GTDB taxonomy): Bacteria > Verrucomicrobiota > Verrucomicrobiia > Chthoniobacterales > JAFAMB01 > JAFAMB01. The sequence goes on from DASXBV010000245.1 coordinate 4,395, forward strand.
CGTGAAGTTTGCTGAAAAACAACAGCACCAACTTTTCCTCGAACCCGAAGGACGGCATACCCGTGAATATTATGTCAACGGCCTGTCAACGAGCCTGCCCTTCGAAGTTCAATACGAATTTATCCATACTATTCCCGGTCTCGAGCAGGCTGAAATTATCCGCTCGGGTTATGCTGTCGAATATGATTATTGTCCTCCGGTGCAGCTCCGTCGCACGCTCGAGACGCACCAGGTCAGCGGCCTGTTTTTTGCCGGCCAGATCAACGGGACCTCCGGCTATGAGGAGGCCGCAGCCCAAGGGCTTGTAGCCGGAGCCAACGCGGGCCTCAAGATATTGGGCAAACAGCCATTGCATCTCAGCCGTTCAGAGGCTTATATCGGAGTTTTGATCGATGATCTCGTCACGCGTGGCACCCAGGAGCCTTACCGGATGTTTACCAGCCGAGCCGAGTATAGACTCCTCCTGCGCCAGGATAATGCAGATCTTCGGCTAACGCCTAAGGCGTGGGAGCACGGTCTCGTTTCCCAATCACAATGGAGCGCCACCGCGAAAAAGATTGAGGCGATCGCTGAAGCCAAACGGTTCGCCCCCCAGATTCGCATGGGCCAATTGCGCCTCGATCAATTGTTGCGGCGACCAGACTTTAGCGTCGCCCACTTGCCGAACAATTTGCGTGGCCATTTTGCGACGGAGGTATGGGAGCAGGTCGAAACCGATTTCAAGTATGAGGGTTACATCAAGAGGGAGGAGGAGTCGATTGCTCGTGCAGCCCGTGCGGAATCGAAGGTTATACCCGATCGGCTCGATTACGCAAGCGTGCGAGGTCTGCGGGTCGAAGCACGCCAGAAATTCACCAAGATTCGGCCGGCGACCCTCGGTCAGGCTGGTCGAATCAGCGGGATCACCCCGGCTGACATCGCGCTCCTGACCATCTATCTTGAGAAAGGCTAAGGTGGTAGGGCGCGGGATGGTAGGGCGAGGCTCTGTCCGAGCCGTCGTTCCGGCTTCACCCTGCCGAGGCGCGGAGACAAGGGACGCGCTCCCGCGCGATCCGTCGTGGCACGTCCAAAAAAGATGGAAATGAACAACAACACTGGCGCTGACCAATGTTCCGCTTCCGTAATGCCTGCGCAAGAGTCAGGCATCGGGAGAATTCCACTTGACATTGGTTAGGTTCCTAATAATTAGGTGCATTAACTTTATGCGAGGTACGCTCACGCTCCTGAAAGGGTTGCCAAGGTACGAGGTTTTTCTCGAGGAGGCCAAACACTTTCCCGACCTCGATGCCTCGGCCTGTTACACCTTCTTGCAACTATTACGGACTGGCGATGAGTTGCTGGCGCTCGACGAACAGGTCCTGGCATCGCATGGGACCCGCCACGGTCGATTCAACCTGCTGATGATGCTTATGAAATGCACCGAGGGCCAAGCCGCTACTCCGGCCGACCTGGCGGAAAAAACCGGGGTAACTCGCGCCACCATCTCGGGTTTGCTGGATGGATTACAGAAAGATGGGCTGATTGAACGGCGCTCTGACCCGCAAGACCGGCGCCTGATCCGAGTTCATCTTACCGCGGCAGGCCAAACTTTCCTCGATAAAATCCGCCCTGCCTATTGCCGCTGGTTTACCAGCATTGTGGAACCGCTTAGCGAACAGGATCGGCAGCAACTCGTTTTTCTCCTTGAAAAGATTCGGACGCGTCTCGGCGAGCTTTCGCGTAAGGGCGGGGGCGTCGAGCGCATAGCATGAGTTTTGCCTATGAAAAAGAAGCCATTCTGGAAGTACCTGCTATTTTTCGTTGCTCTTTTTGGCCTGTTTCTTGCCGTCCTATTCGGCCTCGGGTTTGTGAAATTTACGCAAATTCAGGGTTTCATCGCGCTATCCAAGTCGGGGGCGTTCGAGCCTCCGCCGACAGCTGTAACGACGGATCTCGCCAAACAATCGGAATGGCAGCCGACCCTCGAGAGTGTTGGCAGCATTACAGCCGTCAATGGTGTCACCATTAGCACCGACTTGGCTGGTATCGTCCGCCAGATAGCCTTCGAATCCGGGAAAAAAGTACATACGGGCGATCTGCTGGTACGTTTGGACACCACTCAGGAGGAAGCTCAACTCCATCAAGCCGAAGCGCAGCGAGATTGGGCGCAAGTGACTCTGAAGCGAGATAAGGATCTAGTGGAAAAACACGCGATTTCCCAGTCGGACTACGATAATGCTGAGGCGAGTTACCGGCAAGCCAAGGCCTCGGTTGACCAATACAATGCGGTGATTGCCCGCAAAACGTTGTGCGCACCGTTCGATGGCGTAGCCGGTATTCGGCAAGTGAATCTCGGCCAGTATCTGAAAGAGGGAGATATGGTAGTGACTCTCCAGTCGTTTGACCCGATATACGTCAATTTCTCGTTGCCGCAGCAGGATCTGAGCAAACTT
>DASXBV010000246.1:0-4401 GCA_036491515.1 Chthoniobacterales bacterium
GTCGCTCACCACCTCGGCAATGTGCCGGAGAGCGGGAAGGTCCTCTTTTTTGGCGCCAACGTAGAGCGCAGTCGCTTTGCCACGTGCGGCGGCACGCCAGACCCCATCGATCCGAAAGCCGTTCAGCAACACCCATTTCACAAAGTTCCCGATCGGCGCTTCTTTCATGTCGAAAACAATCAGCCGCCGGCTGTTTTTTTGATCCGGACGGATGCGGGCCGCGTTTGAAAAAAGATCGTCCTCGGGATCCGTTGTCGCCGCCGCGGGAGATACGGAAAAATCGTAGCGGCCTCGCAAGGATGCGAGTTTCATTTCGGCAACGACAGCTTCATGCTTGGTGCCGCGTTCCGCCATCGTAAGAAGACGGACGTAGCGACCGTGGACGTTTGGCGGAGGCGGCAACAACGACATCATTCCGAAGTAAGGGAGACCTCCCGAAAGGTCAAGAGAACAGCCTCGCGCTTTGCCGCATTCCTTGACGATTGCGAACTCGACCCCGTCGTGGCTTCCCGCTTACTCTAGAGGTGTGACCACTGGTATTTCCAATCTGGAGTGCGGACCGGCAACGCAAGCTGATGACCGCGTACGTGGAGTCTGCTACCCTGTGCACAGGCATCGGCTGACGCGCGTTCTCAGCTCCAATATTATCGACTCGAGCTCAGAGCTCATGAGGGCGTCGAACAATGTGTGAGATCCTCAGATGGAAAGAATACTCAGCTGTTGTATACAGTCTCCGTTCTTCTAGCGTGACTTGGATTCGTTTCAAGTTGACCTGCCCATCGATTTAGCTTCGGATTTCAACACAGGGACCCAGCGAATATCGCGCACGTCCGAGCCGTTTTCTTAACAATGGAAAAGTCCGATCCCGGAGATAACCAAAATTCGGAACAGGAACGAATTTTGGAAATTCTCGACTATTGGCATAAGATCGAGTTCTTCGTCCCATTCGATCTGGAAAAGATGATTGACGATTCGCCTGGCTGGCAAGTCATTTGGCTGCACAAGGACGATCTCAAAAATGAAGCAGGTGCAATCCGGAGACATCGGATACCCGAAGATCACGTTGTAACAGGGTTTGCACTCTACTTGGGAATATTCGACAAAAGCGTCGCTTCAGGGGTCTTGGAATCGTTTCTCAAGACTCAAACCGACCCGAACTATGAATATGAGGATGCTGAGAGAGCCGACGTCGAAGGAACAACCTGTTTTGCCAAAATAAATCTGGATCACTATGGTGAACCTTCATTTGATCGTGTCTCCGTTTCCACTTTTCCCTGGGCTCTGGGACAGGTGAAGAAACACGGCCTTTCGTCGCTCGCTTTTACTGAGTTTGAATCCGCGAGATACGACCTTCAGGAACGGTTGCACAACTTTTCTGCGAATCGGAGCCAGCCGGACAATGCCGCAGCTCCGGAAGAAAAAAGGATGCCTTTGCGAAATTCTGAGGTGATGGCGTTGCGTTCAATTTTTTGTGAATGGGCAGGATTCGAACCGGCATCGGAATTGCGGATCGCGGTGCTAAAAGCTCTGGCCGAGAAAAGAAAGCCAGACAAAACCGCAAAATCCAATGAAGTAGACCCCGACGAACAATTTAGACAGAAACTATCGGAAACGAACGATGAGGAGGAAGAGGAAACGGAGGAACCGCAACTCGATATTCTCAACAGCTTCTTCATCGAAGATATCGAAAGAGTGCGTAAATCGGTGCAATTGAATCAAATTCCGGTTCCTTTGAAGCAATACTTGTCTCCTATTGCAAAGGAAACGCGGGTCGATCTTTACTCCGAAACCGGACGACAGCATATATGCGATACGCTGCTCCCGAAGAATCTGAACCGAGGTCATTGGTTTAATAAACCGGAAGATCCAATGGGTTTGATGCAACAATTTGCAATTAACGCTGCATTTGAAGTTCTTGAACACGGAGGTCTATTTTCTGTAAATGGGCCGCCTGGCACTGGCAAGACGACTCTGCTGCGCGAGATTTTTGCAGAGAACATCGTCCGGCGCGCCGCAAGACTTGCCTCGCTCAAGTACGCAGGTGATGCATTTTTGCCGGAAAAGGTCCGGATTTGTTTTGAGGACCGCGATACTTCATCGATTGCCAGACTTCGGCCGGACATCGCGGGCTTCGAAATGGTCGTTGCCTCTTCGAATAATGCGGCCGTCGAAAACATATCTCGCGATTTGCCAAAGCGTTCTTCGCTTAAAGAGCCTTGGCTGTCGTCGAGTTACATTCAGAGCGTCGCCCACAAGATCGCCGCTCAAAAGCGAAACGGATCGTGCGAAAAATTACCCGAAAACGATGTTCCGTGGGGGCTCGTCTCCTGCGTGCTGGGCAACGCGAGTAACCGCCGCCGGTTCAAGGAATACTTCGCATTCAATGAAATCAAACCGGATGCAAAACCGACATGGAGCGGCGATTCCAAACCTGAAACGATCCGGGAATGGGCGCACAATTTCAAGGGTCCCTCTTTCATTGGCGCAGTTTGTAATTTTCGCGACGCGCAGGCTAACGTAGAAAAGAACATCGCCGAGTTAAATCGATTCGCAGAATTGCAATCCCGGGCAAACGAGAAGGCGATCGAAGCCAGGATTGAGGCCCTCTCTGCTGCAAACGAAAATTGCGGCGAAGCGCGAAAACAGGTAATCGAAGCGGAAAAGTCAATTGATGATTCCGCAGCTGAATTAAGGCGACTAAAAGAGGAGGAACATCTGATTGATCGTACGCGCCCGGTATGGTGGAAGCGGCTTCTTGGAACACCGGAGGCGAGATCCCACAAAAACGCCGTGTCAATCAACGCATCGGCGCAGCTTGGCGTGCTCGAAAAGCAACGCAAAATTCAGATGCAGTTGACCGATACTTTGTATCCGAAGCTAAGCGCGGCGCAGATTGCTGTCACGCAAGCCGAAAACGCGTTGGCAAAACAGCTCCATATTATTCAGTCCGAACTTGCAGAACTAAATCAGCTGCGTGACCGATTCGAAGGCATTAGTTTTCTCGAATCACTGGGCGACGTCGAATTGGATTCCATACAAAAAAAAGGCATTTGGAATCATCCTTATTTAGACCGTGCGCGTTCCCGCTTATTCGCCGCGGCTCTCCAACTCCATGAATCATGGCTTGCGGAATCAATGAATAAGCACGGATTCAAAGCCAACATTTTCGCAATGAACAAACTCTTATCGAACCAACGCTTGGAGAATCGAGAGCAATCATTGTTAATCTGGCAAAGCCTGTTCATGATCGTTCCTGTTATTTCGACAACATTCGCGTCGCTCGCGCGCCAGTTTTGCGATCTGGAACCCGATTCCATAGGCTGGCTGTTTGTTGATGAAGCCGGGCAAGCAGTCCCGCAGGCGGCAGTCGGCGGGCTCTGGCGAGCAAAGCGAGTTATTGTCGTAGGCGATCCTTTACAGATTGAGCCGGTTTTTACGCTTCCAAGCCGATTGATTGCAACCTTATCGGATCAGGCCTCGTTTGCCGACAAAGAAGACTACGCACCAAACAAGAGTTCCGCCCAATATCTAGCTGACCGTGCGAATCGTTTCGGCGCGGCGTTGCCCAGGGACGCAGGTGACTCTTTATGGATTGGCAGCCCCCTGCGGGTTCACCGACGTTGTATCGATCCGATGTACTCCGTCTCAAACAGGATCGCTTATCAAAACAAGATGATTTTTGGTTTGAAAGAGCGTGAACAACCGAATGGTCCGCCAATTCATTTCGACAGTTCGTGGATCGATATTTCCGGAAAGGTGCTGCGAAAACAAGAGGTTCCAGAACAAACCAGATTTGTGGTGGACCTTTTGACTCATCTTTTTAAATCGAGTGAAGATCCGCTTGGAATCTATGTTATCTCACCCTTTCGCGAGGTAAAGAATGCAATCAGGAATGAATTGATATCGACGGTCGGCGCCAAAGCACCAATGGAAAAGAAAAGCGCAGTGAAATTGAGAAAATGGTGCGATAGACGAATCGGAACTGTACACACGTTCCAGGGAAAAGAGGAAGACACCATTCTGCTGGTTTTGGGTGCTGATCGGGAGCATTCAGGCGCTGCTCAATGGGCGGCCTCAAAACCAAATCTACTGAATGTCGCCATCACCCGTGCAAAACGCCGGTTTTATGTGATCGGCGAGCGCAGTCTCTGGGAGAGTCTGCCCTACTTTGAAGAGGCAGCCCAAGAGCTCAAAATCAGGACACCGGACGAAATTCTACGATCTCTGAAAGTTGTATGGAATGGGAAATAAGGGACAGGTCAAATATCATCGCATCGCGCCTTTTCTGTGGGTAATCGAAATGATCTTTCTCGATCCGTTTCATCTGTCCGTCAGGCTCAAACACCGCCTTCCGGTCAAATCTCAATCTTCAACTATTTGGCTACCTTTTTGATCTTCTTT
>DASXBV010000247.1:0-1546 GCA_036491515.1 Chthoniobacterales bacterium
CATTTCCATAAATATCATGAGTCCCGAACTGCCGAGGCTTCTCTGAACCGCATGTTCCAATTCAGTGAATGTTTGTGCGTTCTCGATTGCTGGCAGGAACTTGACCATATCCGGTTGCCCAACGGTTGCCTTCAATGCCGCTACGGTGTCCTCAAAGGACTTGGAAGAAATCACGCTGAAGCGCTCCACGTTAATTCGTTTCATAGCCATCGTGGTCGATCCTCACAATTTCGTCGCGGCAGCGGTTCCATTTTTCGCCTGAAGATCTTCGAGCGCAGAAAGGATTCCGTTTGCCCCGGGGTTAACGCCCATTGGGGAAACATAGCTCCAGTGAATGATCCCATCGCCATCGATGACGAACAGGGCGCGTTCGCACGTGCCATCCGCTTCGTTGTAAACACCGTAGGCGCGCGCGACCGCGCCCTTGGGCTCGAAGTCCGCGAGGAGTGGAAAGTGCAAGTTATTCTGTTTCGCGAAAGCCGAGTGACACCACGCGCCATCCACCGATATGCCCAGGAGGTCCGCCCGAAACTCCTGAAATTCATCCAGTATTTCATTATAGAGCGCCATCTGATCGCCGCAGACCGGACTCCAGTCTGCCGGGTAAAACGCCAGCACGACCGGTCGTCCGCGGAGTTCGCTCAGCGCCACCGACTGGTCGGGCGTGCAACGCAATGTGAACTCGGGCGCCTGGGTTCCGGGAGCCAGGACTGCATGCTGGCCGGTATTCTTGGTGGTGGTACTCATATCAACGCTATACAGAAGATAAGGCTGTTCTCGTTCGGTCTTCTTCTGGTCAATGCTGCAATCGCGTGGGTGAGCTCGAATCGAAACCGAAGAGTAAAATAGTCAAAGTCGAGATGATCAAGGTGGGAGTAATCATTACCTCCAAACTATTCCTTTGGTAGTTTGGATCGCTACAACGCGAGAGTGGGTTTTTGTTCTCCCTCCTTCGAGGCAGATCCACCCGGCAAAAGCTAAACTGTTTCGTTAACGTCGCGCGCTCTCCCGCTTCTCACGGCCGATCCTCGTCCTTGGCCGCACGCCGCTGATCCTCGTCTGCCTCGTCTACGCCTTCTTCAACCAACTCCAACCCGACGTCGACGTCTTGATCCGGGGGAGAAGTGTCGACCCTATGGCCGGTAGTGTCCGCACTATCGCTCCAACTGGTGAGATTTTCGTCGCCGGGTGGAACTTCCGGCGCCGAATCCTCGGTGACGCCTGAGAGTTCTTCGCGTGCTTTCTTGAAGTCGGCGTCCCTCGGCTCGCTGCGGCCATCCTCTTGGGCCAGGTCTCTCGCCCGCCGCTGCAGAAGTTCGTCCGATACCGCGGAGATTTCGTTTCCCTGAACTTCGATTCTACCGCGTGGTTTCTTTTTCATAAGCCGTGCCGTTGATGATGTTGCGAAATAAAAAAACATCTCGAACCACAGGCGCCCATCGATTCGCGACTTGGTCGGAAGTAATCAATGCACATAAACGTATTCCTTGTTGAATTGCAACGCCATCGCACAAAAGCAGGGTCTCGTTCCTCCTCGTTCGAGACG
>DASXBV010000248.1:0-20264 GCA_036491515.1 Chthoniobacterales bacterium
GTATGATACCGCCACCACGGTTTTATTAGCTCGCGGCGCAGCAAAAATCGATTCGATGATCGATCCGCAGTTTACGAGTTTGTCACCTGAAACATCCTTGAGGTCCGCTCGCCATGTGGTCGCTGCGTCTTCGGAATATGTCTTTCCCATTTTGGATAGCGGCAAACGTCTGGTCGGAATTCTTACCAAGAGCGATTTTATCAAGCCGATTCCACGGCAACTGATTCTTGTGGACCACAACGAGCTCGCGCAAGCGGTTAAAGGAGCAGGGGACCTGCAGATCATCGAGGTGCTCGACCATCACCGATTGGGAAGCTTCAACACTGATATCCCGATTCTTTTCTGGAATAATCCGGTCGGGTCCACCAGCACGTTAGTAGCATTGTCATACGCTCAACACGGAATCGAGATTGAGCGCTCGATCGCCGGGCTCTTGATGGCCGGCCTGATCTCCGACACGCTCAATCTGACGTCGCCGACGGCTACTCCTATCGACGCCAAGGTGCTCGAAAATCTCAGTAAAATCGCTGGTATTGAGCCAGCCAGCCTCGCCGAAAGCATCTTTGCGGTAGGTTCGCCCCTCCTGACTCTACGCCCTAATGAGGTCATCTTAGCCGATTGCAAGGATTATGAGGAAGAGGGCTACCGGTTCAGCGTGTCACAGATCGAAGAGTTGGGCTTCTCGCATTTTTATGAGAAACAGGACAAGCTGTTCGAGGAATTGGAGGCATACCGCGCAAAACAGGGAAGCTATTTTGCCGCGCTGCTGATTACCGACGTAAACACGCAGAACTCATTGCTATTGATTTCAGCCCCGGCTGAATTCCTGGAGACCATTACTTACCCAAGGCGTGCGCCAAATCTTTTCGAGCTTAACAATGTGGTCTCACGGAAAAAGCAGCTGGTGCCATACCTATTAGATTGCCTTCATAAAATTAATGCGAGTATCTCCTGAACTCGTGACCGCACGCACCGTAAAAAACTGGTTCTGGGTTTCACCAGACGACCGGGGTAAGCCTATAGCTTGGCAAGTCTTATTACTGAATTGGGCGCTCGCCTTTTCTTTGCTGACACTGATCTGCTTCTTCTCGTTCAGCCAGCTCCGCTACAATTGGAATTGGCAAACAGTGGGGGGTTACAGTGGTTTTTTTTGGCGAGGCTGGTTGAATACTCTTAAAATATCCTCGCTCGCGCTGGTACTAAGTACGCTGATCGGCATGGTTGCGGCGCTGGCAAGGAGATCCGGTTTTCTCGCGTTGCACGCCGTGAGCCGGCTGTACGTGGAGCTTGTCCGGGGTACGCCACTGTTAGTGCAGATTTCTTTCGCTTTTTACGTGGTGGCGGATGCCTTACACTTTCAAGACAGGTTTACCGTAGGGCTTTTCACATTGTCGCTATTCTCCGGGGCCTTCATTAGCGAGATCATTCGCGGCGGAATTGAAAGTGTCGGGGCGTCTCAGCTGGAGTCCGCGCGAGCTATTGGGCTTACCAGATTCCAGACATACAGGTATGTGATTCTTCCACAGGCCATCCGGGTAATATTGCCGGCGCTCGCTGGCATGTTCGCCAATCTGATCAAAGATTCGTCGTTGCTGTCGGTGATTTCGATTGAGGAGTTTACCTGGAACGCGCAACAGGTCTCCGCTTTGACGTACAGTAATTTTGAATGTTATATCCCGCTAGCAATAGGCTATCTTGTCCTGACCTTGCCGATCACACTCTGGACTCAGTGGCTCGAAAAACGCACCCAATATGAAACTTAAGGCCACGGATCTATGTAAATCCTTTGGCCGTCAGAACGTGCTGAAGAAGGTGAACCTGAATTTGGAGCAGGTTCATACTCTGGCATTAATTGGCCCGTCCGGTGGCGGCAAGTCAACACTTCTGCGCATTATGGCTGGACTCGAAAAACCGGATAGTGGACGACTTCATCTCAATGACCGGGAGGTCATTTACCGGGAAAGGGAGTTGATGGCGCATCGCCGATCAGTCGGCACGGTTTTTCAGGCCTTTAATCTTTTCCCGCATTTAACCGCCCTGCAGAACATCACTCTTCCTTTGGAGAAGGTACACCAGCACAAACCGCCTAAGGCTCGTCAGATCGCCGAGGAGATCCTCGAGCGTTTCCAATTATCGGAGCATTGCCACAAACCGCCTGCTCAATTGTCGGGCGGCCAACGACAGCGTGTCGCTATCGCGCGCGCAATTTCGATCAAGCCGAAGCTGCTGCTTTTTGACGAGCCGACTTCCGCCCTCGATCCAGAGATGACCGCCGAAGTGCTGGAAGTGATTGAAGAGCTACGGAAGGAGGGGCGGGACCTGGTGTTAGTAACCCATCAGATGGGTTTCGCCCATCGGATCGCCGATCAGATTGCGCTGTTAAGCGGGGGTCAAATTATGGAGTGTGGTCCGCCCTCGCAGGTGTTGGACAGCCCGCGGTCGGACACAACGCGGCAGTTCCTGGCGAAGATCCTGAAGTATTGAGCGGGCTAGGCTCATTTTGCGTTAACACTTAGGCAGGTGTATGCGTTATCTAAAGAACTCGCCACCCTTACGAAGGAGATCGTTAACATGAAGGATCAAGACCGCAGCGGAGCTCGCTCCCTTGTTGTCCCGATGGTCGTTGAACAAACGGGGCAAGGAGAACGGAGCTACGATATTTACAGCCGCTTGCTAAAAGACAGGATTATTTTCATCGGGACAGAAATCGACGACGAGGTTGCAAACCTGGTCGTCGCCCAGCTGCTCTTCCTGCAAACTGAGGACCCGAAACGCGACATTAGCCTGTACATTAATTCTCCTGGAGGATCGGTTAGCGCAGGTCTCGCGATATATGATACGATGCAATTTCTAACCTGTGATGTTGCTACCTACTGTCTCGGCATGGCTGCCAGCATGGGTTCCTTTCTACTCGCCGCAGGCACAAGAGGAAAGCGATTCGCACTTCCGAATTCTGACATTATGGTTCACCAAGTTTCTGGTGGAGCGCAGGGGGCTGCCAGCGATGTGGAACGGACAGTGGAGTGGATGTTCCGAACAAAGGCTCGAATTATTCGCCTGTTGGCTCATCACACGGGTAACACGGAGGATCAGATTCGGAGAGATTCTGATCGTGATTTTTGGATGTCCGCAGAAGAAGCGAAAAAGTATGGAATCGTAGACGAAGTTGTTCGATTCCAGAAAAGCCTTTTCCAATATGAGGGACGGGGAGGCGCCGGGGGAAGCTCGCTTCGAGGTGGCAACGGAGACCAGGGGCCTTCCGAATGAGCGTGGAGCGGCGATCATGTCTGCGCGCTTTGATCATATCGACCTCCGTGTGCCGGATCTTGCGGCGGTGATCCCGTTCTACCGCGGGTTGCTGCCGGCTTTGGGCTTCATACGCGAGGTGAAGATCGAGGACTGGTTTCAACTCGAAACCGAAGACGGGAGCGAGTTCTTCGGGATCACCAAAGATCCCGGCTATCGGTGTAATGCAACCCGCATCGCGTTCCGGGCGGCGAGCGACTCCGAAGTCGATACGCTGGCACAGCGACTACACGAAATCGGTGCCAGAAATATCGAAGGACCGATGCTTGAAGCACCGGGATACTACGCCGTGTTCTTCGAAGACCCGTTCGGCAATCGATTGGAAGTTGTCCATCGCGCGAAATTTTAGGCTCAGAAATCCAGCCCGCAAAATCACACGCAATCCGGATAGACGCACTCAGGCGCGGAGCGCCTTCGACGGATCCGGAAATTGAAAACCAACCGCGGTTAATTCTCCCAGGATCTGCTTGACCACATGCGGAATCCAAGCGCGCCGAGGTAAGCCTCTGAGCAAATCTGAAATTCCGTTGATGATAAGTCCATCGTGGAGTACGTAGATTCCGCCGTCGCGGCGCCTTGCATCTTCAATAATCCATCTCGCGGGTCTACGAGTCCGATCAGACTTGAACCAAGGATCAAACGCAAAGTGGGTTACCGGCAGAATTCGCCTTGTTCGAGCGATCTCTCGCACGGCGCCAGTAACGAGTCCGAACGGCGGACGAAACCAGGGAAGCGGCGCACATGTTTCACCAAGCGCATTGCAAACAGCTTGATCGCACCGCATAAGATCCAATTTGAATCTGTCGACATGCCACAAATCCATAATCCGATGGTGAAACGTGTGATTTACCAAAAGATGCCCCGCGCTTGCAATGGCGCGAGTCTGTTCCGGTCTGGTCGCAACCTGGCTACCGACGACGCAGAAGCAGGCCTTCACTCCGAAATCGTTCAAGACCGCCAGTAAATCATCCGTGACCCTGCCTGCGGGACCGTCGTCGAAAGTAAGCAGGCAATGGTGGAGAGGGAGACCACACTGATTACGAGAAACCAGGATTGTATCGAGCGGCATACTCCGATCTGGTAACCCTGAGCGCAGAACCGATCAACCTTTGTAAGCAAAAGCTGGAGCCTTCGCTTAACGGAACGGCTTGACAGGTCCTCTACGGGCGCGATAGCCTCACTTGTTCTCTTTATTGCAACACGCTTTTGCTTGGCCAAGCGCAAGGGAACTTTGAGCATGCCCTCCAACGACGTTTACGCCAGATGCAATTTCACGCTGTCGGGCAACCCGGCCGTGCGGTTCAACTTCGTTATCAAGTTTTCGCAGGCGATGTTGGAAGAGGCTCGTCAACGGGCGGAAAACAGAGAGCTAAGCGAGAGGCAGCTCCTCGCTAGGCTGGTCAGGAACGTCGTCCCCGCTCTCTACCCACAACCGGGTGCGTCGTTCTCAGTGGGCTGCGACCCTCTCCCTGAAGGCGAAATTCCTCGCGAGATCGAAGGTCGCACCGATGACGGTACACAATTTGGAGAGCTGACTTACTGGAGTGTCTGAATTCCGACCGGATTCGTCATGGAGGGCACCTACTCGCTTTCGCCTTGCGAACAGGCTGAGAGATTTCGCGCCTTGTTCGATTTTTTAGACGACCAGTACATGCAACTGGTCGCTTCTTTCCAGATGCTTGCGCCGCCGTGCACACTTGGGACGCTTATTACGACTCGCCGCAACTGCGCGCCTCGGACCAGCAATGAGTCCAGAGGCGACGCCTTCTCAGTTTTCGCTGACCAGTTTCGAAACCTCGGTCGAGGGTATCGAATTGCTCTACCGCGCGGTCGGAAGACTTTCAGACGCGATCGGTAATCAGCGCTGCGAGTCTCTCATCCAAGAAGACCGACTCGAATACTCAAGGATTCCTATCGGGGAGAACAAGCGGTGTGTCGAGTATCTAACTCTTTTTCGCGATTTGATTCCCTACCGCTCTGCCGACGGAGGGGATCGAACCCACACACTGTTGCCAGTACTGGATTTTGAGTCCAGCGCGTCTGCCAATTCCGCCACGTCGGCTTTTTGCGAGGAGGCAACTTGTAATCCTTTTGCGACGAAACGCAAGCGCACAAGTCAAGAAGACGGGAGTCGGGAGCCGGTAGGGCGAAGCTCCGGTGCGCCGTGGAAAGGGCACCTAAATCCAGTGGGAGGAAGATAACCCACCCGGCAACTCACGTTCCAGCCGGAAGCAGTCGAGGCAACGCGGCAGAGTGATCTACCCGTTGAGGCCCTCGATCCAAAAAGGTTCGTATAGCGAATCAGCGAGCGTGCAGACCACTATGAAAACTGGACGCCGAGCAAGCCTCGAAAAGCCCAATGTGCCTGTCGAGATCGTCGGAGCAAATCGAAGACCGAAGTCCGGAAGAGAAGAGAGCGTAGCGAGCATCTTCCGGGAGGACCGGGGTAGTGGCGGTGGGATGTGCACAAAGGATAAGGTGTCAACACGGGAGAGCGAACGCAGTGCAGGGGCGCAAGCCAAAGCAACCGGCGATCCGTGAGGATCGGAGCTGGGCTGAGTTGGGAGTCGGAGAGGTGCATAGTAGCGCTAAAGCGAGTAATGATCGTGGAGCGAAGGGACCTTAGTTCAAGGGCAACTCCTGACTCCTGTGTTGTCGACTTCTCGCTTCCGGATCCGTTCCACGGCCCAACAAGCGTGCTCAGCTATTAGCGGATTATTATCCCGAGCCAGAATATTCAATACCTCTAAATCTTCACGCGTCCCCACATTCCCTAGAGCCACGCAGACGTTTCGGACAAAACGAGCCCTCTTGATGCGCTTCACAGGGGAATTGCGAAAAAGCGAACGAAACTCATCGTCCGTCAGAACCGCGAGTTGTCGCAATGTCAACGCTTTGAGCTGGTTCGAGAGCTGGAATCTGGTCTCACGGGTACGCTTGGCAAAACGATTCCACGGGCACACTTCCAGACAGTCATCACAACCATAAATTCGATCGCCGATGGCAGACCGAAATTCGATTGGGATGGCGCCTTTATGCTCGATCGTAAGGTACGATATACAACGGCCGGCATCTAACTGGTAGGGTTGGGTGATTGCGTGAGTCGGGCACACATCGATGCATCGGGTACAACGACCACACCGGTTTGTGGCGGGCAAATCCGGTTCAAATTCGAGGGTGGTCAGGATAACGCCGATGAAGAACCAGGTTCCCAGGCGCTCATTTAAGCACATGGTGCTCTTGCCTTGCCAGGAGAGGCCCGCGACCGCAGCGAAATCGCGCTCCAAGATCGGCCCGGTATCGACATAACACTTTTGGCGTCCACCGTTTTCGCGCAGAAGGGCTTCAATTGGAGCCATATTCTTAAGCATGATTTTGTGGTAATCCTCGCCCCAGGCGTATCGGGCGATTCTTCCAGGGTGCTCGCGAGGATTTGGGCCCTGGAAATAATTCTTAGCCAGGACCAGGAGTGTCTTCGCCTCTAATAGTACTCGGGAGGGATCGGCGCGTCTCGCTGGATCGTGACTTAACCAGGCCATGTCGGCATGGCCACCTGCTTGAACCCATGAAAAGTACTGGAAAGCATGCGGGGCCTGAACGGCGCGCGCGAAACGGCAATCGTCGAATTCGCAATCTCTGGCGAGCTCTCTAATTTTTGTCTTCATGCCGACCGGCCGACCAGGCGCCTATGGCAGCAACTAACCGATCTGCGACTTCGTGATGTGTCAGCCCGGAAGTCTCCAAGGTAATATCGGCGACCGAACGGTACAATGGGTAGCGCGCAGACATCAAATTACGAATCGTCGTCCGCGGATCCGCAGTTTGCAATAAAGGGCGAGATTGGTTCCGCGATACTCGTTCCCAAATCACTTCCTCGCTTGCGGTAAGCCAGATAACGACGCCGAGCGAGCGGAGCGGATCGTGATTGCGAGTTTGTAAGACTATGCCTCCACCGGTCGCAAGCACGATACGACGGGCATTCTGGAGATCTTCAAGGACCCTGTTCTCCTCATCCCGAAAAACCGGTTCCCCAAACGACGCAAAAATATCGGAGATCGATTTTCTGTACTTGCGACGGATAATCGAGTCAGTGTCGAGAAAGCGAAGTTCGCAACGGCCAGCGATCTCCCTTCCCACCGAAGACTTTCCGGAACCCATGAACCCGACCAGAACTATATTGTGGACGGACCCTGGGAGATGCATAGCCGCCACAGCTTCGCCGCAACCGGCCGTAACGGGCAATGATTAAAATTGATACTTAAACCCTCATTACGTTTCTCGCCTTCGCTCCTTTTTCGTCCCGATACAATTCATACTCTACGGTCTCGCCTTCGTTCAGGGTCTTAAAACCATCCGCTTGGATGACGGAGAAATGAACAAAGATGTCGGTAGGAACTTCTGGGTCAACAATGAACCCAAAACCTTTTTTCTCGTTAAACCACTTGACTGTGCCTTTAGCCATACGATCGACAGACCGAGCCAGCCACCTGGACGCGAACCGGAACGGCTGAGGGTCGCGCCCAACTAAGCACTTGGCTCGAAAAGGCCTCAAGCATATCGAGCTCACGTCAAAAACGTCAAGAAGATAGCAACGCTTTTATTTCCAGCAGGATACGTCTTGCGTTCTACTTCTCAGATGGCTTTCTTTTCGCTATGCCTGATTTGTCAACAGTCGCTGTCGTGATGGGGAGTAAGTCCGATTGGGGCACGATGCGGCACGCCGTGGAGATGCTTAAGCAATTCGGGATCGAGACCGAATCTAAAGTTGTTTCCGCCCATCGTACACCGGACCTGTTGGCGGACTTTGCCAGGCACGCCGCGAATCGAGGCTTGCAAGTGATTATAGCGGGAGCCGGCGGTGCCGCACATTTGCCCGGCATGTTGGCGGCACATACCCATCTACCCGTTCTCGGTGTGCCCGTTGAAAGCAAGGCACTCAAAGGAGTCGATTCGCTGCTTTCAATCGTTCAAATGCCGGCTGGCATTCCGGTTCCGACTTTAGCGATCGGTGAGGCTGGCGCCAAGAACGCCGCTTTAGCCGCCGTGAGTATCTTAGCGCTCCACGACCCGAAGTTACGTGAAAAACTCGTCCAATTTCGCCAGAATCAAACCGAGCAGGTCTTGAATGCGAAGCTTGAATGAAGACGGCGATTGTTGACGCCCGGGCGGACATCCGCAGATCCGTTGCAATGGCGGTAGCTGTACTCGAGTCAGGGAACCTTGTCGCCATTCCTACGGAGACCGTCTACGGCCTTGCGGGAGACGCTCTCGAGCCGGAAGCGTTGGCAAAGATATTCGAGGCGAAAGAAAGACCCTATTTTGATCCGCTGATCATTCATCTGGGGAGCAAGGAGTGGCTCGACAAACTGACGGGTTCTTCCTACGAGTCCAAATCTCTGGTGGAAACACTGATGCAACATTTTTGGCCAGGTCCTCTAACGATTCTTTTTCCCAAATCCCAACTTGTGCCGGATCTAGCAACCGCCGGCCTGGATCACGTTGCCATTCGAATGCCAAGTCATCCGGTTTTCCTGGAGGTCCTCCGGGTTTTCGGAAAACCGCTGGCAGCTCCGAGCGCTAACCGCTTCGGACGAGTCAGTCCGACCAGGTCGGAGCATGTTCTGGTGGAATTGGATGGACGAGTTCCGTTGATCCTGGACGCCGGCCCGACACCTGTCGGGCTGGAATCCACCATCGTTCGTGCCGATGCCAATGGGATCGGAATTTTGCGCCCAGGCGCTGTCACCGAAGAAGTTCTGGCTGAGATCGCACCTACGCGAGAGTTGGGCGATTCACAAAAAATAAATGCCCCTGGTCAAGCGGCAAGTCATTACGCGCCAAACAAACTCGTGCATCTGTTTGATCCACAAGTCGTTACACCTCAGTCTGAACACTCCGCGCTCATTTGTTGGGGACCGCCCCATCACACGGCAGACTTTTCCGTAGTCCGATCCGTAAGCGAAACGAGAGACCTGCAGATAGCCGCACAACGATTGTTTGGGCTACTGAGAGAGATGGACCAAATGAATGTCCAACGGATCTTCTTCGAGCCAGTGCCAGAAGTGGGTCTCGGCAAGGCGATCATGAATCGGGTTCGCCGAGCGGCCGCTGCGCGCTGAGTTTGGGCGTTCACCGTTCAGCGTTCAGCGGCGCAGTCCGGCGTGAGCGAAGGCTCCAGCCTTTGTCGGCCTGGAACAGGAAACCCTTTGGCAAAGAGCCACACATTCTGAATAAGGTCACGCCCAAAAGAGGTCATAACAAAACACGTATTATGCGGAAGAGCGTGCAGAAGCTGCAGACGCTGAACGCTGAACGGTGAACGGTGAACGCCAAACGCCAAACGCCAAAGCGATCCCTAGGCGCCTGAAATTACCAAGGTGATCTCTCCCTTGGGCGGGTGTGCTTCGTAGTATGCATGGACCAACTCTGCTTCACCCCGACGGTATTCCTCGAATTGTTTCGTTAGCTCGCGAGCAACACAAATCAGGCGGGAAGGATCAGCTCGCCGAAGCACTTCCAATGAGCGAACGATCCGATGCGGCGACTCAAAGTATACCGACGTAAAGCCTCGAGCCAATGCCGCCAGGAGTTCTCTCTCCCGCTGGCCGCTCTTTACCGGAATAAAACCTCCGAAATAGAATCTGTCCGTAGGCAGGCCGGAACCAACGAGCGCGGTTAGCACGGCAGAGGGGCCCGGTATGACCTCGATTCGGATCCCGCGCTCAATGCACGCCCGAACAAGGCGATAACCTGGATCGGAAATTGATGGCATTCCGGCATCTGTCAGTAGAGCCATTTTCTCGCCGGCGCTAAGTCTTTCGATCAGTTCGCTAGTCCGCCTCGCTTCGTTGTGCTCATGAAAACTGATGAGCGGCTTGCTAATCTGGAACCGCTTCAGGAGAATAGACGAACGCCTGGTATCCTCGGCTGCAACGATGGCGACCTCCTTCAGGACTTCGAGTGCTCTTAGCGTGATATCGCCTAGGTTACCAATTGGTGATCCAATCAAGAAGAGCATCGGGTGTACTCACCACCCTTCGGAAAGAAAACTTACGAGTTGCCCAGCTGCATCTTGAACCGCCAGCGGAATCGCTTCACGCTCTTGAGTAAATATGTCGTTTCCGACGAAGAAGCTGGTGTCCCCTTCAATTCTTTTCGAGCCCAGGAGCTCGCCCGTGTTAGGCCGTTCAATCCGGAAATCGATGATGACCCGCAAATTAAATTCAGCGGAAGCGAGCACGTTACCCGTAAGCGATCGGGACTTGAGACGGTCTATCAAATATATTGTTCCCCGCACCACCGCGTCGGCCTGATCAAGGCCGGTTACTTGGTACGATCCGTCTTCCTGGATCTGCTTGATAACTGTCGTCGTCGCCAGCGCCTCGACATCAGGAGTGATGGTAGTGTTCTTGAAGATTGGAACCGCAACGGAACGAACCCCCTTCATATAGGTTGGGGGGGTCGGACCGAGCGTGTAGCCTGCGCAACCGGAAAAACACCCAATTAAAATGCAGAGAAATTGTCTGCCCATCGAGCGACCATTCACTGAGGAGGAAGGGCGGGTTCGGTAGGGGCTGGCGTAGGAGGAAGGGGCGGTTCGACAGGGGCTGGCGTAGACGGAAGGGGCGGTTCGACAGGGGCCGGCGTAGAAGGAAGGGGCGGTTCGACAGGGGCCGGTGCCACATCGTTTGGAGCAGTGCGCATCGGCTTTTGTTCAGGTATGGACTGGTCTGTTCTAGCCGCCGGAACGGGTGAAGGCGTGGGTGTAGGGGGCGGTGGACCCACGAAATCGGGCCGCGCCGCCGTATCGGCTTGCGCCTGAAGTTTCCGACCATCACTTCCAACCTGGGCTGTCGCCGTTCCCGTTGCTCCGATCTTGAGAGCGTTTTCTCCCACTTTGGAACGGATCTGGTCCATACGCACCTTAGCCCTTTGCGCCTGGGGCGAATCCGGCTGTTGTTGGACTACCTCATTATAGTAAACGTAGGCGGCTTTGTAATTCCTCTGCTTATCGTAGAATTTCGCGATGTCGTACGAATTCGCCACATTCAGGCTTCGCAGCGTCTTCAGGTTGTCTTGAGCCTGGGGCACTTTTTCGCTGTTCGGAAATCGAAGCAGAAAATCTTCGAACGATTCTTGTGCGCGCACCGCGGCAGTTTGATCGTAACCGGTTCTTCGACTCGCCTGGAAGTACACATAACCGATTTGATACATCGCATTTGGCGCCACATCGCTATTTGGGTATCGATCAACCACCTGCTGGTAAGCATTGACCGTAGCGGTGATTGAGCCGCTCTTTTCAAGAGCTTGGCCAACGCCGTACTGAGCTAGCGGCGCAATCCGACCGTACGGAGCGTTGGTCACAAGCTTCTGGAACATTTCTTGAGCCTTCCCCATCGAGGGAAGGGTTGGTACGCCATAGACATCGACTCGTTTCCCGTCCAGATAGGCTTTGGCGATGCCGTACTGAGCTTGCAGTGCAGCCTCGAAATCAGGACTTCTTGGATATTTCTGCACCAACGCTTGATATTCGTAAAAAGCGGCCTGCAGCTTACCCGTCTTCTCGAGCATCTGGCCGGATCTAAACAGGGCCGTTGCCGCGATATCCGATCGTGGGAATCTGCGGACCAGGAGTCGGTATGATGCTCCGGCGCGCTTATAGTCGCCGTCGGCCTCATACCGCTCGCTCAATTTGAACTGTTCTTCCGCGTTTTTCTTGATCTCGATATCGCTCAGGTCTCCGAAGCTTATGCCTTCGCCCTGGCGGTAAATGATCGGAGCGGGGGCGCGATGGGGAAACGATAAAAGGGCCACCATCGTCAGCGGGAAGACGAACCGCAGCGTTCTATTCATAAAACGCCGAGAATAGTTCCGGGGGAAGTGCACGTCAAGGAGTAGACTGTAAAAGCAATTAGCCTCCGTCGATCACAAATCGTAAGCGAAGGCTCCAGCCTTTGCCTGGTGGCTTGATGAGGAGGCAAAAATGAAGAGGCAAAAGCTGGAGCTTTCGCTTTACTTAGGCGCAAGATTGCGCTGCTTTAAAAAAATCAACAAGCCTTGATTGACTTTTCGTTCAACAACCCGTCCGTTGCGCGCGATAACCAGTGAGAGCTCGATTTTGGTCGATTCATCAAAGTATGACTTCACCCGGTAAACTTCGCGGCCGTATAGAGCGTCCAATTTAATTTTCTTAATGAGCCCGCCTTTTGTTTCGGAAACGATCCTGTTTCTTACGGCAGGAGGAACGTCCTCAATGACGAGCGTCTCATCGATATCAAGGAGCTGACCTCGAGAGCCTAACTTGATCGAACCCAAGTGGATATTTCGAAAGTAAGTGCAGTCGTAGATTCTCCCATACGTGCTGTCCTGGGTGACCATGGCCTCAGTGAGTTGGGCGCCCGGCGCGTAGTACTCGATGGCGGCTCTAACGCGGGCGGGGACGGCCGAGATCGGTATCTTGTCGCTTGCACGGACAGACCAGGCGCACAAGAGCAGCACAGCCAGAGGCGTGTATTTGCCCATAACTCTCATCTACGAAGTCATCTGCAAAAGTCGAGCAACTTTCCGGAATCTTGACTTTTCAGCCTGCATCGCTCACAAATCGGTATCGCTCTATGAGCAATCTTGTCTTTTGGACCGCAGACTTCTTTCAGTTTGCGGCTAATGCTTCGTTTAGCACGCATTGTGCCACCTGAGCAGAAGCACAATGTTCGAGGGAGCGACCGGCTAATGTGAAACGAAAGCGGTGAACGACGTCTCTTTTCCGGGACCTCCATTTCCGCTTTCGAGAGAGTTAGTCGTTGCATTCCAGCCTCGTGCCCGGCGGTCGGAGGCGCGCTGGCGCATCACAAAATCTATTAAGAACCGATTGCGACGTGCTTTCTAGTGAGCCGATAATGCCACGATTCCAAGTACTCCAATTTTGTTATGAGAATCTATTATGTCACACTCAATACTGCCGAGGAAGCAAGCCAGATCAGTCGTGCACTCCTGGACCAGCGGTTGGCGGTTTGCACGAATTGGTTTCCGATCACCTGCGCATACCGTGAGGAAGATAAGATCGTGGAAGAGGCCGAAACTGTTCTGCTCGTGAAGACCCACGCGGATTACCGTAACGCAGTCGAGCAAGTAGTCGGACAACACATCAGCTATACCAACTTTATCGCGGAGATCGCGCCGGAATACGTGAATGAAACCTGGCTCCGGTGGCTGAACGCGGAAGTACCCGCTCACCCGCAAAAAGCACGCGATAGCCGAAGCGACGAGCTTATTGCGGGTTAGAAAGCGCTTTAAAAGGGTCGAGCAACTGAAGAAGGCAGGAGTTCAGGAGTTGCAGAATGACTCAACTCTTAAATTTCGTAGTTGAGTAGTGGCTCGGTTTCGCCCTGGAGAGGACGTGCGATACTTTCATTCCGTTTTTTTTTCGAGACGATGTTGATTAGAGCCCGCTCGTTTCTGACCAATGAGTTGGGCGGAACGCTTTCCATCAAGAAAACGTTTGCGCCGATCGTTGATCCAGACCCTATCACGGTCTCACCCCCGAGGATCGTTGCGTTAGGATAGATCGTCACCCAGTCTCCCACATCCGGATGACGTTTCCCTCCCTTTTTGATTTTGCCTTCTTCGTCCTTCTGGAAACTGCGGGCACCCAGCGTGACCCCATGATACAACTTCACATGAGAACCAATGCGGCAGGTCTCTCCGATCACTACGCCGGTGCCGTGATCGATAAAAAAGGAGCTTCCGATCTCGGCCCCCGGATGGATGTCGATCCCTGTTCGGCTGTGCGCCCATTCTGTCATGATTCGTGGAATGAGTGGCAGTCGGTCTCGGTAGAGGATATGAGCCAGGCGCTGGATCGCGATGGCCTCGATGCAGGGATAGCTAACGATAATCTCGTCGTAGCTGGCACTCGCCGGATCTCCCTCATATGCGGCTTCGACGTCGGTCTGCAGAAGTTCGCGGATCGGCTGGATCTCCCGAATCAGATGAAAAACGATTTCGTCCGCCCGGCAACGGGGGCACTCGGGCTCATTCAGACGTAAACTCTTGAATGCCTCCACGCGCAGTCTGTCGACGATACTCAAAATCCGGCCCGAAGTGATCTGTTGGACCTTTTCAGTCGCGATCGGCTCTTCGTCATGGAACCCGGGAAACAAGATCTGCAGCAGGTCTTCACAGATCTGGGTAATGGCCCTTTTGGATGGCAGATTGGTGCCATCGATGTTGTTAATACCACCGATCTCCTGGTATGATCCAAGAATCCTCGCGATAAGCGGTGTAACGCTGTCTTGCATGGCCAACGAGCGGTAGAGTAGATCAAAATCGAGTTTCGCGCGAGTTCGGAAATCCATGGACGTTGACTGCTTGAGTCCTTGAGTTCTAATTTGGAGTCTGATGTCAGAAGAGCCCGCACGTCATTTTTTAGCATTGGAAGTTCTGGATCGGGCGGCACATCGGCGCGGAGAAGTGGAATGGCTTGGCCAGCAGCTATCGAATTCTGCACAGTTTCTCTTTGTCTGGGGAGAGTGCAACCTGTTTGGCGCCGGCCCGGAAAAACGGCCGCTATTCTTGGAGGGACCCGGATTGGCGATACCGCATAGTCCGACTTTTCTTGGCATTCTTCCGAAAGGTAGCCCATTGTTCGCTGCGGACCTGAGCGCGCGATCCACGGAAGAAGATGCCCTGAGGTCTCTTGCTCTCACGCCTGATCAGGCCCGGTTTATCCCTTTGCGCCAGTTTGACGGGGTGCTTTCAGTCGAAGAGCGGGCGCTGCTCTTCTATTGCCGCTCTTTGACGCATTGGCAAAGGGAGCAGAGATTTTGCAATCGCTGCGGCAGTCCGACGTTGCCTGAAGAGGCGGGACATGTGATGGCCTGTACCAACCCGCATTGTGCGGCGAAGCATTTCCCGCGCACCGACCCGGCGACGATCATGCTGGTGCACAGCGGCGATCATTGTCTCCTCGGACGCCAGCCTTCCTGGCCGGAAGGGATGTATTCGACTTTGGCCGGCTTTGTTGAACCAGGAGAGAGCCTCGAAGAGGCTGTCTTTCGCGAAGTCAAAGAGGAAAGTGGTGTCGAGGTGAAGAACATTCGCTATTTCGGTTCGCAGCCGTGGCCTTTTCCGCAGTCATTAATGCTCGGCTTTATCGCCGAGGCGGCAACGAAGGAGATTACCCGCGGCGCTGAGCTCGAAGACGTCCGCTGGTTCCACGTCTCGGAAGCAAGAGAAATGCTGCGGAAACTCGCTGGGAGATTCCCCCATCTCGACACGATCGCGCGGCGACTGATCCGGCATTGGGTAGAAACGCAGGGTTAGGCAAATACGGATTCTAGGGGTTGATTTGGATCGAGATGATGCGCCTCCAACCACTCGGCGTTAAAAAGCTTTGACTGGTACTTCAGTCCTGAGTCGCAAAGGATCGTGACGATGGTCTGCCCGGCGCCGCGCTCTTGGGCATAACGTGCCGCACCTGCAATGTTGATGCCGGAAGAAAGGCCGAGAAACAATCCTTCCTCGCGCAAAAGTTGATAGACTATCGTCAACCCGGTTTGGTCTGGGATTCGATAGGATCGATCCACGGCGATGCCTTCGAGGTTTTTCGTCACGCGCGTCTGGCCGATCCCTTCCGCGTAAGAGTCGCCATCCTTGACCTCGGTGTGGCCAAGCGTAAACCAGGACCACATGGCAGCACCATAAGGGTCTGCGCATACGACAGCAACCTCCTGGCTGCGTTCCTTCAGATACAACGCTGTGCCCGCCAGTGTGCCGCCCGTGCCGATGGCAGAAACGAACGCGCTGACTTGGCCGGCGGTCTGTTCCCAGATTTCCGCACCAGTGGTGCGATAATGCGCGAGGCGGTTTGCCGTGTTGTCAAACTGATTTGCCCAGAACCAGCCCTGCTCCTCCGCGAGTCGCCGCGCGATATGATTGTAATTGCCGGGATCGCTGTATGGCTTCTCCGGCACCGTGAGAACCTCAGCCCCGAGAGTGCGTAGCAGACTGATCTTTTCCTGAGACTGAGTTTCTGGAATGACGATGACAGTGCGGTAGCCCTTAGCATGACCGATGACCGCCAGCCCGATGCCGGTGTTGCCGGCTGTGCCTTCGACAATGGTGTCGCCGGGGCGCAGCTGGCCAGTGGATTCTGCATCCAGAATGATGCCGAGCGCCGCCCGGTCTTTGACCGAGCCACCGGGATTCATGAATTCTGCCTTACCGAGAATTTCGCTGCCGGTTAATTCGGATAAGCGGCGCAGTCGGATAAGTGGCGTTCGGCCTACGTGGCCTTCCACTCCGTGGTAACGTGAGGCGCTCATGGTCAACTCCTGGGTTGGAGCCCATCGAGTGGACGGTTGCATGGTTGGGGGCCGTGCACTTCCGCGTATTCTACACTTATGCGGACATCAAGCAGGGAGAGGTCAGATTGCGTGGTGATCAGGTTTTGCGGTTCAGTTGGTATGGTCGCTTTCACAGTGATCCTTACTTTTTTCAGAGTCTCGGTAATCCGCGGAGGACAAGCGTGTCCACCTCCTGGTAAGTATTATAGAATGCGAGGTCGGACGAACAGTGCTTTCGAGACGAAATTTTCAGGATTTGTGATCGACGAGGGCTAGTGCACCGTCTCGCATATAACGACGTCACCATTATATGCGAGACGGTGCACTAGAGATGCTGCAAGGCCGGTTGTCTGGCAGTGCGAGAAGGCAGTGAGGGTCTTGCGATGCGTGTCTCCGCGACCCGGATTTGGTAATTCGCGACCAGCGCTCGCGATATCGGGTGAGCCGATTGCTTGCGGGTCGCTCGCCATTCGAGGAACCAGGCGCACACGGGTGCGGCGAGCAACTGGCAGACTACTAGAGCGGACGTGATCGGCTCAACAGTTAGGCCAGAGTCCGTGCGGCCGATGAGCAAGACTGAAAGACAGATTTGGCTGCAAAAGACAGGAAGCATGTGACGGCCGATCAACAAAAACGGTCGCAATGCGGTTTCCCAGCGATTGAGATACTTAAGGAATGTTGCGATGACAGCAGCGGCTACGGAGAAGTTGATGAGGCGCAAAGGTCCGAGATGCCATTTATCCAGCAACCACGTTTGACTGACTGGGTCGGAGCCGCTGGTGATAGAAATCCAACGCCAGCAGAGAAAGGCGATTGCGAAGAGGAGCAAAAGCGGGCGCAGCAAGTGAGGCACGGGCAGCAATGGCTTGTTTTCCAGAGAAAGCTGACCGATGAATAGCCCGCCGACCCATAAAAGTTGCCACGCGAAAAGATCAAACGGACCGAGTTGGACAAACGCCAGATCGCTGGATGCGGTTACCAACATGTCTCTAACATGTGTCTGTGCGATGAGCCATACCGAAACGCTGACAAAAAGGACCGTCTTCCATCCCCATCGTTGAGCTGCCCAGAATGCACCAGGTGTCAGAAAAGAGAAAAGGATGTACATCGGGAGGATGTCCATCAATGGCGGCCGGAAAAGCAACGCCATGGATCCACCAATCGCCGCCCATGGACTCGCGAGATAGTGGTCCAGCAAATTTTTGATGCCAGGAAGCTCTGGTAAGAAAAAGCTGCCGAGCACAAATGCGAAAGAAACTGTCAAAAGATGTGCCCGATAGATGCGTCCGGCGCGGCGAATAGAAGACGATCGAGCTGCGGTGAACCCCAGGCTTTCGGCGCGTTTGCGAAAGACCATACCGGCAAGAAATGCGGAGACGAACACAAAGCATTCGGCGGTACCAAAGAACCCCAGTGGCTGGTCCGTAAACAGGCGGAGTGATGAGGGCGAATGATCGACGGTCATCATCAACAGAAACACCCCACGAAGCACATCCAACTCGATATACCGTTTCATCTACTGTTTAAAATGTTGCGCCTTCCAGCGTTGTGTAATTCATTCTGTTTATGCGCCATCAGCGGACGTGATAACGGCCATTTTTAAGCAATCTTTAGTAGCGTAACGGCGGCGGCCAATCTTTCCATAGCTCGTCAGGGTGATTTGGATTGACTCGATAAGTCTGCTTCTTGGTGATGTAAGCGAAGCGTCCCACACCAGTTTTATGCCGGCGGGCGCAAGACGAGACTAGCACGAGAATAAAACTGGTGCGGGATGCTCCGCCTACGCCGGCGGCCCATTTTGAACGCAGCGACATCACCATTTTATGCGAGACGGTGCACGAGCATCTTTCAGGCTATGGCGAACATCAGATTTCATGATAGGAGATAAAAAATGATAATTAGCTGGGAAGGGTTGAAGAACCGACGGTGATAATTGAAAGGAAGATAACAGTTATGAAATTAAACAAGGTTTCACTTGCGGTTCTGGTCTCGATCGGCCTTTTCACGATTGGCGCGGGTAGCGCGTTCGCGGGCGGTCACTTCGGGTTCGCGGGCGGTCACTTCTCGGTCGCAAGCCCGGGCGGTTATTTCTCGGCTGGAAACCCTGGCGGACTACGAGCAGGGTCTAGCTATAGGCTGGCACCAACGCCGGCTAACCAAGCATTTGAGAGAAACAATGCTTGGGCCAATTACGCGGCACAAAACCGATCAACAGGAACCTCCGGTTCGGTGTCCCAACACAACGGGGCTACTCCGTAACCGTCCGGTATCGATGTCAGTTGGGTGTCCCGACACCTTCGACTGTCAGGCCAGATAAGAAAATTGCATTTGCCATAAAAAGTTCCTTTTTCGGTAGACTGTGTTGTTTTCAAGTCAAACAAGCGCTGGAGACCATTTGAGGTCTCCAGCGAGTTTCAGTTTCAGCTGCCCTATCGCTAGTGCATCTACTGATCATCGTAAATGGAACGAAAGATCCAGTTCGTCGCTTACTGAGCAGATGATTGTGGTTGCGGCTCCGGCGCGCTGGGTTACCATCAGTTTTTGTCTTTGGTATTCCCCCCTCCTCCTATGAGATCTTCACCCCGCTCACTCTTGCTCTTGCTCGTTTGCGACCCTCCCGTTCGCGCAAACAATTCCTTTTGGGAGTCGAATTTGACCTGTCCCTGGCTTGGATGATTTCAACCATACATGGCGGCGCCGGAATCTGGTGCCCTTCGCTTCAGGGCACCCCGTGTTGAATTGCCTGACCCACCCGGTTGAAACCCCGATTTCGCAAGGCCTACGTCGCGGCCAAGTTATCCGACCATGCTAGCCGCCAGACGAGGGCGCGCCGCAGCGTAGCGAAGGAGGCCCGGGTTGAGATCTGGTCCCCTTTCAGGAGGAAGATTTGCACGATTCAGAAATGCGCGCTGATGCCGGCACGTCTTCAAAGTAGCATAGGCTTCCAGGCTGTAGGAAATCGGCGCAGGATGTGCATGTTACCTGAGGAGATAAACGTAAGAGAATATGAATAAAGCGGGACGCTTCATTTACTCGATGCTCTCGGGCGTGCTTCGCTGCTGTGCGATCGCTCTGGTCCTTTCCAGCTGCTCGAAAAGAGGCCCAGGCGAGAGCTCATTCGGAGCGCCTGAGGTGATGGTCACTGAAGTTCTCAGACAGGATGTGCCCGTGGTCAGAGAATGGATCGGATCACTCGACGGCTCGGTGAATGCAGATATCCGGGCACGGGTCTCCGGCTACCTCATCACGCAAAATTACAAAGAGGGTAGGGTCGTGCATCAGGGAGATCTGCTATTCCAGATCGATCCGAGTACCTACGAGGCCGCAGTAGAACAAGCAAAATCGGCATTAGCCCAAGCCGAGGCGAACCAGATTCAATTCGAACAGACAGAAAAACGCGAAAGGCAACTCTTCGAACAGAAGGTCGAAAGCCAGCAGAATCTTGATAATGCTATTCAGGCAAACGCCGCGGCAAAGGCCGAAGTGAAGGCGCAACAAGCCGCGTTGAGGCAGGCGCAACTGAATTTGGATTTCACAAAAATACGCGCTCCGGTAACAGGCGTTGCCGGGATAGCGAATCCCGGAATCGGTGACCTGGTGGGGCCGAGCGATGCT
>DASXBV010000249.1:0-7319 GCA_036491515.1 Chthoniobacterales bacterium
TCCACGAAATTTTGACGGACTTCACCGATCGCTCCGGACACATCGAATCGGCCACCGAACGGATTTACGTTTCGCTCGAGTAACTGCTGCAGCTTTTGACGGCGGAAAGCGAGAAGTTCGTTTTCTTCCATGGAACGCTGAATTAAAGCCGAAAGTCCGGCTGAGTCTAGCGTACGCAAAGGAATTCCTGATTGCGCCGGGAGGCCCCGGAGGCTGAAAGCCGGTAGGGCGAGAGGGCGAGGCTCCGTCCGAGCCACGGGACGACGCGCTCACCTGCGGCTCGGACGCGGCCTCGCCCTCTTCGCCCTACCAGGAATTCCTAGCCCTCAAATTTACCGTGCCGCTCGTCAATGATGATGTCACGGTAGGTTTTTCCAGACGGAATCATCGGCAAAACATGTTCGGTGTACGGCGTCATGACATCCAGGATATAGCATTCATCGGCAGCCAGCATGCGTTGCAGCGCCGGTTTCAGATCTTTCTTGTCAATGACCCGTTCGCACTTCACTCCGAATCCGCGACAGAGCTCGACGTAATCCGGGTAGATCCGATCTCTATCTCGAGGATCGCCCAAAAATGTATGGCCTCGATTGCTGTTGTAGAACCGATCTTCCCATTGCACAACCATTCCCAGGTGCTGGTTGTTGATGATGATCGATTTGGCAGCAATCCCTTCCGCATGAGCGCAAGCGAGTTCCTGAACATTCATAAGGAATGAGCCGTCCCCGTCAATATCGATCACTTGCCGATCAGGAAAGGCGACTTTCGCCCCGAGCGCAGCGGGGAACCCGAATCCCATGGCCCCAAGCCCAGCGGAGGTAAGGAATTGGCGTGGATGATTAAAGTCGTAATATTGACCGGCCCACATCTGGTGCTGTCCAACACCCGTCGTAATGATCGCTTCACCCTTGGTCATTTCATATACGAGCCGGATCAAGTATTGCGGCAAAACCGCTTCCTCCGTATCCTTGAAATCCAAGGGATAGCGCTTTTTCCACCGATGGATCTGTGCCAGCCAGTCTGGGTACTGGCGAAAATCCTTCGAGGAACGCTCGTAACCGCCCTCGGCAAGCAATCGATTGAGCTCTCCAATAGCGTATTTGATGTCGCTGAGGACCGGGAGTTTGACGACTTTGTTCTTATTCAACTCCGAGAAGTCAATGTCGATATGGACGATCGTACCATGTTCGGCGAACTTCTCGACCTTCCCGGTAACGCGGTCATCAAAGCGAACACCCAACGCAAGCAAAAGATCTGATTCGTTGACAGCGCAGTTTGCGTACACCGTTCCGTGCATTCCGAGCCATTTGAGAGAGAGCGGATGCCCTTCCGGAAAACCGCCAATCCCCATCAGCGTCGTGGCCACTGGGATTTGGGTTCGTTCAGCAAATTCCAGCAGTTCGCCTGCGGCGTCCGAAGAGATGATCCCGCCTCCGGCATAAATCATCGGTTTCCGAGCCGATTTTATCAGTCCAATGATTTCATTCAGAGCGACCGGATCCGCTTTCGGCGACGCTTGATATCCGCGCAAGGTCAATTCGCTCGGGAAAACCGGTTGAGCCATCTGGTTCTGGATATTCTTTGGAACGTCGATGACAACCGGCCCTGGCCGACCCGTTCTCGCGATATGAAAAGCTTCTTTCACCACACGGGGAATCTCGTGGATATCCATGACAAGGTAACTGTGCTTAACGATTGGCAGCGTCATACCAAACACGTCAGTTTCCTGAAAGGCGCCGCGCCCAATCATCTCCTGGGGGACTTGGCCAGTGACTGCCACCAGCGGGATTGAGTCCATGTAGGCGTCGGCAATCCCGGTGACCAGGTTCGTCGCTCCGGGACCGGAAGTTGCCATGCAAACGCCGGGCTTACCGGTGGCCCGGGCATACCCTTCGGCAGCAAAGCTTCCTCCCTGTTCATGCCGAGGAAGAATAGTCCGGATAGTTCTTGAGCGCGTCAGAGCCTGATGAATCGGCATACTGGCCCCGCCTGGATAAGCGAAAATCACCTCTACGCCCTCCCGCTCCATGGCGGTGACAAGGATTTCGGCGCCGTTCATCGTTTCACCCAGTGCGGGGGCTCGACGCGCAGTTGCCGGCTGTTTTGCAGGGGAGGTTTTCATAAGAAGAGTCGGACACTATAAAGGTTAGTGCACAGGTGATCAATCGTTAACAGCATATTGCGAAAAAGCACCGCCAGGTAAGGAGAACGTATCGGCGGGTCGGCGTATCGGCGGGTCGGCGTTTGAAAAGCGTCGTCAACTTCTTCGAGAGCTTCTCTGAAGGCAAAAGTAAGAAGGCAAAAGGCAGAATGAAGAAGTTGGGTTGGCGGGCCAGAAAAACTTTCTCCCCCGCATCTAGTTGACTCGGCTAGTCATCAATCGAGCAAAAGACAATAACTTCTGCCTTTTTCCTTTTGCCTTCTGCCTTTTCCAAAGTGGCCGCCTTTTCCGTTGGATGTACAGTAGAAACCTATGATTACCCGACGCGAAGCAATTAAAGCTGTGGCTCTAACCGCAGGTGCTTTAACCGTAGTCCCCTCCTTTCTCCAAGGGCAAACTTCCGATTCGAGCATGAGCGATTCAACCTACCCATTCAAACTGGCTCCTCTTGGGTACCCGTACGATGCACTCGAACCCTACATCGACACGCTGACGATGCAGATTCATCACGACAAACACAATGGCGCTTATGTCGATAACCTGAACAAGGCCATCGCTCAAGCACCCGAATCCATTCAGAAAATGACATTGGAGGAGTTATTGCTGAATCTTGATAAGGTTCCGGAAAATATCCGGACCGCGGTACGAAACAACGCCGGAGGAGACTATAATCATTCAATCTTCTGGAAGCTCCTCAAGAAGAACGAAGGGGGCAAGCCAACCGGCGAACTCGCCACGGCTATCGATAAAACGTTCGGCAGTTATTCAGCGTTCCAGGACAAACTCAGTGCGGCTGCCACCGGGGTGTTCGGGAGTGGCTGGGCCTGGCTGGTCGTGGATGGCAAACAACTCGAAATTGCGACGACGCCGAACCAGGATTCCCCTATCTCGAAGCCGCAGGAAAAAGAAATCCCAATCGTCGGTATCGACGTATGGGAACATGCCTACTACCTCAAACATCAGAATCGCCGTCCGGAATACGTGAAAGCATTTTGGAACGTGATCAACTGGGATTATGCCTCTGAGCGGTATGCTACCGCGCTCAAGGGAGCGTGATACCCGTTCGGCGTTCGGCGTTCAGCGTTCAGCGTTCAGCGTCGGGCGCTCGGCGTTCGGCGCTCGCTCAGCGTTCAGCGCTCGGCGTTACCGCCCTCTCACTTCTGACTTCTTACTTCTTACTTCTTACTTCTCACCTCACCTCCCCCGATCCGTATGGTGCGCCTATTCGATCTGAACCCACAACAACTCGAAGCGGTCAGAGCAACCCGAGGCCCGGTGCTGATTCTGGCGGGTGCTGGGACTGGGAAAACCCGCGTGATCACCACGAGGATCGCTTACCTGCTAAACGAAGGAGCGGCTGCCGAAAAAATTCTGGCGGTCACTTTTACCAATAAGGCAGCCAACGAGATGCGCGATCGCGTTCGCTCCATGGTGGAGAAGGGCAAGGCTTCTAAAGTAACCGTCTGCACATTTCACGCCTTGTGTGTCAGGATCCTTCGGCAGGATATCGATAAGCTGGGGTACAAAACTAACTTTTCAATTTATGATGAGGGTGACCAATTAGGCCTGATCCGCAACATCATTCCGCGATTGGCTGCCGTAAGCGAAAAGTTAGATCCGCAGCTGGCGCGGAACTTTATCAGCAAAGCCAAGAATCAGCATTATAAAGTTCCGGCGTCCGATCAGACTTTGGCAGCCGCAGTGTTCCATCGTTACCAGGAACAATTGAAAGCATTCAATGCCGTCGACTTCGATGATCTACTAATCCTGACCGTCCGATTGTTAGAAGAATTCACTGAGATCCGGCGCAAATGGGAAAACCGCTTCGAGTTTGTCATGGTCGACGAATTTCAAGACACCAACCGCCTACAATTTGAGTTAGTGCGTCAGCTCGGTGGCGCGCACCGGAACGTTTGTGTAGTTGGCGACGATGATCAAAGCATATACGGATGGCGTGGGGCAGAAATCTCTAACATTCTTGAGTTCGAACATTATTTTCCGCATCCGAAGATTATTAAACTCGAACAAAATTATCGGAGCACAAATGCCATTCTCGGCGGAGCCAACAGCATCATTCGGTGTAACCCGCGAAGAAGGCCGAAATCCCTCTGGAGCCAGAATGGTGACGGCCAGGCGATTCGTATCTTACAGGTGCCGGACGAGCGTGAGGAAGCCAATTTTGTGGTCGGCGAAATTCAGAAACAGCAGTTAGCTGAGCAATGCCGCTGGACAGAATTCGCCGTGATCTTTCGAATGAACGCCCAGTCCCGGTTAATCGAGGAGCATTTCCGACGACTAAAGATCCCCTACCGCGTCGTCGGTGGGCGGAGTTTCTTTGAACGGCGCGAAGTGAAAGATTTGTTGTCCTATTTGGCTTGTCTGGCCAATCCGCAGGATGATGTGAACCTATTGCGAATAATTAATACTCCGGCACGGGGAATTGGCCCTTCGACAATCGATTTGGCTATTCAGGAGAGCAATACATCAAAGAAGAGCATCTTTGAAACCCTGGAGTCAAAGGAGTTCCAGGATCAGCTAACGCACCGCACCCGCGAATCCATTCGAAAGTTCACCGAGCTCATGGACGAGTATGAAACCAAGGTATATCAACCATTGGCCGATGTTACCAAAATAGTCGAAGAATTGCTTTCTCGGATCGACTACTTCCAGGATTTACGGCGCGGCTGTAAGAGTCCCGAAGAAGCGCTTAACCGCGAAGAGAATGTGCGGGAGTTGGTGCGTGCTCTGTCGGATTATCAGGCGCGGACCATCGACGGACTGCCCGGGTTTCTGGCCGAAATGGCTCTCAATCAAGATCGTGCAGAAGAGTCTGATACCGGCACGAATGGAGTAACCCTGATTACGTTTCATGCGGCCAAAGGGCTGGAATTTCGCCGCGTTTTTTTGATCGGCCTGGAGGAGGGACTCTTGCCTCATAGCCGTTCGAAGCTCGAAGGAGAGCTGGACGAAGAACGAAGACTCTTTTACGTCGGAATCACCCGAGCCATGCGCAATCTGACCATCACTTACTCGGCAAATCGTCTAAAATACGGAAATTTGTCACCTTGTCAGCCGAGCTCGTTTTTGAGCGACTTGGATTCACGTTTTACTGAGATACTTAACTTCCACGAACTGATAAATAAGCCTGCCAGCGAAGGAACAGCCCGGTCGCATTTTGCGAAGATGCGAGAGCTGTTGGGTAAGGGGTAGGGCGAGGCTCCGTCCGAGCCGGAGGTAGGCGCGTCGTTCTCGGCTCGGGCGGAGCCTCGCCCTACCGTGAATCTTCATCGCGTGGAGGCCGACGTGTGAAATTTGCGGCCCAGCAGAAATTTACTCAATAACCTCGAAATGGCTCATCAATCTGAATAGCTCATACCGCTCTTCGATTTCTTTTCGGGAAAGCGTTTTAATCCGGTCGACGCTGAAGGATTCCACACAAAAGCTGGCCAACAAACTGCCATAGACTACGGCCTTCTTCAGGTCAGCGAACTCAAACGCTTCCTTTTCCAGGCTCGCGAGATAACCGGCAAAGCCGCCAGCAAAGGTATCCCCTGCCCCGGTCGGATCATGGATATCTTCCAAAGGAAATGCGCCGCAGCTGAAGAAGTGATCCCGACTCAACAGCAGGCAACCGTGTTCGCCTTTCTTAATCGCAACAAATCTGGGCCCCAGCCGGAGGATGTTCCGACCGGCCTTGATCAAGCTGGTCTCCTCCGTCAATTGGCGAGCTTCGCTGTCATTCAGCACGAGAAGATCCACTCGTTTGAGCAGCTTGAGCAGGTCCGGCCGGGTCGTAGTTATCCACAGATCCATCGTATCCGCGATCACTAACCGGGGATCTTCCACTTGATCAAGCACGTGATTTTGTAGAACCGGGCTGATATTTCCTAAAAGAATGATCGGTGTCCGCTTGTAAGTGTCCGGAAGTTTCGGCGTAAAATTCTCAAACACGTTTAGCGCGATGCTCAGCGTCTTGCGCTTATTCATGTCCCAATCATATTCGCCCGACCAGCGGAAGGTGTTACCCTCAGCGATTTGCACCCCCTCAAGACTGATCCCTCGCGACTTGAGGAGTTCGATGTACTCCTGTGGAAAGTCCGAACCGACGATTCCCACCAGCTTCACCGGCACGAAAAAGCTCGCAGCGATCGATGCATAAGAAGCGGCTCCGCCAAGGACGTCACGGCGCTCTTCGAGCTGAGTCCTAATGCTATCAATACCGATGGAACCAACGACCAGAACTGACATATGATGAAGAATTCAAGAACTCGAGAATTCGAGAAGAACGAATTTCGCGTCATACCATTCCTGAGTTCTCGAGTGCTTGACTCCTAGCATATCCCTGGCCGATCGTACACTAAATCTGGCCCGGCAGTCCAGGTAGCCGCCATGCACGAATTTAGTCCTCCGCTTTCCGGGTAAACGGAACAAATCGAACGGGACACATCACCCGTTTTCGCAATGCACCCGAGTGTTTTTCGATCAACAACAAGTTCTGTTCGAACGCATCACCGACGGGAATCACCATCCGCCCGCCTTCTCGCAATTGAGCGATCAGCGGTTCAGGGACCTGATCCGTTGCAGCGGCTACGGTAATCGCGTCAAATGGCGCGAACTCCGGCCAACCTTCGTAGCCATCACCGCTTTTCAGGAGAATATTTCGGTATCCTAAGCGTTGGAAATCAGCGCTCGCTCGACGACTCAACTCATCGATAATCTCGATCGAGAACACTTGAGCCACCAACTTCGACAAGATCGCCGCTTGATATCCAGATCCGGTTCCCAACTCAAGCACTCGATCGGTACTCTTCAGCAGAAGGCGCTCCAACATAAACGCAACAATGTACGGTTGCGAAATCGTTTGACCAAATCCGATCGGCAGCGGGTGATCATTATAGGCGCGCGTCTTTACTGCCGTGGGCACAAACTCGTGCCGCGGCACTTCTCGCATTGCCTCGAGCACACGCCAGTCACAAATCCCCCGGCGCTCGAGGTGCTGGGCGACCATCCTGCGACGCTCTGCTTCGAAGCTTTGCGTTTCAACTGGTGGGCCATCCGACCCGAACGCAAGCAACGAGATCACGCGCCTAAATTAGCGCGAATTCAGGTTTCTACCTCAGGATATTATGCGTTTTAAACAAAATCGCGGTGGAATTCC
>DASXBV010000250.1:0-10495 GCA_036491515.1 Chthoniobacterales bacterium
TTTCCCAAGTTCCGATCAATCCGAGGCGCCCCCCATTTCCACACGAGGTAGGCAATAACTAACCCAACGAAGGCACCGAGGGTCACATCCGAAAAGTGATGGACATTAAGATAGATACGAGACCAACCAATCGCAACGGCGATCACCAGCAAGCACGCACCGTACCATCGTCGCGCAAATACCGGCACACCGAAGAATGCAAATGCTGCGCCGGTATGACCGGAGGGAAACGCATGGTATTTATTTTTGAATAACAAAAATTCGCGGCCCCGCCACAGACCATTCCACTCCTGGGTCGCCTCTGTGTTGTTGGGTCGCGCTCGTCCGGAGACGAGTCGGACCGAGTTAACGATGGCCCCAGCAATTGTTGCAGCCATCATCATGCAGAGAAGAAGCTTGCAAAGAGCGCGGTTTCGCACCCACCAGGCCGAGGCTAAGCCAATGCAGCCGAAAAGCATCAACTCCGGCCAATCACCCCAGCTGCTGAGAAGCCCCGCAAAATTTTTAAGCGTCTTCAAATCGTGCGTTTTCACCCACTGGAGGACGGCTTGATCCCAGAAGAAACTCAGTCCGCAGAGGGTGATCCCGACAATCAGCAGACCGATAAGTAGTGCGGGTGAAACAAGGTTTGATTTTCGCGGACTTTGGTTAGTCTGGTGATTCCCCATGCCGCAGATTAACTACACTGGCCAATCCTTTTGTCGAATCGCAGCTCTGAATGGTTAAGCGGCTCTATATCGTGCTCTTCTTTTTCGGCGCTGCGCTGCTCTATTCATTCGGGAATTGGTCCTTGCCGTTGATCGATCGCGACGAACCCCGCTTTGCGGAAGCCTCCCGCGAAATGCGCCAGAGCGCCGACTTCCTGATACCGAGGCTTAATGGGGAGTACCGATTCGATAAAACGCCGCTGATCTATTGGTGCCAAGTGCTGGCGTTCGATATTCTAGGCGAGAGCGATTTTGCAGCCCGATTGCCTTCGGTGATTTTCGCGGCTCTTACGGCCATAGCCACGTTGATGTATTCAAGCCGGATGTTCGGCCCTCGCATCGGTCTGTGGTCAGGCATCCTTTTTGCCACGAGTCTTCAGGTATTCATTCACTCGCGTGCTGCGGTGGCCGATATGCCTTTGGTTTTTTTCTTTCTCACCGCAACCTGGTCCGACTGGGAACGACTACGGAACCCCGACTCTGTATTGTGGCGGTGGACGTTTTACCTTTCTCTGGGGCTGGGCTTTCTGGCAAAAGGTCCCGTCGCTTTGCTTCCTGTCTTCTTCGCGCCCTTGCAATCGCTTCTCAATCATTCTCCGTACCGGTTTCGGGTTCCCTCTGCGCTACAGGGTATTCTCGTGGTACTCGTCGTGGTTGGCCTTTGGGGTGTCCCAGCATTGATTGCGACACACGGAGAGTATCTGAGAGTTGGCATTGGGAAGCATGTAATTCAGCGCTCCCTTCAGCCAATGGAGAGTCACGGTGCGCCGGGCATTTTAGGCTACCTGTTATTCCTGCCTTACTACCTGGTCACTGCATTCTTCAGCTTTTTCCCTTGGTGCCTGTTTCTCCCCGGCTGCGTAAAGCGGCTATGGGCGCACCGGGAACCGGATGAAAACTATCTTCTGGGACCAATTCTAATCGTGTTCTTGGTGTTCACACTCGTTCAGACCAAGTTGCCTCATTACGTCCTGCCGGCATACCCGATGCTTGCAATGCTGACGGCGCGTGACGCCGAGCAAAGCAGATGGGCCAAGCCGATCCTGGGAGTAACCCTGGTCGTCTATCTCCTGATTGCCGTGATCGGATTCCGAGCCATCGAACCAGAATTTTTATCCAAGACAATTGCTCAAAGGGCTCTCCCCCTCATTTCGCCAGACACGCGGACGGCTTCGATCAACTACGATGAGCAGAGTTTGATTTGGTATCTGCGTGAGAAGACGCGCGCATTCCATCTGCGCCTGGACTCGGCTCAGTTCAAAGATTTTATGAATAAACAGGGCCCGGCGCTCTGTGTAGTGAACGCAGAATCGGTTCGGCTGATTCACCCGAATCCTGAATGGCGCACGTTCGAAGTTTCAGGACATAACTTCGCCCGCTGGATATTGGGACCGGTCACCCTGTTCGGCCTCCAAATCATCGTTCCTCTTCCCGAATCGCTAAGCCTGGTAACGATTATCAAAGAGTAAGCCCGCCAGAGGAGGCGTGTCGGCGTGTCGGCGGTGTCGGCGTGTCGGCGGTGTCGGCGAACCACAAGCGATTCACCTCGGTCTACTTGAGCAAAATTCAACTATCTGAGAGAGTTCCAGCAGATGGCCCATATGTGCCCCACGCCGATACGCCCGAACGCCGATACACCGACACGTCCCTGTGCAGAGGCCGGAGCCTTCGCTTACATTGCCCGAGAAATTATGACAGGAACTATTAGCGTCATCGCAAGCCTAGCGCTCGTATTCACTGCGAGAGGCGATTACCTTATCAAAGAGGAACTCGAAAACTCCGGACAGGTTCAACAGATCACTCTCAAAATCAAAGATACCAAAATCAGAGAGGACGTTGGGGGACAAGACAGCGCCATCATCGACTCGAATACTGGTGAGACTACGCTCTTACTTCATTCTCGTAAGGCCTATCTGAAAATCGACCCTGAACAGCTTAAGCAACAGGCTGAGGCGCTGAAGGATTTGCTTGGAACCAAGGTGGAAAAACCCGGGGACATCGAGCTGAAGTCGACTGGCAAACGAGAAACCATCAACGGCTTCGATACCGAAGAATACACAACCAACTTCAATGGCGTCCAGATGAGCATCTTTATTGCGAAGCAGTTTCCGAATTATCAAAAGATCGTGGAAGCGCTGTACCGAGTGCAAAGTGGGCCAGCGATGGATATTTTACGGAGCATGTCGATTCCTCCCGAGAAGTATCCGGGACTGCCAATTCGGACTACGCAAAGCATCATGGGACAAAAAATCGTCGTCATTCTCGATTCGGCACAGGAGACCGACCTACCTGACACGGACTTTACAATTCCGTCGGACTACAACGAACTAAACCCGCGCGCGCCAGGCAAGTGAGTCGTCTGATTTTGGCGTCTGCTTCACCGCGAAGGGTCCAACTTCTTCGGGACGCGAAGTTCGCACCAGAGATAGTACCGGCCGACGTCGAAGAGCTTTCATGCGACTTCCTCACTCCGACTGAGCTAACGTTGTTCAACGCATACCGAAAGGCGGCTGCGGTAGCGATCCGACATCCCGACGCGGTCGTCCTCGGCGCCGATACCCTTGTTGTACTAGGATCAGAAGTGTTTGGGAAGCCGCGTGACCTTGTCGGGGCACGTCGAATGCTTGAGAGGCTCGTTGGGAAAACTCATATTGTCATTACCGGGGTATCCGTGATTCAGGTGAAAGTCGGACGAGCTATCACCCGGGCAGTTCACACAAACGTAAAATTTCGTTTACTTACAGCGACCGAGATCGAGGACTACCTCAAAATTGCGGAACCGCTTGACAAGGCGGGCGCATACGCAGCACAGAAGTCGCCTGACGTGATTATCGAACGGGTTAACGGTTCATTCACGAATGTAGTGGGTCTGCCGATGGAACTTGTCCTGCCGCTCCTCACCTCCGTCGGAATTCAGCCAGGTCAAACCTAAACTCCGAAGTTTGGACTCGTCCTCGTCGTCGTCCTCGTTCTCGACTTCTTTGGACACGGGAAACGCGCCGATTGCAAACAACGTTCAAAGATCGTGAACGAGAACGAGGACGACGAGGACGATTGGAGAGGTGCTATACCGCGCTAAATACGTGCCAGCAGCTCTCCAGCGCTTGTGCGCTTGCACCGGCGTTGACTCGGCACGCTACGTTGGGCTAAACGAATGGCATGTTCAAGTCTTTGGCTAAGTACGCTGATCTCGGCCTCCTGATCGGCCGTCTCGGTGTGGGCGCTATTTTCATCGTTTTCGGCTGGCAAGAATTGTCCGGTGGGCAAGCAGCCTGGGCACACTACGGGCACGCAATGGCAAGCCTCGGCATCACCTTCATGCCGAATATCTGGGGACTTTTGGCTGCACTATCGGGGTTTGTCGGCGGCTTCCTGCTTATCCTTGGCTTCCTCTTCAGGCCGGCTGCAACCCTGATTGCGCTCACGATGCTGGTCGCATCCATATCAACTTTTCGAGAGCATCCGCACAATTTTGCGCAATATTCGCGCTCAATCGAAATGTTGTGCATTCTGATCGTTTTCATCTTCGTCGGCCCCGGTAAATACAGCATCGAAGGCGCGTAGGGGAAACGTGTCGGCGTATCGGCGTATCGGCGTGGGAAAGCGTCATCAACTTCGTCGAGACCTCCTGGTCATTATGGTTGTGTCGAAAAGCAATCGTCTTTCTCACGCCGATACGCCGACACGTCTCCCGGATAAACCGGACTTGTCAAAGTGGGGAAACAAGGCTTTCCTTTCCCTATGACACCCGAAGAACGAAATCTCATATCCAGTCTGTTTGATCGGCTGGGTCAGGCTAGTAATCAGCCGAAGGACGCCGAGGCGGATCAGTTGATTCGGAGCAAGGTTGCTGAGATTCCTACGGCTCCCTATATGCTAGTGCAGAGCACGCTCGTGATGCAACAAGCTCTCGCGAACGCGCAAAACCGAATTGCCGCTCTCGAGAAACAAGTTGCCGAAGCCAAGACCGGGGCCAGCTCACAGCAAACCGGCGGTGGCTTTCTCTCAGGAGTTGCCAGCTTTTTCGGGGGTGGCCAGCCTCATGGGCAACCGCAGCATGCAACCCCTCCGCCTCCGCCTCCGCCGCCAGCCACGCAACCGCCGCAACCGGCGGCCTACGCGTACCCGCCTCCGCAGCCAGCCATGCAACCGCCGCAACCGACGGCTTATGGGTACCCGCCTCCGGCGCCCCGAAGCGGAACGGGAGGATTTTTGCAAGGCGCCTTAACGACCGCCGCTGGAGTCGCGGGGGGGGCCTTGCTATTTCAAGGGATAGAAGGCCTGATCGGTCATAATCCAGGCCCGTTCGCCGGAACGGTCGCTCCATCGGGAGGAATTCTCGGCGGCGACAGGCCGATAGAAGAAAATACGGAAGTCGTCAACAACTATTACACGGAGGGAGACGAAAACCGTGATCGGCTTGAGGGCCACGAATCGGATGCCGACCAGGGTCGCGGGGACCAAACTGCGTTCGCGGACGCAGATACCGATCGGGATTCAGATTTTAATGCGACCGACGACTCAACCTCAGGTGACGATACTTTCGCCGACGATGATGTCGGAGGCGGCGACGATAGCTCGTACGTGTAGCAGGAATCACGCAAAGAAGGAGTCGAACAATTATGGTAGGGCGAGGCTCCGTCCGAACCGGGGTTGGCGCGTCGTCTTCGGCTCGGACGGAGCCTCGCCCTACCCGGAGCCTACCGCCGACTACTGAAGTGGCCCGACTCCGAGCTCCCGCAACTTGACCTGAATCCGTTTCTTTTCCTTCGGATCCGATGCCAGTTGAAGCGCCTGCTGCATCTGTGCCGCGCCGGCTCTCAAGTCGCCTTTTTTCGCGATCACTTCGCCTTCACCCGCGAGTGCAGCCGCCTTTTTTGGATCTTTCGCCAAAACCTTTTCGTAATCCGCCCGCGCCTCATCGTACTTGTTGAGTTTCAGATAAAGGTCGGCGCGCTGTAAAAAGAGAGCCATGTCATCGGGCTTCAGAGCGATCAGATGCGTAAGCTCTCCGACTGCTTTTTCTGTGTCGCCTTGGCTCAGGTAAATGAATAACCTGGCGGCGTAGTACGCACCTTCTACAGGCTGTAGGGCAATAGCTATGCCGAAGTCTTCCAGCGCTCCGCTCTTGTCCCCCTTTTTCAAACGGACAAATCCGCGCTCGCTGTAGAGCGAAGCATCGTCAGATCTTAGTCCGATTGCCTTCGAGTAATCGAC
Organism: Chthoniobacterales bacterium; assembly: GCA_036491515.1. GTDB lineage: Bacteria > Verrucomicrobiota > Verrucomicrobiia > Chthoniobacterales > JAFAMB01 > JAFAMB01. The sequence continues at coordinate 5,925 of DASXBV010000250.1, forward strand.
TATCGCCAGATCAAATTGATCCTTTTCGTAGTTGACCTGCGCGCGCAATTTCAAGAATTCAAGATCGTTCGGTTTCGTCGCGAGGAGAGCGCTCAGGTCTGCTAGTTCCCTGTCTTTATCACCGGCATGCAGATACGCGAGAGCGCGAGCCGATAAAGCTTCGACATCTTTGGGTTTCAGCTCCAGTGCCTTACTATAGTCTGCGATCGCGTTATCCCACTTTTCCTGAGCTGAATTTGCATCGCCGCGAGCTTTGTAACTCTGGACATCGTTGGGATTCTTTTCGATGAGCTTCGTTAAGTCCTCTATGGCCCTCGCATCCTGCTTTTGTGCCGCGTAAATATAAGCTCGAAACCGAAGAGCCCGGTCACTGTCAGGTTGAATTTTCAGAACTGCGTTAAAGTCAATAAGAGCCTGGCCCAATTTCCCGAGTTCAACATATGCGTAACCCCGATTTAACTCTGTTGCGGGATCATCTTTCTCCAGTTTCAGTACCTGATCGTAATCGGCTATCGCTTTGGCCCACTGTTTGGTTAGGGTGAAAAAGGCCGCGCGATTCCGGTAATGGATCGGCTTATCGGGAGCCAATTCGACGGCTTTATCGAAATCGGCCTGGGCTTCTGCCTGCTTGCCTTCCTTAACGCTTTGTACTGCGCGAGCGGCGTATTCTTCAGCGCTCAATTCCTCGGCATGGATCGGACGAAGCACAGCCGCCCAGGTCGATGCTGCAACCAAAGCAAGACCGAAAAACCTATTCATACCCATACCCAATCGCCAAAGCCGTATTTCGAATCAAGGAATGATAATCGTCTGTCCCGGCCTCAGTTCGTCGGGGTTCGCCACCTGATTCTGGTTCGCGTCGAGGATGTCTTTCCAGCGAGCGGTCGTCTGATAAAACTTTCGCGAGATCGAGACCAGGCTATCACCGGATTGCACCAAGTAGGTGCGCACCTTGGCCTTTGCTGCCTTTTCTGCCTCAGCGACGGCCTGCTCCGGTGGTAACAACTTCACGGCTCCACTAGCCCTTGGGTGGCCTCCTTCCGCACTCGGCGAGCCACCTTCCAAGCGATGCAGAGCTGCTCTCGATGCGTCCGCGCGCGGGCCGGTGGCATGCAGCGCCAAGATTCTCCGATAGTGGTAAACGGCGCTGGCCGGATCGCGCAGCTTGCTTGCAAAAATTTCAGCCATCTTCCAGTGAACAGCCGATCTATCGCCCTGCCCAAGCGCGGCCTCGTACCAATAAATTGCCGATTCGAATCGCCCCTCCTTGGTCTCTCTGTCTCCTTTTTGCTCTGCATTTTCCAGATGGCACCCGGAGGACCATGCAACCAAGCAAAAAATAATCGTAGCGAAAGTACTTCGTCTTACGTCCAAGGCGTTAACTCCTGATGTGATTTGAACCCCGGCATGCGCAAGTCAGATTTTCTCATTGTCGTTCTCGGTGCTACAAGTCTCACCTGTTTCTGCGGCTGTGTACGTAGTCGGACCAACGCCAGATACTCGATGACCCAAGCAACGGTACCACAACCCTTCGCCCGCCAAACCATGACGCAGTCTTCCGCGCTCGTGTCTCCGCGAATTGGCCGAGATAAGGCGGCTGGCGCCGCCGAAACGACAGAATCCGATTTCTCTCGGCGACTCCAGGGAGGAGTGTTGGTTCGGTTTGAGTCAGGATTGATTGTCGTCAACCCGGCCGATCTCCCCGGCCCGCTGCAGCCTACCGCTCTTACGACCGATGCCATAATCACGTCGTCCGTAAAGTCAAAAATCGCGGACCAAGCGCAACTTCGGTCCCGAAACTTCGAGGTCCGGACCGATGACGGAGTCGTAACTATTCGGGCGCACGAAGAATCTCTCGAGGATGCCGCTTTAGTGATCAACCTGGCCCTAGGCGTTCCCGACGTGCGACAAATTGTCTACACCATGCCTACGAGTGTCTAGCCTTCAGAACGAGCGAGTCCAGCGCACGAATGGCTGATTTCAAGAACTTAAGGCGCGCGTACCATTTGAAATTCGCTTCCAAAATGGCCCAGAAGGCGAACTCGGTCGAAGTTTCTTCGAACATGTCCTGCGCGGCCTCGTTGTGCTCGTCCCATTTTCGTCGGTTGCGCCAGTCTTCTTCCGTAATTTTCCAATGCTTGAGTGGATCAGCTTCCCGGCGTTTGAACCGGTCTAATTGCTCTTCTTTGGTAATGTGAAAATAACTTTTGACGATCGAGGTGCCATCTTCCACCAAAAGGCGTTCAAACTCGTTAATTTCTCGATAGGCTCGTTTCCACTCGACCGGCGTGGCAAATCCTTCCACGCGTTCAACAAGTACCCTTCCATACCAGGACCGATCGAATATCGCTATCTGTCCATACGAAGGTAACTTGTTCCAGAACCGCCAAAGGTAATGGTGCTGATACTCTTCCTGGGTGGGTTTAACGATTGAGTAAACTCGATACGTTCTCGGGTCGAGCTTCTCGACGAGGCGCTTGATTGCGCCGCCTTTTCCCGCGGCATCCGGTCCCTCGACGACGATCACGAGGTTATGCCTGGTTTCCATCAAGGCCCGCTGCAGGTTCAGTAGCCGCAACTGATACTCCTTGATTTTGATTCTGTATTCGTCTTGATCGACCGATTTGTTCTGGTCCAACTCGTCGAGTATTATTTTTTTCTTGTAGGGTTTATCGTCTTTACCCATCGAGCCTCACGAGGTTGGAGTGCAATCGAATGCTTCCCCGGAGATCATCACCGGGAAACCGTCGCGGAGTGGATAACACATTCTGTCCGAGTCGCATATTAAGCAGCCCTCAAGCTCAGCATCGAGTGTTAAGCCGCTACGATTTCGAATCAGGCGCGATCGGATCCAGCTATTGATTTGGTACAGTTCTGCTGGACTGGCCAGGCGAAGCGCAGAATGAGTCAGCGGTGCACACAGAATTTCCAAGAGGGCGTCTTCCATTTTCGGATATCCTGAGGTTCAATCAACCGGACGCCAGAATATTCCGAAAATGGAAGACGCCCTCTTGGAAATTCTGATATCGTCGAACGTTTTTCGCTCAGTATCTCGGAATACTCGGATCAACCCTCTCTGACCAGGCCTGGATGCCTCCCTGCAGGTTGCTCAGTTTCCGGAAACCGACATCTTGAAGAATCCTTAAGGCTTTAGCGCTCCTGCTGCCGCTTTTGCAATGAAGAACGATCTCATCAGCGCTATCCAACTCACTCAGTCGCGCTGGTAACTCTCCAAGCGGGATCAGTTTCGAACCGGGAATATTGCAGATTTCGTATTCGTATGGTTCTCGCACATCCACCAGGATGAACTTGTCTTTGCGGTCAAGCTTACTCTTGAGTTCAATTGCGGTAATGGTAGGAACGTCCAACTCCTTCGCGGCTTCGGCGTCAGCCTGCGGGATCCCGCAGAACTGATCGTAATCGATCAGCTCATGTATCGTTGGGTGATCCCCACAGATCGGGCAATCCGGATCCTTGCGGATTTTGAACTCTTTAAACCGGAGCTTAAGCGCGTCAAAGCTAACCAGGCGACCAATAAGCGGATCGCCGATGCCCATAATCAATTTGATTGCCTCGATAGCCTGGATGACGCCGATGATTCCCGGCAACACGCCCAGCACACCGCCCTCCGCACAACTAGGCACCATCCCAGGAGGAGGCGGTTCGGGGAACATGCAACGGTAACAGGGGCCACCCAGATGAGGTGCGAAAACCGTGCATTGGCCCTCGAATCGAAAGATCGATCCGTAGACGTTCGGCTTCCTGGTCAGCACGCAAACGTCGTTGGAAAGATAGCGAGTCGGGAAATTGTCTGTTCCGTCTATAACGATGTCATAGCCGCGAACGAGCTGGATCGCATTCTCGCTTCGAAACACCAAATCATGCAGATCGACCTGTACGTTCGGATTCACGGCTTTGATGCGGTCTTTAGCGGAGTTCAGCTTTTTGCGGCCTACGTCGTCTGTGCCGTGCAAGATTTGACGCTGGAGATTGGAGAAATCTACGACGTCGTAATCGACCAGACCCAAGCGCCCGATACCTGCTGCCGCAAGATAAAGCGCGATAGGAGAACCAAGTCCCCCAGTCCCGATACAAAGGATGCTGGCTGCTTTTAAACGTTTTTGTCCCTCGAGCGTAACTTCCGGCATGATAAGGTGGCGGGAATACCGCGCGATCTCATCGTTGCTAAAATCGATGCTTTTCAGCCTGTCTTCGGAAATGATGCTGTTCGCCATAATTAAGGGCCTGCAAGCTAACCAGGAGTTCGCGAAAATGCAACGGTTAGTAACAACGCTGCCAGCATCTACGGTAAGCGAAAGCTCTGGCTTTTGCTCTGTTCGGAGACCGCCAGAAGCTGGAGCTTTCGCTTACGCGTTGCGTCGCTACTATAGTCGTCGACGGCATTACTACTTATGAACGAGGAACTTCAGCGCCGGCAAGAAGATCAAGCCAGGGAGAAAAACTGGAAACGGTGGGGTCCATACCTCGCCGAACGTCAATGGGCCACCGTCCGCGAAGATTATTCGGCGGAAGGCGATCCTTGGGATTACTTCCCACACGAGCATGCCCGA
>DASXBV010000251.1:0-4555 GCA_036491515.1 Chthoniobacterales bacterium
GCCGTGTCGGGTGCATGCCTCAAACTGAGGCACTTACGTCGCTAGCTAACGACACGGATGAGGATATTTATCGCACGATGCTTGCCGGTGCTATTGGCTACGTCCTAAAGGATACTCCCCGCGATGATTAATTGGCGCGATTCGAACAATCGCTTCGGGTCAATGGTATATATGAGTCGAACTGCCGGTGCTAAACTCGCCGGACGAATTGGGGCTCCTCAAATAACTGAACGCGAACTTTCCGTGTTGCGGTGTGTCGCAGCAGGGCAAGCGAATAAGGAAATTGCGGATGCAATGGGTATCAGCGAGGGAACGGTGAAAAGTCACGCGAATAACATCATGCAGAAATTGGGCGCCCTCAATCGAACAGATGCCGCGATCGCCGGGCTCCGAAAGGGCCTGATCAAGATCTAGCCTGCATGTCCCTAACCCGCAAAAATCACACCCCGATCGACGAGCTCATTGCGGGTTAGAAGGCTCATTCTTTCTGAGATTTGTCCTCTGCGGTGAATTGCCCGACCAAGTCAATCCACGCCAATGCCATCTGGGTGGAGAGCGCGGCCTGTCTAACGCCAGCGTCGTCGGTAGTCTTTTCTAAGTCTTTCAGCTCGTCCAACGTTACTCGCAGTCTGTGCGCAATGTTCCGCAGCTTTGTTCGATCTTCGGTATTCATCGTAAGCCTACGCCTGCAATCTGTCCTGCGAGCATCGGTGGACGTATTTTGACGGCTGCCGCGATTTTTTTGTTCAGAAAATTGCATCGTTCAATTCAACGCACGATCACGCCTCAACTCGCTGACGCGCAATCAGGGAGTTTCCTAAATGGCGGCGAAAGCAACAGGTAGTTAACTCGCCGTTTCGTAGCACGAGCAGACCCGAACTCCTTCTCGATGTTTAACGAAGCTATTGGCGTCTTGAGCGGGTACCCTCTACCGCCAGTCCGACTCGGACCGCCCTGCCGGCGACCCATTTTTGAACGCAACAACATCACCATTCTATACAAGACAATACACTAGTGGCTGGAGAAACGGAAGGAAGACTGAAAGAGTTGTTTTTTGGCTAGGTCGAAAGACTGATCTGGAACTAAGCTTTTTTTGCCGTGTGTTGTTTGGGATCACGTCCAAAGAAGGTGAATAACCACGGGCGGGACGCCCATGGCACAATGCGGCTGAAGAGAACAGGCTGGAACGGCAGGGGCGCCGCGCCACGGGCTCTATGGAAGGTTTACCTTCGCCACCAACTTTATTCTGATTGCAGGCGGTTCGCGAGCAGAGCTTACTGTGTGAAAGTTGAGAAAGTCTAAGTATGGCAACTACTGCGCAATCGAGAAGTGATAACAGCATCCGCGACGACGTGTTGTTGGAGCTCAAATGGGATCCGAAAATAAGCTCGGCAAGCGACATTGCTGTTGCGGTGAAAGACGGAGTGGTCACACTCTCGGGATTCGTTCCCAGCTTTTGGGAGAAGGATGCAGCCGAAAAGGCAGTTAAGCGTGTCTACGGGGTAAGAGGGATAGCCAATGATATTCAAGTCAAACTGTTCTGGCGGCGAACCGATCCGGAGATTGCCAGGGATGCCGTTCATGAGCTTGAAAGCCATGTCAGCATTCCCGCCGACGGCATTAAGGTAACGGTAAAGGACGGCTGGGTAACGCTCGAAGGCACTGTCGACTGGGAATATCAGAGCAGCGTCGCCGAGTCAGCGATGAAAAAGCTTAAAGGAGTGTCCGGCGTCACCAACAAAATTCAGGTCAGGCCGAAAGCTTCTGCGGCAGAGGTTAGGAGCAAGATCGAGGAGGCGCTGCGGCGGAGCGCCGAGCTTGATGCACGCCGTATCACAGTCGCAATTGAGGGCAGCACCGTGAAGTTGTATGGCGCCGTGAGCTCATGGGCAGAAAGAGAGGAAGCGGAACGGGCGGCATGGTCCGCGCCTGGAACCACGATGGTCGAAAACCACATCCTGGTGAATCCGTAGTAATAAGGCTCGGATGTGTTTCCCATAATGGATTCGGTTCCAAGCCGGTCAGTGCCGGTAGTCACGCGCACGCTGATTCTGATCAATGTCGTCGTGTTTTTCTTCGAACTGGCACTGCCGCAGGAGACCCTCGAGCAGGCCTTTTACCTGTTCGGTATTGTGCCTGCCCGTTTTGCACACCCTCATTGGGCGGCACGGGTGGGCTTTCCCGTGAATGATTACTGGCCGCTTTTGACGCACCAATTTCTGCACGGCGGGTGGTTGCACATTATCGGCAACATGTGGACACTCTGGATTTTCGGCGACAACGTTGAGGATCGGATGGGGCCGGTGCGATTTTTGTTTTTTTATCTGACGTGCGGTTTGGTGGCGGCGGTGACGGAATTGATAACACAGCCGGAATCGACCGTCCCAACGGTGGGCGCATCGGGTGCGATCGCGGGTGTACTGGGTGCGTATTTACTGTTATTTCCGACGGCACGTCTGGTCGTGTTGTTTCCCGTCTTATTTCTGCCATTTTTCTTTGAGCTTCCTGCCGTGTTATATCTCGGGGCGTGGTTTGTCATTCAGTTGTTCAGCGGGACGTTGGCCTTGGCCAGTCCTGCGCACGTCGGCGGCATCGCATGGTGGGCGCACGTTGGGGGGTTTACGGCAGGACTGCTGCTGTGCCCGTTGTTTGTGCGGCGGCGCCGTGCTCTGCGGATGCAGCCCGACGAGTACGGCATCGAATGGACATGGCACCCAAGACGTTGGTAGAGAAGGAGAATGACAATGGATCCGATGCAGATTTTCTGGTTGTTTTTCATGCTGACGGCGCTTCAGCCGATTATTACCCAACGGTTGCTCGAAGCGTCGCGTAAGCGATTGATCGGGCGCATTGAGCATGAGCGGAAGTCGCGCGTTATTCTGCTCGTGCACCGGCAGGAAACAATGAGTCTGCTGGGCTTTCCGATATTCCGCTATATCGACGTGGACGACAGCGAGGAAGTCATTCGCGCCGTTCATCTGACCGACCCCGAAATACCGCTGGATCTGGTGTTGCACACGCCGGGCGGTTTGGTGCTGGCCGCCACTCAAATTGCGCGAGCGGTCCTTAAGCGCAAGGGAAAGGTCACCGTCTTTGTGCCTCACTATGCCATGTCAGGCGGCACATTGATCGCGCTGGCAGCCAAGGAGATAGTGATGTCCGAGGATGCGGTGCTGGGGCCGGTTGACCCGCAGCTCGGCCAGCAGCCGGCCGCTTCGATTCTCAAGGTGATACATCAGAAACCGATCGCTGAGGTAGACGACCAGACGTTGATTCTGGCCGATCAGGCTGAAAAAGCCGTGGCTCAGATGGAACAAGAGGTGGGCGAGTTGTTGGCCGACAAATACCCTGTCGAGAAGGCCCAGGAGCTGGCTAAGCTAATGACCAGTGGCACATGGACGCACGATTACCCAATTACCTATGAGCGAGCACTCGCGCTTGGACTGCACGTAAATGATAAGATCCCTGATAATATGTTGCACTTGATGCAACTGTACCCGCAGCCCACGCGACGACAGCCCTCTGTCGAGTACCTGCCACTTCCGTATCGCTCTGGCCGCCCTGCGGACCGGCCTTCGAGTTAACCAATAAAAAGGTTACGGAGAGCCTGATATACCGCAAGCCGGGGCTCGAGGTCAGAATAAGGCTCACACACCAGCTGCAGAGCGTCCAGGTCAGCCAGAAGGTTGAAAACCGTCTGTTGCTCAAAGCCGCTCGGGAAATTTCGGGCGCTATGCTCAAGCCTTTCGCGAACTTCTTTCCACCAATTCATCGCTATCGTTTCATTCATGCCCCTAAAAAAGCCCTTTCGTTACCCTACGAATCGCCTTTGCGCAATAGAGAAGTTTGCTAAAGGGACGGACGCTGCGAGATAGGGCTTGCCGCGCTTCTTTAACTCTTCCTCAGTGGACCGACACCGGCGATCTCAGGCGAGGTGAAGATGGTGTGCGGTATCGGGCCATAGTCAATGGCTCGTCGATAAGCAATTTCGAAGGAATGCATCCCCATGCGGACAGGTGCGGCCCCAGTGGTCCTTTTTCGACCAGCGCGACCTGCATGCCTTTGGCGCCGCACTGAATAGCCGTGGAAATCGCGTTCCCGCCGCCGAACACAATGAGATCGTAATGTTTGGTATCCGTCAAATGTCGCGTCCGGTCTCGTTTCCGTAAATCAAATGGGCGATTTAGAGAGCAAATTAGGAAGAGATTTCGCCAAAAACGGCCAAGCGACGGTGGCGAATGTTATGTATGACCTTCAGGAAGGAGGAATTACTATGACAGCTAAGATTCTAAAGAGGCGGGATGATAACATTCGGGATCACGTTCTATTTGAGCTTAAATCGGATCCGAGCATCACGTCCAGCGATATAGCCGCAGCAGTGACAGACGGGGTTGTGACCCTCTCCGGATTCGTGACCAGCTATTGGGAGAAAGATGCGGCCGAAAAGGCTGCCAAGCGCGTCTACGGCGTGAAAGGTGTGGCCAATGATATTGAAGTTAAACCCTCCTCGATTCGAACCGATCCGGAAATTGCGCGGGACGTTGTGCATGAGCTT
>DASXBV010000252.1:0-2386 GCA_036491515.1 Chthoniobacterales bacterium
CGCGCTCAGGAAGCGGGCGATGCCCCGGATTTCTCGCAAAGGATCCGGGCCGGGCTTGCAGGCTTTTAAACGGCAACTCGCCGCCGTGCATAACTGCACCACGAATCCTAAACGGTTATGATCTCCGCGGTGCTCTTCAATAATCGCCCGATCGGGTCATCGAGGTGAAAATAGCGCGCCGATTGATCAGCTGTCGGTTCGCCGGTTGAAGCAACCGTGGGAGCCTGCTGAACGCGCCTTGACCTAAGTGAAACTTATTATGCAACGGACTTCGAAGCCGAGAGACCGAGCATCAACTGCGCAAAGCCGTGAAAAAGTAAGTTGAGGCCGAAAAAGAACCCCAGGATCCAAGCGGAACCGAAGGGCCAGTGAGCGTAAACCATCAGCCCGATCGCAATGGCGACAATGCCATTGACCAGCATGAAAATCCAGCCGCGCTGCTCTCGAACCTTGAACGCGCCGAATATGTCGAAAATGCCTTCGACGATCAAATACACAGCGAAGATAAGCGTGATGAGATTCAATCCGGAACGGACACAAGAGAGCAAAGCCAGTCCCGCGCCGATTCGGACCAGTGCAAAAATTGCGTTGAGCCCGCGGGGAGCGACGTCTTTGTCGAAGATGGCAATCAATAGCGAGATCACCCCGCTGACCAAGGCAAATACGCCAAGAAGCTTCACAATGAGAACGGAGAAAAGCAGTGGTGAACTCAGAGCCAGAAGCCCAACGACGAGAGAGAGAATGGCGCCGGTGATAAGCCAGCCACGGCTTTTACTGTTCATAGTTGAAATGGTCTAGCCGACCGACCTGTCGACAAACAAGGATAATATTTTGGGGTCCGAGTTACAACGGTAGGGACGCGTTTCCGCGCGCTCCGGGCTGGTACGTCCACTGTAGATAGAGAAGGAAAAAAAGTCGCCCGGGACTACGCGCGCATTTCCAGGGCGGACACGAAAGCGGTGTCGAGACGTGCAACGCCGGATCGCGCAGGAGCGCGTCCCTACCGTTCGCGTAGCACGCGAAAAGGGGCGTCCGTCTCGGTTTGCACGCCTTTGAAGAGGTGCAAAGCGGGGACGCTTCGCTTACTTCCGGTTGCTGTTGAAGGCCGATTTTCGCGGATGCCGAGATTCACTAGCAAGATTCGGCAAATCTCTTCGACTGCCTGCGGATTATCCATGGCGTCGTGGCCTGTAGGCACAATCTTTTCGGACTGAGCTGAAACGAGGTGGGAACTCGAGTAGGGCACGACTCCGTCCGAGCTATTTGGAGTGTCACCCCGTCCGCGATCACCGATGATTGAGTGATGGACTGCCTGGATGGGAAGTCGATCGAGCGCATGCAGCAGCGGCGAATTTGGCGAGAGCCCCTGGATGCTGGTCGGGACGATCGTACGCCTGTCTTTAAGGTTCAAGACGTCAGCAATCGTTTCCGGAATCTCGAGCAATAGATCCAAGGGTAACCGGATTAGCCAGATAGCAATCGCACCGATCCCCCCAACGGCCAGACGGCTTCCGCGGTGTGGCGTGGCAATGAAGATAACTCGCTTGATCGTCGGATTTGCCTGAAAGATCAGGGCTCGCTTAAGCCGAGAATCGCTCGGAACCCGCGAGTAGATCTCCTGAGCCTTGGGGCCAAAGACTTCATTCCAGATCGTTCGTCCGGAATTGGTAACCTGCATCCGGGAAAGCAAGCCTCCCATGCTGTGACCTATCAGGACAACGCCGTCCTTCAGACCGAAACGCCTTTGCGCGAACGCCAGGTCTTCTCGGAGATTTAAGGCGGAATAAGAGATAGGGTTGCCGGTCGGGTAGGAATATGCCCAAAACTGGTAGCGCCGCCGAATCTCGGGGTCTTTCAAGAGAGCCAATGCAGTTCTTCGCCAGATAAATTTTGAAGAAAGGAGTCCATGAACAAAAATAACGGGTATCCGATTTGGATCATACGGTTGAGGAAGCAGGAGGCCGGTTGTATTCCGCATGTTTTGGCCCCGAATCATGTTGATGAATCCAAGCCAGAGTTCGTTCAAACGGCCGTAAGACAACAGAGGCGCGGAAAAATTCGCTGCCAGTGGAAAACGTTGGCCGCCAATTTCGACCGTATCCTGTTGGAGCGGGTCAATGAGGCGGAGGCGGGCCTCCACCGGTGCCGCATTACTGGGGCGACCAAAGTCGACAATCGAAGTTACCGGAACCCGGTAACCGCCGGCCGGTTCGAACCTCGGCGGCTGCGAGCCGGGGGGGACGCTACGATGAACACCAACGAGTGTTCCTCCCAGGCCCGGGGTTACCACGGTTTCTTCCCCCCTCCTGACTCGCAGCTTTCGAGTGTCTATGAGTTCCTGAAAATATGTTGAGGGAAATGCTGTGCGATCCGTGGGCCCTAGAAG
>DASXBV010000253.1:0-7365 GCA_036491515.1 Chthoniobacterales bacterium
ATATTCCACCCATGTTCATCTGCACGCCGCCCAGGGTGATCGCTGACGCGAGTTCTTCTTTTCGGACAACTTCGGGAACGATCGCAGCCCAAACAGGAGCGTTAAAGGCAAAGCCGATACCCAACAAAAAAACCGTTGCTAATATCACATACGGGTGAACGAGCTGCAGCCAGGTGCAAATCGCCAGCAAACCTGCCGCGCCAGCTAACCAGAGATAGGTCCCGATAAAAAGTTTCTGTCGGTTGACCAAATCCGAGATTGCTCCGGCAGGTAAGGTAAAAAGGAAGAACGGCAGCGAAGCACTTGTGGCCATCAGCGATAAGAGGAATGGCGAGGCGCCTAGCGAGTTCATGAGCCATGTCGCCGCGGTGTCGTGGCCAGAGACGCAACAGCCAGAGACAAGGCTCGCTATCCAAAGCCTGAGAAAGACGCGGTTCTTCAACGCCAACCACGTGGACGTGTTTTGTTGTTGTGCGGCGGCCATGGGAGAAGCGTATCGGCGTATCGGCGTGTTCGCTAGGCGGCGTCTTTTTCTGGTATGCCTTTGCGGGGACAGGAGAGATGGCGTGGCGGATTCTCCTGCCCTTCGGAGTTTAGATTAAAGGCTCCGTTGACCCCTGGCCTTTCATCCCCTTTCGTGTCTTTTCGCGTGTTTAGCGGCTCATGTCCCGATGTAAGAGGCAAAGGCTGGAGACTTCGCCACGCCGATACGCCGACACGCCGACACGCTCTTACCCCCGGGCCATGTAAGGCATTTGCCCCACCCGCTCCTCGACCGACGCACGAGCCTCCAGGAGTTCGGCAATCGGATCCCAACGACCGTTAATGAGCGCTTCCCGAGCACTAGGGAGAATGGATGCCGGGAACTCATCCCTTCCCAGCCGAATCGTCTCCTTCGCCAGGATTATGGTCATTTCACTTTTAGGCTCTGACTCGACTATGTTGCGAATCCGGCCAAGATCGTGCCGTGAGACCGTCACACAAGGGAGGCCTAGTGTGGTAGCATTTCCGAAAAAAATCTCAGCAAAGCTCTCTGCGACGATAGCGCGGAAACCATATCGATAGATCGCTTGCGGAGCATGCTCGCGCGAACTGCCGCAACCAAAATTTCTTCCGGCGATCAAGATCGTTGCCCCGGTGAATCGGGCGTCATTCAGGGGAAAGTTCTTCGGTCGACCATTTTCATCGAAACGCACGTCATAAAACAGGAACTCGCCCAGACCTTCAAAGGTAACGCACTTCAAGTATCTAGCCGGGATTATCCGGTCGGTATCCACATCATCCCCGGCCGCGGGGACACAAGTGCCGGTCACTTCCAGAATCTTTTTTAAGGACATAACTATTTGAGTATTCAAGAACTCAAGTACTCAAGCACTCGAGAAGAACAAATTGTCTCGCGCCAAGCTTCGCATCGCAAGATTCTTGAGTGCTTGAGTACTTGGGTTCTTGAGTTCTTCAATGCTAGGAGTTGAACAGTTGCCGGGCGTCTGTGATCTCTCCTGCTATAGCAGCAGCCGCTACCATGACGGGGCTCATCAACACGGTCCTGCCGGTGGGACTGCCTTGACGGCCCTTAAAGTTCCGGTTGCTGGAACTGGCGCAGAGCTGATCGCCTACAAGCTTATCTGGATTCATGGCGAGACACATCGAGCAACCCGCCTCGCGCCATTCAAAACCAGCTTCGGTGAATATCCGGTCAATCCCCAATTTCTTGCACGCGGCCCCGACACCCTGCGAGCCAGGAACGGCAATGGCCTTAACGCCCTTCGCGACATGCCGGCCTTGGATGTATTTGGCGACTTCCTTGAAGTCTGAAAGCCGGCCATTCGTGCAACTGCCAAGAAACGCGACTTGGATTGGAGTTCCTTTGATCGGTTGTCCGGGTCGCAATTTCATGTGTTCCAGGGCTTCGGTGAGCGATACACGCTGATGATCCTCGGTCGCAGCTTCCGGCACAGGTAAGCGTTCTGAAATGAAAACGGCCTGTCCAGGATTGATCCCCCACGTAACTGTCGGCTCAATCTCCGCGGCGTCGAACTCGACAATATCGTCATAGACACAGTCGGAATCTGAAACGAACGATTTCCACCGTTCGACTGCTTTTTCCCATTCATTGCCTTTTGGGCTGTATGGACGGCCCTCAAGGTAGGCGTACGTTGTCTGATCGGGGTTGACGTACCCGATACGGGCGCCGCCTTCGATCGACATATTGCAGACGGTCATCCTCTCCTCCATGGTGAAGCCGTCGAAAACTTCGCCACCGTACTCGTAAGCGAATCCGTTGCCTCCATTGACGCCCAATTTGCGAATGAGATGGAGAATCACGTCTTTCGCGTAGGTCCCCGGCGCGAGTTTCCCATTCACATTGATCCGGCGCACTTTCAGCTTGCTGAGCGCCATCGTTTGGGTCGCCAGGACGTCACGTACCTGGCTCGTACCAATCCCGAACGCGATTGCCCCGAAGGCGCCATGTGTCGAGGTGTGAGAATCCCCGCAGGCAATCGTCGTTCCCGGTTGCGTGATACCTTGTTCGGGACCCACGACATGAACGATGCCTTGCTTGCCGGAGGGGATGTCAAAATAGGTGATTCCAAATTGCGCGCAGTTTTTGCGCAGTTCTCTGATCATCTCGTCCGCCAGCGGATCTGAAAACGGTTCCGTGCGTTGATCAGTCGGAACAATGTGATCGACCGTCGCAAATGTCCTGTGGGGATAGGGAACGGTCAGTCCCAATTCCCGGAGCATCGCAAATGCCTGGGGGCTGGTGACCTCATGGATGAGGTGGGTGCCGATGAGCAACTGGGTTTGCCCGTTCGGCAATTTGCGAATGGCATGCGCTTCCCATACTTTTTCAAAGAGTGTCTGACCCATCTTACGGTCACGGAACAACCTTTTGCGCTAGAAGGCAAAGTTTTTTGCGAGTTCCACCGGATCGCCTGCGAAAAGGGTTGTAAGCGAAGCGTCCTCGGTTTGTCTTTTCGATAGGGAGCCCGCGAAACACGCGACAAAACGGGGAAAGAAAGATAAAGGAGAAAAAGGGATTGCGAAAAATCCTTGAGAAAATGACCAGTAAGAATTACCAGTCATTCTATGACCGTTACCGTGACTGAATTTAAAGCCAAATGCCTCAATCTCATAGATCAAGTTCACAAATATGGACAACCTGTCATCATTACCAAGCATGGAAAGGTGATCGCCAAACTTGTTGCGGAGCATCCGATGAAGCCGATTGAGGAAGTCCGGAAGAAGCTCGCCGGATCACTCAAGTCCTATAAGGATCCCTTCAGGCCTGCGATCCCAGAGGAAGAAATCGAGGCGTTCAAATGATCGCGCCGCTTCTGGACACGCACATATGGATTTGGTACGTCGCCGATCCGTCAAAGCTGGAACGCGCGGAGGTCGAAGCGCTCGACGCGCTCGATCCCAATAATTGCCCATTCATCTCAGATTTTAGCCTCTGGGAAGTTGCGACCCTCGCCGGACTGGGTCGCCTAGACTTGGTTCAAACGTTTGGTGAATGGCTGCTGCTAGCAGCTAAGCCGGGAATCGTACGAATCCTTCCTTTCTCCGTCGAAATTGCGGTCGAACTCTCGTCGTTATCAGACAGATTGCATCGGGATCCTGCTGACAGAGCCATTGTGGCCACCGCCAGGACACACGGGCTCCCGGTAATGACTCGAGATAAGAGGATTCTTTCCTCAGGCCTGGTTCAAAGCTGGAAGCCGCAGGCCGCATGAAGGCAAAAGTAAGAAGGCAAAAGGCAGAATGAAGAAGTTGCGTCAGACAAGCTTTCTAGCCTCCGTCAAGAAATGCGATGAGTTAATCGCGATTTTCGTGACGATCATCAATCGAGCAAAAGACAAATAACTTCTGCCTTTTTCCTTTTGCCTTCTGACTTTTCCCCAGGACACTAGGTGGACGGTACTAGTCGCGGTTTGCGACTCTCATCTATGGCGACGAATGTAAACGTCCCCTCCGTAACCTTGTGCTCCGCCTCATCGATCCGGCTGCGTCGCCAAGCCTCGACTCGAATTGTCAGCGAGGTCCGGCCAATTCGCAAAATAACGGCATAAAGACTGACTTCATCTCCGACAAAAACCGGTTGATGAAAAACCATGCCATCGACCGCCACGGTGGCACAGCGTCCGCGGGCACGACGCATTGCTGCGTTGCCTCCAGCCAGATCCATTTGCGCCATCAACCAACCGCCGAAAATATCCCCGTTTGGATTGGTATCCGCGGGCATCGCGATGGTGCGAATCAACGGTTGATCTTCAGATGATCGAATCGGATCGGGCATGAGTCTGAGTAGGTGAGCATACCATCCAGCGTTCGTAGCCAAAGCGAAAAGCGTTGCTCGCCCGCGAAAATTACCTTTGCCTCCCTTCTTAATAAAGAGGATAGCATCCTCCTACACTTACATCGCGGACCAAATGGCAAAGAACCTTTGAGTCATCGACATCCTCTCTGACACCGACATTTCTTCCAGAACCAGGAACCCTCCCAACCCTTATGCTTGCTTGTGTCATCCATGGAACGGAAAGGATAATTATGAACGACCCTGACGCCGTTGAATCTGTCGCGCTCGCAGCGCGTTATGCCGCGATCACATCCCTCCAGCAGCTTCTTTGCGATCGGCTGTCGACCGCCGCATCGGTGCGTGAGCAGCACGGCAAGGACGCCTCATATCACCCATGTGTACCGCCGGACGCAGTCGCCTTCGCGCAATCGACCGAGGAGGTCATCGAGATCGTCAAGGTTTGTGCCCGACACAAGGTACCGCTGATTCCCTTTGGAAGCGGCACGGGCGTAGAAGGCCATGTCGTGGCGCTAAGGGGCGGAGTGTGCCTCGATCTCTCGCAGATGAACCGGATCTTGGAGGTCAGCGTGGGCGATCTCGATGCCACGGTGCAGGCAGGCGTGACCCACGAACAACTCAATGAGCATCTGCGCGGTAGCGGCCTGTTTTTTTCGGTCGATCCGGGTGCCAACTGCACCATCGGTGGCATGGCGGCCACGCGCGCTTCAGGCACTAATTCGGTGCGCTACGGCACGATGCGCGAAAACGTGCTCTCGCTCAAAGTTGTGCTGCCAGACGGGCGGGTGATTCGTACGGCGCGCCGGGCGCGGAAATCCGCCGCAGGCTATGACCTAACGCGGCTCTTTGTCGGCTCCGAGGGAACTCTGGGAGTAATCACTGAGGTGACGGTCCGCCTCTACGGCATTCCGACGGCAATTTCCTCAGCGGTCTGCTCCTTCCCCAGTGTCGAGGCCGCCGTTAACGTCGTGGTCAACACCATTCAATCGGGCGTGCCCGTGGCGCGAATCGAACTGGCCGACGCGGCGCAGATGGACGCGATCAACAGGTATTCAAAGCTCAGTCTGCCGGTCGCGCCGACGTTGTGGCTCGAATTTCACGGTACCGAGTCCGGCGTGGCCGAGCAGGCGAAGATGGTTCAGATGATCGCCTCCGAGCACGGGGGTACCGACTTCTCCTGGGCAACCAGCCCAGACGATCGCCGCACGCTTTGGCGCGCGCGCCACGACGTAGCCTACGCCGATAAGGCGTTGCGAGAGGGGGCGCAGCTCTGGGCGACAGATGTATGCGTGCCAATTTCGCGGCTGGCCGAATGCGTCACGGAAACGCAGAAGGACCTCGCCTCTTCCTTTCTGCCGGCACCGATCGTGGGCCATGCCGGCGACGGCAATTTTCACATCTGCTTCGCGATTAATCCGAACGACCCGAGACAGATGGAGGAGGCCGAACGGATCAACGAACGAGTGGTCCATCGGGCGCTATCGCTCGACGGTACATGCACCGGTGAGCACGGAGTCGGCTGCGGCAAGATCGATTTCCTGATCGCCGAGCACGGTGAGGCGATGAGCGTGATGCGTGCCATCAAACAGGCGATCGATCCCGACAACATTATGAACCCTGGCAAGATCCTGCGGGTATGATCAGGCAGGCGGTTCCCGACGATGCCGTAACAGCTGTCCCGCTGATTTTGCCGGCGATCGGTCACATTGCGTTTGTTTTGAGCGGAACAACCGATAGTCAGGAAACAACCTCTATTTTAACCGACTTTTTTTGCCAGGAGGACAACCGCGTCAGCTATCAAAATGCCCTGGTGATAGAAGAAGACGGGGTTGTGGTCGGAGTGACGATTCTTTATGATGGCTCCAAAGCCAGAGAACTGGATGTACCGATCGAGCGTGCCGCTGCTAAGAAGTCGGGCGATTCTAACTATCACATCCCTACCGAACCAGAAACATCCGAGTTTTACCTTGATACCCTTAGCGTGAGCCCGCGTTGTCAAAGGAAAGGCTACGGTAGCAAATTGATCGAAGCGGGGTGCAATCGTGGCCGAAAGCTCGGGCACA
This sequence comes from Chthoniobacterales bacterium, assembly GCA_036491515.1. Lineage (GTDB taxonomy): Bacteria > Verrucomicrobiota > Verrucomicrobiia > Chthoniobacterales > JAFAMB01 > JAFAMB01. The sequence goes on from DASXBV010000253.1 coordinate 6,382, forward strand.
TGCGCATAGCACTCTTGGTGGAGATAGATGCGGCAGCCAAACGGTTGTACGATCGACTCGGGTTTTACGCGGACTACACCAAATGGATAGTGGGGCAGGAGTATTTTCACATGGTAAGGAGTTTGTGATGCCCCAAGGCGTCCGTACTACAACGCAGTCACGTTGGTGTTAATTAACTTGCGCATGCTCTTTTTTTGCTTAACAGCAACTACACTGTCCATTCGAAAGGCGCATATGAATGCTATCTCCCTGATTCTTACTACGGCCGTCTCCATCTCGACGATCATCTATACTTTCTACTCCATACAACTGTGGCGAACGACTCAGGGAGCAGCCGAGATTTCACGGCAAGCGGCTCTCAGCAATCTGTGGGCCGAACTAAACCGGTATCTCGAGATTTTACGGCAACAAAACGCCCCTGAGGTGGCCTTCCTACAGAAGCTATCGGATCTGTTCTTGGAATTCATGATCAGAAATTTGATCGCTCATGCCGCAAAGAAGAACGACCAATCGATCGCAGAATTTCGCCGAAGGATCTCGGAGTTGGTGTTGGAATACGAACCCGATGCTTCGAAATTTCCTTGGATCACCAAGTTAGCTGAATGGCGCTGAGCTCGCCCAATGGGGCCGTCTGCTAGAGCAAACGTAATCTCGGATTGAGGAAATCAGATGATACGATTTCTCGTTCCGGCGAGTCATTGATAGGGGATATTTTTGGGATGGGGAGCGCGTCGAAGGCGCCTGGAGATTGGACATTTGGCGGCGAAGCGCCGAGCCTGAGCCGCGAAGCGGCTATACAACTTAGCCCAGGTCTTTTGGCCTGGGTTGGCGAACCCACCAAGCCCTCGCCCTGAAAGGGCGACCGACTAGATTCGTATCAATCCCAAACGTATCGTTCATCAAAGGCGGTATGATGGCGTTTCAGGAGCTGGCGAACCTCGTCTTGGAACGAAAATTGACGATGATGTTCGGCCTGATTGGCGA
>DASXBV010000254.1:0-14345 GCA_036491515.1 Chthoniobacterales bacterium
CGAGCTCTATCGGATAATTCGACGATTGGCTGACGAAGGTGCCGCAGTTCTGTTACTGACCTCGGGATCTGATCGAGCTAATCGGCTTATGCGATTGCATCCTGGCAGGGCGAAGCTCCATAAGCGCTAACTTAACGAAGCGGGGATCTTCAGCCTCGAATGCTCGGGGCGGCCGATGCAAAGTAGCATAGGCTTCCAGCCTGTATCCTGCAGCGATTGAGCGGCGGCTTTGAGCCATTTCCGCGTCGTTGCCAATTTCACGGGGCAATGCGCAGTGGTCCCTCGGTACAGGCTGGAAGCCTATGCTATGCTACTTTAATCCGGTCGCGCCTTCGGCGCTTTGGTCCGCACCGGTTTAAGTTAGCGCTTATGGGGCGAGGCTCCGCGTAGGGCGAAGCTCGGTCTGAGCCGCGCCTCGACCGCGTCAAGCCCGAAGGACGGCTCGGACGGAGCCTCGCCCTACCGTCTCTTTGCCGATTTCACAAGGCCATGCGCAGTGATCTCTCGGTATAGGCTGGCCTGGCCGCCGTAGTTCCGCGTTAGCGGACGAAGGAGGGAAGCCTATGCTCCATGTTAGTTAGTGCGCTTCCGTATGACGGGAAAATGGCTGCGGTCCGAAATCCCGCACCGTAGCCTCGAATTGCAGAAGTGCGCGCTTTCGATCAAGTCCACCGCCGTATCCGACAAGACGACCATTGGCTCCGATGACCCGATGGCACGGAACAATGATCGATATGGGGTTTTGACCATTTGCCAATCCAACCGCCCGTGGAACACTTCCGATTCTCTCCGCTTGCGCCTTGTATGAAATTGTTACACCGAATGGGATCTTCTTTAGTTCGTTCCACGCTCGGATCTGGAATTCGGTACCATGAAAAACAATCGGAAGGTCGAACTCCTCGAGTGATCCTTCGAAATATCTAGCTAATTGCTCGATGGCTTTCGGGAAGGGCGTTACCTCCGGATCAATCGCTTGCGAACTTGAGCAACTCTTGTTGCTGAAATGCAAACCGATGAGTGCGGAGCCGTTCGAGACCAGATGAAGGATGCCGACAGGGCTTTGGTAGTCGCAGTAATATTTCATAAGTTTTTCTCCAGAGATTTCCACAAATGCATCGCTGCATATGCGCGCCAGGGACGCCAGCTCTCAGCCATCGCCAGCGCTTGACGAGGATTTTTCGTTTTGAGCGCCTTTAATATTCCAAGGTCGCTATGAGGAAAAGCGTCCGGCCATCCGAACACCCGCATCGCAAAGTAATGAACAGTCCAATCTCCGATCCCCGGAAGTTCTTTTAGCCTTGCCAGGATGCGATCGATGGAGACGGCCACGTCGAGGGCGATCGATCCGCTCGCCACGGCTTTAGCCATCGCAAGAATTGATCGCGCACGTGACTGCGTGATCCCCAGTTGGGTAAGGTCATCCATCGTAGCAGCACCGATCACTCGAGCCGTCGGAGCCAAGCGAGTCAGACCGGGAAATGGGGTAACAATCGGGTCCCCGAATCTATTTGCGAGTCGTCCGGCCAGCGTCGTGGCCGCTTTCACACTGATCTGCTGTCCAAGTATCGCTCGGACTGCCATTTCGAATCCGTCGAATGCCCCCGGAATGCGCAGTCCAGGATGGTCTTCGGCAAGAGCGCCAAGATGCGTGACGATGTGCTGAGGCGTTGCTTCGAGATCAAACAATCTGCGGAGCCGCGCGAGGACTTGCATCAATACCGCCAGAAGAGAGTTCGACACCTCTACGCAAAGCGCCGATTGCGCCGGATCATTCTTAACGGAGATCCATCCTTGATGCGATCCGATTCCGACTGTCCGTCGATACTGATCCCCATCGATCTGCTCGACGCCGGCGAACATGCGCCTGGAAAAAAACGTCAATAACGAACCCCAATCAAAAGGCGGGCGATAAAACAATCGACAAACGCAAGACCCTACGTCGACTCGCGTGGGCCGGCTCTTCTGCCGAAGCGTCTTGGGAGCAAATGTGTATCTCTGTCGAAATAAGGCATTAAATCTTCTTAGACTCGAGAAACCGCTTGCGAACGCGACATCGATAATCGGTAAGGTCGTATCCGTCAGCAACTGCTTTGCCAAAAGCAGCTTGTGGGTCTGTGCCAGCTGGATCGGAGTGACACCTATGTTCGCCAATAAGACGCGCCGGAGATGCCGATCACTTACGCCGAGGCGGGCAGCCAGATGCGAAACGCTCTGATCATGTAGGCTGCCTGCCTCGATCTGTTTCAAGGCCGCCATTGTCAACCGATCCGCGGAATCGGCCGGCGCCTGACCCGGCGCAAGCTCCGGTCGGCAACGGAGACACGGACGATATCCCGCCACCTCGGCGGCTGCCGCATGCTGAAAGAACTCGCACATTTCCAATGCCGGCCGTTTCGAACGGCAGATCGGTCGGCAGTAAATCCGCGTGGATTTCACTGCGACAAAGAAGTGCCCATCAAAACGCGGATCTCGCGTCATGATCGCTTGGTAGCACTGATCCCGATTCAATGGCATGCAGCGAAACTAGTCCGGAATAGCACCATTGTCTGGCCGTTTTCGGACATGAAAATTGCCTGGTAAGCGTCTCGCTTTGCTCGCGCGTAAGCGAAAGCACCAGCCTTTGCCTCTTCGAATCAAGGCTCCAGCCTTTGCCTCGGAGTAAGTAAAGCGTCCCGCTTTACCCGCGGTTCGCAGAGGCTCCAGCCTTTGCTCGGGGAAAGGTTAGCAAAGCCTGGAGCCTTCGCTTACGCACGGCGAAGCGGCAGGCTGATTTCTCAGATTGCAAACCGCCTTTAAGCTGCAACGTTCAAAGTTCGAACATGACAAGCACGGGTACGATCCTTATTGCGGCTTTGCCGCGCTATTTGTATGTCACATGAACCAAGATGGGTCCAATGGTCTCGGGAGCTCCAGGCCATCGCGCAAACCGGCTTGCACTTTTCGGAATCCGAGTACGATCGCGAGCGGTACCAGAAGATTTTGCAAATTTCGGTCGAGATCTTTGCGGAGTATTCAGGTAAATCACCGTCATTGATCCACGAGCTTTTCGAGAACCAGACTGGATACGCTACGCCGAAGGTCGACGTTCGCGGTGTGGTATTCCGAAGCGGCAAGTTGCTACTTGTGCGGGAACGGACTGACGGGCTATGGACCTTGCCCGGAGGCTGGGCGGATGTGAATGATTCGCCATCCGAAGCTGTGGAACGAGAGATACTCGAGGAATCGGGATTTCGAACCAGGGCCGAAAGGATGCTGGCTGTTTTCGACCGAGCCAGGCATCCGCACGAGCCACCGTTCCCGTTTCATGTCTATAAATTGTTTGTACTCTGCGGACTCCAGGGGGGCGAAGCCAGGACGACGTTTGAAACGAGCGGGGTTGATTTTTTTGGGCAGAACGAAATTCCGCCTCTATCGATCTCGAGGATAACTCCCGACCAAATCCATTTTTGCTTTGAAACCCAAAAAAACCCGACGGCCCTCTGTCGATTTGATTAGGCTGCATAAACAGCACTCCACGAATGTTTCCGCAGCTTTTGATACCAGCCCTCGTGGCTATCGCGGCATCCTGCCTGATTTTGCGCATCGTCATCGGGTACCTCGTGCGCCCGCCCGGTGCGCCGCGGATCTCGATTCGCTGGCCGTCGCTCAATCCTCGCTGGCTTGGCCGCCAGCTCGCGGTGATGCTCTATGGGCGCAAGAGAAAGAAATGAGTAACAAGGCTGACCAATTTTGGGATCTCTGTAATTACACAATACTGTCCCGGAGTGCTGCGCCCGGTGTCGACGTCGACAAGACGCGTAGGCGAAGCGTCCTCGCTTTGCTTCTTCACGGAGGGCAAAGCGAGGACGCTTCGCTTACATCGCTACCGGGTAGCGCCTTATCAGAGTGTCCCTACCCGTGTGAAGACTACCCTTGCAAGAGCAAACGGGTCGGAGCCTCCACACATTCCTTTACCCGTATCAGAAAGGTGACAGCTTCTTTACCATCCACTACGCGATGGTCGTAGCTGACCGCCAGATACATCATCGGACGCACCTCGATTTTATCCCCGATCGCCATCGGTCGATTCTGGATTTTATGCATTCCGAGAATACCGCTCTGGGGAGGATTCAAGATGGGAGTGCTGAGAAGAGAACCGTAGATCCCGCCATTTGTAATCGTAAAGACCCCGCCGGTTAGGTCGTCCAACTGCAATTTCCCTTCGCGCGCTTTTCCGGCATAGGCCGCGATCTCTCCCTCGAGTTCTGCAAAGCTCTTTTTATCTGCGTCTCGAATGACCGGAACAATTAACCCGCGTTCCGTTCCCACAGCGACGCCAATGTCATAATAGTGATTTTGCACTAAATCGTCACCGTCGATTCTCACATTCATTTCCGGGACGGACTGCAGCGCATCTACCACAGCCTTGATAAAGAACGACATGAAGCCAAGCTTCACGGAGTGCCTCTTCTGAAAGGACTCCTGATATTGTGATCGAAGCTGCATTACAGCCGACATGTCGCACTCGTTGAAGGTTGTGAGCATCGCGGCGTTTTGCTGAGCCAAAACCAGCTGAGCAGCGATTTTCTTCCGCAACGGAGTCATCTTCCGTCGGGTAAACCGAGGTGATGGCTCGGTGGGGGAAATAGTAGCACCGGCGACGTCAGGCACCGGCGACGAAGTCGATTTTGCCGGGACCGGCGGAGCACCTTTCGACTCGAGATACTGAATGAGGTCCGTTTTTGTGACCTGCCCATGTTTGCCAGTACCGACCACCTCAGAGAGCTTGACCTTTTCTTCCTCGGCAATCCTTCGTGCGGCGGGCGACAACGTCTCATTCCTTTCCTGCTCAACAGTAGATGGGCGCATTTCCGGCACAGTTTCACCCAAAGGAGTCTTCGTTGGGGGCTGGGCCCCGGTCACGTTCGCAGCTGGCGTTGCGGAAACAGGCACCACGGCGGGGGCGGAAGGCTCACCATTCCCCCTTGGCGTCTTGACGTTGTCCTCCAGCAGAGCGACTACCTGGCCAATCTTCACCTCTTGGCCGGCATCAACCTGAATCCGAAGTTTGCCAGATCCGACTGCGGGAACCTCTGTCGAAATTTTGTCGGTCTCGAGAGTGAACAAGGCCTCGCCATCGTTAACCACATCCCCGTTCTGCTTGTGCCAGGTTGATAAAACGCCGGACGTGATTGATTCGCCGACAGCAGGGATTTTGACTTCGATGCTCATTGAGAGGAGATCTTGAACGATCCGGCAGTCGCTGATCACATGCTAAACGCTTGGTGAATAAGCTCCTTAAGCTGTTGATCGTGCCACGCCTTAGAGCCAACAGCCGGACTGGCGGCAGCCGGTCGCCCTGCATAATCGATTGCTTGTCGGGTCACCCGGCCTAGCAGCGGAGCGATGTAGGTCCATGCCCCCATATTCTTGGGCTCCTCCTGACACCAAATCCACTTAGCTGCGCCGCGAAAATCATGGATGGCTTCTTCAAGCCTTTCCAGGTCTAAAGGATAGAGTTGCTCGACGCGCACAAGAGCCGCATCATTGATCCGGTTCGCCTCAAGGTAGGCGATCAGGTCGTAGTAAACCTTACCGCTGCAAAAGATTACTCGGTCGACATTCTCCGGTTTACCAAGCAGTGTCGGACCGATCACCTGCTCAAAAGCCGCCTGTGTGAAATCCTCGATGCGCGAGGTCGCTCGCTCATTTCGCAATAGCGATTTCGGCGTCATGATCACCAGCGGTTTGCGGAAATCTCGTCGAACCTGGCGTCGCAACACATGAAAATATTGAGCCGGTGTCGTGAGATTGCAGACTTGAATGTTATCCTCGGCACAAAGTTGCAGGAAGCGCTCCAGACGAGCACTCGAATGCTCAGGGCCTTGGCCCTCGTATCCGTGTGGTAACAAAAGAACAACGCCACTCGGCCGCTGCCATTTCGATTCCGAACTCACAATAAATTGGTCGATAATTACCTGAGCGCCATTCGCAAAGTCACCGAACTGCGCCTCCCAGAGGCAAAGCATGTCCGGAAAATCGAGCGAGTACCCATAGTCGAACCCCAAAACGGCCGCCTCAGACAGCATGCTGTTGTACACGCAGAATCGGGCTTGTCCCTCGGCCAAATTTGCGAGCGGCACGAATCGCTCACGGGTTACACTATCGTAAAGTACGGAGTGGCGCTGACTAAAGGTCCCACGTCGGCTATCCTGTCCAGACAGGCGAATCGGTGTTCCCTCGATGAGAAGCGATCCAAGGGCTAGCGCCTCCCCGAAAGACCAATCGTATGGTCCGCCTCCCTCGTGCTGCTTCCTCCGCCGGTCCAGGAACAACTTCTTGATCTGCGGTTGGACATGAAAACCTTCCGGCACTCGGGTAATTCTATCTACGATCAAATCAACCATCTCCCTGGCAATTCGGGTCTCCGGTTCCTTATGGCTATATGGAGGCTGAAAAATTGCTGTTGACTCTTCGAAACTGCGATGAAAATCCCTTTTCGACTTGACCTCTGAGGTCTGGACGTCTCCGAGAGCAATTTCGAGCCGGCCCCTGAACTCCTTTTCGAGAGTCTCCGCCTCCTGCGCCGTAAGCATCCCGGATTGCAACATCCGATCCTTGAAAAGTTTCGTCACCGGCAAGTGTGAATGGATTCTCTTATAAAGCCTGGGTTGGGTAAAACTTGGTTCGTCGGTCTCATTGTGCCCGTACCGCCGATAACAGTACAAGTCCGCGACAACATCCCGGGAAAAATGCTGCCGGAATTCCAGCGCGAGTTTAGCAACAAACTCCACTGCGATCGGATCATCCCCGTTCACGTGAAAGATCGGTGCCTCGATCATTTTCGCGACGTCTGTGCAATATTGCGTTGAACGCGCTTCAGCCGGCAGGGTCGTGAATCCGATCTGATTATTGACAATCACGTGTACGGTTCCCCCAGTCTCGTAACCGGGCAATTGCGATAGGTTTAAGACTTCGGCGACAATCCCTTGGCCGGCAAACGCCGCATCCCCATGGATCAATAACGGCAAAACTTTTTTTCGTTCCTCGGTGTCGCCCAAAGCCCGCTGGCGCGCCCTTGCCTTGCCTTCCACGACTGGATTGACTATTTCGAGGTGACTGGGATTGGCCGCAAGCCGGATACCTACCTCTGCGCCCGAGTCGGTTTTCCGCACGCTCTCATACCCGAGATGATATTTTACATCGCCGTCACCGGCAACGAGGTCAGGTATGAAATTCTCGGAGAACTCCTTGAAGATGATGTTGTAGGATTTTTTCAGAAAATTCGCCAAAACCGTCAAGCGGCCACGGTGGGCCATCCCCATGACGATCTCCTGAATGCCCTTGTCGGGGCAATCGGCGAGGATTTTCTCCAGGATTATCATCAAGCTTTCGCTACCCTGGAGTGAGAAACGCTTTTGACCAATGAATTTGGTATGGACAAACTGCTCAAACGTCTCCGCTTCCATCAATATCCGCAGCAACCTTTTTTGGGATACAGCGTCCGGTTGCGGTACAGCGACTCGGGCTTCGATCCGTTCGCGGACCCATTCGCGGACGGTCTCGTTCTGTATATGCATGAATTCGACCCCGATCGGCCCACAGTAGATGGCGCGAAGCATGTCGAGCATCTCTCCAAGTGTCATCGAGCGCGAATTAAGAAAATAGCGGGATGAAACGACGGTATCGAGCGGCACGTCTGCTAATCCGAGCGAAAATAAACTTAGCGCGCGGGTCTCGGGACGCCCTTGTGCCAAAGGGTCAACCTGCGCCTGAGTATGGCCAAGAACACGGTAATTGTACACCAGACCGTCAATGCGATTCTGCAGTTGGTCGAACTCACTGATAGTGCCCTCTCTGTCCGGCGCCACCGCGGCTTTGCCATTGCGGGTGGGAGATGAGCCTAGCTCGAAACCTTCAAAGAAAGCTGACCAACTCGAATCTACAGATGCCGGGTCTTGCTTCCAACGTTGATAGTATTCGTCTAGAAGATCGGCGTTCCAATCATTCAAATACGAAGTTTTCATGATATAGCTCGGGGTCGAGCGGTGGATAAAAAATCTAAACGAAGTTTGACTCGACCCAAACGGAAATTATCACAAATTTACAAGCACGCAGGGGGCAGGCTACATTCAGGCGCTTGCGCTACCTGCCTCCAAACGGGAGGATGCTCGCGGACGCCGCCATGCGTTCTGCCCGATAATTCAAATGATCAAAGTTGAACAGCTTACAAAAAAGTACGCGGGGATAATTGCGATCAACAACCTGAGCTTCGAGGTTGGAAAAGGCGAAATTGTCGGTTTCCTCGGGCCGAACGGAGCGGGTAAAAGCACCACCATGCGAATTTTATCAAGCTTTATGCCGGCAACTTCCGGCAGGGCCTTGATTGCGGGCCACGACGTCTTCACAGACTCGCTCAAAGCGCGGATGCATCTCGGATATCTCCCAGAAAGCGTTCCTTTGTACGGCGACTTGAGAGTCAGTGAATATCTCCGATACCGTGGATCGCTCAAGGGTCTCGGTGGAAAGAAACTTCGCAATCGAGTCAATGTGGTGAAAGAGCTCTGCAGTTTGCAGGAGGTCGAGAATAAGCTGATTGCAACCTTATCGAAGGGCTACCGTCAACGAGTCGGCCTGGCGGATGCTCTGGTTCATGATCCAGACCTCTTGATCCTCGACGAACCGACCATCGGGCTGGATCCCAATCAGATTCGCCAGGTCCGTGAGCTGATCAAATCCTTAGGCGAACGCCACACCATTCTGCTCTCAACTCATATCCTGTCGGAGGTCGAAGTGACCTGTTCGCGGGTAATCATTATCCATCGGGGTAAAATCGAAGCGTCCGATACGCCTGAGAATCTCGTGGGCCAACTCCGGACTTCCGGCACGATCAAGTTGGAGGTTAAGACTGGCGGCGACGATCCCGTGCGACTGATCGAAACGATTGCCGGGGTGAAAGGCGTTACTGCGAATGAGGAAGATGGCTGGCAGCGCTGTTCGATCCGCATCGAAGCAAAGTCCGATCTGCGCGAAGAGATATTCCGGCTAGCGGTCGAGCGGCGCTGGATCATCAGGGAATTGACTCAGGAGCGGGCAACCCTGGAAGATGTTTTCGTTGAACTAACTTATACCGATAACTAGGGAATGAGCATAGCCCGATGAGACGCCTTTTTACCTTGCTCCAGAGAGAATTGTCCGTTTTTTACTACTCGCCCATAGCTTATATCGTTCTGTTCTTCTTTCTCATCCTCAACGGTCTATCCTTCTGGTTCGCGATCGCACTGCTGAACCGCGCGCCGTCTGAGAATACGATAGTCCAGGTCTTCTTCAATTCCGCCTTTTTCTGGATTGCGTATCTCTTGGTATTTCCCGTGATCACCATGCGGTTGTTTGCAGAGGAGTTTAAGCTTGGAACCATTGAAACATTAATGACCGCTCCAGTCCGGGATTGGGAAGTAGTCATGTCCAAGTTCCTGGCCGCCCTGATCTTCTACCTTAGCCTTTGGTTGCCCAGTTTACTATACTTTCTCATATTCAGCTGGCTCGGTAATCGATCGGCGATCGGGTCAGCCGGCCAACTATTGGCACCCTACCTGCTATTGCTGGTCATGGGTATATTTAATGTTTCCTTGGGTTGCCTGGCTTCGGCCCTGACTTCAAATCAGATCGTCGCGGCGATGATCTCATTGGTGCTAACGATCGGTATTTTCTTCCTGACCCTGATCAATTATGTCGTCAACATATCGTCGCCTCTTCTCCGAGAGATAACTGCCTACGTGGCGCAATTGGACCACATGGATTCATTCTCGCGAGGGGTCATTGATTCCCGAGTATTTGTCTTTTACCCGAGCATGACTTTTTTGTTGCTGGTCATCACCTACCAGATTTTTCAATACCGGCGTTGGCGAACCTAACGATCTCACCAATCAGCATGGCTAATTCCCTCCCCAAGCCGGCCGGCATCCAGCGGCTCCGCATCGGTGTAAATGTGGTCCTGCAGACCTTGATCGTTGCCTTGATCGTTCTAATGATCAACTACATCGGGTTCAATAGATATCAACGCTGGGATCTCTCTCGTTTCAATAAGTATGCTCTCTCCGAGCTCACCAAGAACGTTTTAAAGTCTCTAAAAAAAGAGTTGAAGATCTACGTCTTCTTTTCCCCAGCATCTCAGAGCGCCGGTGCGGAACTCTATAACGACCTGCAGAACTTATTAAAAGAATATGAATTCGCCGGTAAAAGAAAGATCCAGGTCGAGATGCTCGATCCATATCGCAACCTCACGCGCACACGCGAACTTCAGGTAAAATATAATTTTGGAGCCCAAGAGAACCTGGTCATCATGGACTATCAAGGCCGAAAAAAAATCCTCCGGGTAGCTGACATGGCCGAGTATGATTCTCCCGGTATGTTTAGCGAAGCACCGCAAATCAGCTCTTTCCGCGGCGAACAAGTCATTACTAGCGCCTTGATCGAGCTGACCGAAAACCGGGAACCGAAAATTGGTTATGTCGTGGGCCACGGCGAACCGGGACTCGATAGTGGCTCACCGCTGGCGCGCTTTAAAGAGGCGGTTGAGCACCAGAATATTAAAATCGCGCCGCTTATGCTGACCAACTTGGAAAAGATTCCAGCCGACTATGCCGCCATTATCCTGGTAGGTCCGAAATACGACCTCGGTGACCGCGAGTTGTCTCTGCTGCGAAATTATTGGAATGAACAAGGCCGAATTTTGATTTTGCTAGATCCGAAAGCCAAAACACCAAAGCTTGACCAATTTCTCGTCGAATTTGGTGTCCGTCCGGATCAAGATATCATCGTCACCCAGTTTAAGACAGGCATCGAAGAGCGATCGGTAACGCTCGATCTGTACGCGCAGTTCCTGCCGGAAACAGGGTTTCTGCGGTCCCTGAGTCAAGCCACCGGTTTCTTTCCGGGCGGTACGCGGTCGCTGTCGATTGACGCATCCAGGACAGCCCAGGAAGGATTGACGGTGCTGAAAGCTTTAACGCCAGCCGTGCGCGATTACTGGGGCGCTAAGGAAGATATTCTCAATTCTCAAAATACACCGACCTATGCCCAGGGAGTTGATCTGCCTCCACCACTCTATTTTGGCGTCGCGCTTGAAAAGGGATCAATCAAAGACGCCCGTGTCCAGGTGCGTTCTTCATCCCGCAGCATCATCCTCGGCAACGCTGATTTTCTGAGGAACGAATCGCTAAGCGAGTCCCCTCCGGATACCGATTTCATCTTGATGAGCATTAACTGGCTCGCCGATCGGGAACAACTGGTGGCCATCGCCCCGAAGGCGCCCAGGGCGTTTACTTTAAACCTTTCAGACACACAAATGAATCAAATCGTCCTACTTACCGTGGTGGGGATCCCCATGCTAATTGCGCTCCTCGGGGCAGGTGTCTGGGCGCTCCGTCGTCACTAGCACATCTGAAATCATGAAGGTCAGAACTACCCTACTTCTGCTGATCATCGCAGTCGCCCTGGGTGCCTTCATTTTTGGTCTCGACCGTTGGTCCCAAAGTACTCGGGAACGTCGAGAGCGAGCGGCTCATGTTCTCAGCGTGCCGCGCGCAAACATCCAGGGCTTCACGATTCATGATGGAGGGGACTTGATCAGGGTCAAAGCGGAAGGCGATGCTTGGAAGATGATCGCTCCGTGGCAAGATGACGCTGATGCCGGCGTTGTTGATCAACTTCTCGATGCAACACAGAGTCTACGACCCGAGGATGTAATCACCGACTTGGGCAGAGGCCACAAAAAGAGCCAGATGTTGAAGGATTTCGGACTTAACAAATCGCGGCTGCGACTGAAGCTTGAAGGTAAACAGATGCCGGCGGAGCTCCAGTTTGGCTTAGATACGGCTGTCCAAGGCGAGAGCTATCTCCGGATCGCGGACGACGATGCCGTTTACGTGGTCAGCAACGATCTGAAAAATATTGTCTCTAAAAAGCCGGAAGACTTTCGTGACCATCGGATGACTCCATTCCTGACAACGCTCATCAACCGAGCGATTTTCGGCGTGAGCGGTGGAGAAATCGAACTTGCAAAAGAGCAGGACAATTGGCTGCTTGTACGGCCGATCAAAGGACGAGCCAGCAACGATGCGGTGGCGGACATCCTCACCAGGATGAATCAGACACAGATCGCCAAGTTTGTTTCAGACAATAACTCAAATCGGGGATCTTTTGGCCTGGACTCACCCTCTAATTTGGTCACGCTGTTCGGTGACGACGGCAAAAAGGTTGAGATCGAGATCGGGAGACAGGTTCCATCGGATCCGGACTGTGTGTACGCAGGTCTTCCGCAACGGAAGTCGATTGTCGAAGTCAACAAAGCTTTTGCCAGCCTATTCAACATCACTCCGAATGACCTCCGTGATCGAAAGATCGCGCGAATGAATCCCGACCTCATCGATCGCGTCACCGTCGAACATACGAACGAGCCGAAGATCGTCCTCGCTCGAGACGAGAACCGGTGGCGTTTCTTAAGTCCGGCCAGCGCCCCAGCGAATGGGGACAATATTACCCGACTCATTCAAGGAGTTAATGATGGCGAGGTTAGTGAATTCGTATCGGATACGGCAACCGACTTGACTAAGTACGGCCTTGATCAGCCAAAACTCAAAATCACCTTTAGTTCCTATTCTTCGGAAAATACGGCCGAGGCGAACGCAGGCGAAACCGTCTTGGCCACGTTGGCTTTCGGGAATTCCGAAAACGGCTTCACCTATGCACGCTTGGAAGAGGAACTGTACATCTTTTCGATTACCGACCAGCTGTTAGCCAATCTGCCGACGACGGAATTTAGTTTCCAGACATTGGACGTTCTGGATCTGAGACGAGACCAATTGGTGAGCTTACGTCTAGAACGCGGAGGACTGGAAGCAATCGAGTTGCTCCGCGGCTCGCAAAGAAAATGGGTGCTGAAGGGGCATGAGAACCAACAGAACGATGGTCAGATTCAGCTGCTCTTAACGACGTTGACAGGTTTGCGCGCCGTGGCCTGGGTCGGAAATCCGAAGCCGGAGTACGGCCTCGATCAACCTTCTCTTTTGATCAGGATCTCGTATCAATCCGGCGAACAAAACCGAGAGGTAGACGTGAAGTTTGGTACTGCTAATTCTGAAAACCAGCATTACGGCACGACCACTGGAATAGAGGGCGTTTTTCTACTCGATGATGAGCAATTCAAGCAATTGAACGCATCGCTGGAACGGTGAAGAATTCAAGAACTCGGTCCTTGAGTTCTTGAGTTCCTCACAAATCTAAGGATTTGTGAAGCAGCCTAGACCTTTTGTCCCGTGTAAACTGTCACGATGCCCATCGTAAGCGGTTTGAGGTCGCAGTTTGCTAAGCCGCAACGGCGCAGCAGTTCGAGCATCGCCTCACCTTTCGGGAAATCTTCGATGGTCCCGCTGAAATATCGATACGCATCCGGTTCACCTGTGAGCCAACCGGCTAAAACTGGCAGAACGTGATGAAGGTAGAAGCGGTAGAGGGGGCGTAGAGGCGGTCCAGGAAGGGAAAAATCCAAAATCACTACATGGCCTCCTGGCCGCAGAACCCTTCGGACCTCGCAGAGCGCCGTCTCGTAAGAAGCCATATTTCGCAAACCGAAGGCGATCGTCACAACGTCGAACCGCTCGTCCAGAAATGGCAGTGCCAGTCCATCTGCGATCACCAACTCCTTGATTCCACGCCGGCGAGCAACAGCTAACATCGGCGCACAAAAGTCCGCTCCAACGATCCGCACGCCCGGCATTTGCCGCTTGATTTCATGGGCCAGGACTCCGCTACCAGTGGCCAGATCCAAGATGTCAGCGGGAGTCCACCTTCTTACCTTGGCCGCAACATTTGCTCGCCAAAACGAGTCGCAACCTAGACTCAAGAGGCTGTTCGCCAAGTCGTACCGATGAGCGATCCGAGCAAACAGATGCTGGATCGTGCTCGGCTCTTTCTGTGTAAAGCCGGATTCCATTCCCGAGCCTGCTCACGAGAGGACTCGAACCTCCACGGGTTACCCCATACGGTCCTGAGCCGTACGCGTCTGCCAGTTCCGCCACGTGAGCGAGAGACAGGGAAGCTATCGAGGAAATGCGTGATGTAAAGGAAAAGGCAGAAGGCAAAAGGAAAAAGGCAGAAGTGATCATACTCGCCTGCGGCGCGAGTCTTCCCGAGAGCTCGAATTGAGACTCAAAAATCATGCACGACCACGAGCCGGAGCGGCGATTCCAATTCGTTTGCACTTCTGCCTTTTGCCTTTTTACTTCTGCCTTCCCTTCAGCTCAGGCGCATCGGCATCAACACGTACAGGAAAGGGCCAGGAATCTTTATGACCCCTGGGCTCATCT